>JBDHSQ010000034.1:0-30291 GCA_039808285.1 Paracoccaceae bacterium
CGGCCGCGTTCGGCCATCACCTCGATCGGCAGGCAGCCGTCGAAATAGGGGGTGGGGTCGGGGGCGGACTGCGCCTCGCCCTCGCGGAAGGCGGCGGTCTCGGCGGCAAGAAGCGCGTCGATGAAACCCTCGTAGTCCTCCCGCGTCATCGGGCAGTTGAGATAGGCGCGGCGCTCGTCCTCGGTCTCGCCCTTGTCGTAGCGCGATTGCGCCCAGGCGACCGACATGTCGATCGTCTCGGCATGGACGATCGGCGCGATGGCGTCGAAGAAGGCGAGGCTCTCGGCGCCGCTCTCCGCCCGGATCGCCTCGGCGAGCGCGCCGGAGGTCAGCGGGCCGGTGGCGATGATCCAGTGGCCCTCGGCGGGAAGCCCGGTCACCTCGCCCTCCGCCACCTCGATCCGCGGGTGGGACCGGAGCGCGGCCGTCACCGCCGCGGCGAAGGGGTCGCGGTCGACGGCGAGCGCGCCGCCCGCCGGCAGCCGGTGGCGGTCGGCGGTGGCGATGACGAGCCCGCCCGCCGCCCGCATCTCCCAGTGGAGGAGCCCGACGGCGTTGCGTTCGTCGTCGTCGGAACGGAAGGAATTCGAACAGACCATTTCCGCGAAATCGCCGGTCCGGTGGGCGAAGGTGGCGACGCGGGGGCGCATCTCGTGCAGCGTGACCGGCACGCCCATCGAGGCCGCCTGCCAGGCGGCCTCGGATCCGGCCATGCCGCCGCCGACGATGTGAAGCCTGTCCTCCATGCCGTTCATTTAGTGTGCGGCGGATGGATTGGAAAGCGATCAGTCCGGGCCCGGTGGCGGGTTGACGGCGGCGGCGGGCAGGGTGGCGGGGCGGGCATGGGCGATGGCCTGCCCCCGGAATGACGAAAGCGGCCCGGCGGGCCGCTTCACGACAGGGGGCGCCGTTCCCGGCGATCGGGTGGCGGCGCTCAGATTCCGACGTCGGCGAGGTATCCCTGTTCGCGCCGGCGGTGCTTGGCCGCGACCGCGTCTTCGACGACCCCGTGATCGTGAGGGCGGCGGAGCGCCGCGAGGAACAGGGAGACAAGTCCGCGGGCCGCGGGGCGGTCGATCATCTGGCGCTGGTAGTCGCCGGCAATATCGAAAAGGCTCATCTCAGGTTCCTCCGTGAGTGTCCGGCTCCCCGACCGGTTGGAATGTGATCTGGGCGGTCGTCTGCCCGGTGGCCCGCCCATCTTCGGGGGCAATTCTTTCCGGCGCGTTAACGACTCCCATCTACACCGGAGGTTGTGGCAAGAATGGGGCCGGTCGAAGGATTTGTTTCGGCACGCCCCGGCCTTGCGAAAAATCCCCGCAGCGACTATCGCCGGTCTGACCCCAGGAAAGCACCGCCGATGAAGTTCCTCGACCTTGCCAAAGTCTACATCCGCTCCGGCGGCGGCGGGGCGGGCTGCGTCTCGTTCCGGCGCGAGAAGTTCATCGAGTTCGGCGGACCGGACGGCGGCGACGGCGGCAACGGCGGCTCGGTCTGGGCCGAGGCGGTGGAGGGGCTGAACACGCTGATCGACTTCCGCTACCAGCAGCATTTCTTCGCGAAAAGCGGCCAGCCCGGCATGGGCAGCCAGCGCACCGGCAGGTCGGGCGAGGACATCGTGCTGAAGGTGCCGGTCGGCACCGAGATCATCGACGAGGACGAGGAGACGCTGATCGCCGACCTGACCGAGGTCGGGAGCCGGGTGCTGCTCGCCCAGGGCGGCAACGGCGGCTGGGGCAACCTGCGCTTCAAGTCCTCGACCAACCGCGCACCGTCCCGCGCCAATCCCGGCCAGGAAGGGGTGGAACGGACGATCTGGCTCAGGCTGAAGCTCATCGCCGACGCCGGGCTGGTGGGCCTGCCCAATGCCGGCAAGTCCACGTTCCTTGCAGCGGTGTCGAACGCGCGGCCGAAGATCGCCGACTATCCCTTCACCACGCTGGTGCCGAACCTGGGCGTCGTCGGCATCGACGGGAAGGAATTCGTCATGGCCGACATTCCGGGCCTGATCGAGGGGGCGAGCGAGGGGCGGGGCCTTGGCGACATGTTCCTCGGCCATGTCGAGCGCTGCGCCGTGCTCCTGCATCTCGTCGATGGAACTTCATCAACGATTGCAAAGGATTATCGGACGATCCTGAGAGAGCTTGAGGCCTATTCCGAAGACCTTGCCGCCAAGCCGCGGATCACCGCGCTGAACAAGAGCGACGCGCTCGATGCGAAGACGCTGGCGAACCGCCGGCGCAGCCTCGAGAAGGCGTCGGGCGGGAAGGTCCACGTCCTCTCGGGGGTGAGTGGCGAGGGCGTGCAGGCGGTGCTGCGCGCGCTCTGGGCGATCATCGCCGAGGGCCGTCAGGCGGTCTTCGGGCCGCAGGAGACGACATGGCGGCCGTGACGCCCGACATCGTCGCCGCGCGGCGGCTGGTGGTCAAGATCGGCTCGGCGCTGCTGGTCGATCCGGCCGCCGGGCTGCGTCGCGACTGGCTGGAGGGGCTCGCCGCCGATGTCGCGGCGGCCAAGGCGCGGGGGGCGGACGTGATCCTCGTCTCCTCGGGCTCGATCGCGCTCGGCCGCGGCGTGCTTGGGCTTCCGGCGGGCGCGCTGACGCTGGACCAGAGCCAGGCCGCCGCCGCGGTGGGCCAGATCCGCCTTGCCCGCGCCTACGAGGAGGTGCTGGCGCCGCACGGGTTGACCGCCGGGCAGGTGCTGGTGACGCTGGAGGATACCGAGGACCGGCGGCGCTACCTCAACAGCCGGGCGACGATGGAGACGCTGCTCGGCCTCGGGGTCGTGCCGATCGTCAACGAGAACGACACGGTGGCGACCGACGAGATCCGATTCGGCGACAACGACCGGCTGGCGGCTCAGATCGCGGTGACGGTGGGCGCCGACCAACTGGTGCTGCTGAGCGACGTCGACGGGTTCTATTCCGACAATCCGAAGCTGAACAGTGCTGCGCAACACTTTGATGTAGTTGAGAAGATCACGCAAGAGATCGAGGCGATGGCGGGCGATCCGGTCTCCGGCCTGTCGAAGGGCGGGATGAAGACCAAGCTGATGGCTGCCAAGACCGCGGTGGCGGGGGGCTGCGCGATGGCGATCATGGAAGGCTCGGTCCTGCGCCCGCTTTCCGCGCTGGCGGGCGGCGCGCCCTCGACCTGGTTTCTTGCCGAGGGCACGCCGCAGCTTGCGCGCAAGCGCTGGATCGCGGCGATGAAGCCGAAGGGGGAACTGCGGCTCGACGCCGGCGCGGTGACGGCGCTCGGCCAGGGCAAGTCGCTTCTGTCGGCGGGCGTGACCGAGGTGCGGGGCGCCTTCGGACGCGGCGACCCGGTGGCGATCCTCGGTCCGGCGGGCGAGGCGCTGGCCAAGGGCCTTGTCCGCTACACCGCGGCCGAGGCCCGCGCCATCGCCGGGCGGCGGTCGGGTGACATCGCCGGGATTCTCGGCTATGCCGGGCGCGGGCCGATGGTGCACCGCGACGACATGGCGCGCTGAGGCGGTCTTGCAGGCGCCGCGCCAGGTGGCGACGGATAGGGGAAATCCGCTGATATGAAGGACATGGATGACGTTCCCGAGATGATGTCCGAACTTGGCCGCGCGGCGCGGGCGGCCGCGGCGGAGCTGGCCTTCGCCCCGGCGGAGCGGAAGCGTGCGGCGCTGGAACATGCGGCCGACGCGGTCTGGGCGGCGCGGGGCACGATCGTCGCGGCCAATGCCGAAGACCTCGGCTACGGCACCGCAAAGGGCCTGTCGCCGGCGATGATGGACCGGCTCATGCTCGACGCGGGAAGGATCGGCGGCATCGTCGCAGGTCTGCGCGCGGTGGCCGGGCAGCGCGACCCGGTGGGCGAGGTCATCGCCTCCTGGGACATGCCGTCGGGACTGCACATCGAGCGCGTGCGCACGCCCCTGGGCGTGATCGGCGTGATCTATGAAAGCCGCCCGAACGTCACGGCGGATGCGGGCGCGCTGTGCCTGAAGTCCGGTAATGCCGTGATCCTCAGGGGCGGGTCGGAAAGCTTCCATTCCTCGCGCGCCATCCATGCCTGCCTGCTGGCGGGGCTGAGGGCCGCGGGCCTGCCCGAGGCCGCGATCCAGCTCGTGCCCACCCGCGACCGCGCCGCGGTGACCGAGATGCTGCGGATGGTCGGACAGATCGACGTCATCGTGCCGAGGGGCGGCAAGGGCCTTGTGGGACTGGTGCAGACGGAGGCGCGGGTGCCGGTCTTTGCCCATCTCGAGGGTATCTGCCATGTCTATGCCGACGGCGATGCCGATCTGGAGAAGGCCCGCCGTGTGGTGCTGAACGCCAAGACACGGCGGCCGGGCATCTGCGGCGCGGCCGAATGCCTGCTGATCGACCGCCGGTTCCACGAACAGCACGGGCCGGCGCTGATCGACGACCTGCTGGCCGCAGGCGTCGAGGTCAGGGCGGAGGGCGCGCTTGGGTCGGTGCCAGGCACTGTCCCGGCGGCACCGGAGGACTTCGGGCGCGAGTTCCTGGACCGGATCATCGCAGTGAAGCTGGTGGACGGGGTGGACGGGGCCATCGCCCACATCCGCGCCCACGGCAGCCAGCATACCGAAGCGATCCTGACCGAGAACGACGCCACCGCCCGACGGTTCTTCGAACGGCTCGATTCGGCGATCCTGATGCGCAACGCTTCCACCCAGTTCGCCGACGGCGGAGAATTCGGCATGGGAGCCGAGATCGGCATCGCCACGGGCAAGCTGCACGCGCGGGGGCCGGTGGGCGCCGAGCAGCTTACCAGCTTCAAGTATCTCGTGACCGGCGACGGGACGATCCGCCCCTGAGGTCAGTAGCGCAGCGCGATCTCGTGGTCGCCGAGCCTCAGCGTGACGGAGCGGTCCTGACGCGTCAGCTCGGCCGCGAAAAGCGCGAACTGCACCTGCGCGGCGGTGATCTCGCCGCCCGCCTCGCCGCGCAGCCGCGCCCAGAGGGGCGGCTCGATCTTCAGCTTCGGCGCTTCCGCCCCGATCTGCCACAGCCCTCCGTCGGCCGCGACCCGGATGCGGCCGCCGAAGGGCAGGGCGCTTTCCAGACACTGGATCGCGAGGAAGGCGAGCTTGGCTTCGCCCCGCGCGGCATCGCCCGCCACGTCCCAGTCGATCTTCAGCCGCCCGCCGCGGGTCATGTCGTCGAGGATCGACCGGATCTCCGGCCGGGCCACGCCCTGGCCCGGTGCGGCCGCGCCATAGGCGATGCGGAAGAAGCGGATGCGCGCGTTCGCGTTGGTGACGCTTTCGGCGATCAGCGCCAGTTCCGGTCCCGGCACCGCCCCGGTCATGGTCAGAAGCTCCACCCCGTTGCCGATCGCGCCGAGCGGGCTGATAAGATCGTGGCAGATGCGCGAGCCGAGAAGGGCGATCAGGTCGGTCGTGTCGGCGGGCATTGGCGGTCCTGCGCGGCGATGGGCACTGGGGCGGGCGAGGGGAAGGGCGGGCGGTGAAGGGGATACTGGAGCCGGGAATGCTGGTGCGTCATCCGGGCCAACCGGACTGGGGGCTGGGGCAGGTGCAGTCGCGGATCGGGCGGCGCATCACCGTGAATTTCGAACACGCCGGCAAGGTCGTGATCGACGGCGATCGCGTGGAACTGGTTCTGGTCATCGGCCCCGAGCATTGACTTCCGGATGCGTCCGGAACGCTAGCACACCCTTGGGTGGAGTCAACGCGGCCGGCTCCGGCCGCTCTGTTGCAAAACCGGCGCCTCCCGCCTACAACGCCGGGGCATTCGGAAAGACGCGGGTGTGGTGCCGAGAATGATCCCCGATACCTCGCTCTTCCAGGTCCGTCTGGCCCGGTGCGAGGCCGACCGTCTTGCCGCGCAGCGGCTGCGCTACCGCGTCTTTGTCGAGGAACTCGGCGGCGACGGACCGCTTGTCGATCACGCCGGGCGGTTCGAGCGCGACGAGTTCGATCCGGTCGACGATCACCTGATCCTGGTCGACACCACTTGCGATGCGGCCGCGCTCGACCATGTGGTCGGCGTCTACCGGCTGCTCAGAAGCGATCGGGCGGCCGCGTTCGGACGGTTCTACTGCGACAGCGAATACGACCTCGGGCCTCTCCGGGCGACCGGCCGGCGGCTCCTGGAGCTCGGCCGCTCCTGCGTGGATGCGCGGTATCGCGGCGGAACCGCGATGTTCCTTTTGTGGAACGCACTCGCCGACTATGTGCTGGAACACGGGATCGAGGTCCTGTTCGGCGTGGCGAGCTTTCACGGCACGGATGTCGGGGCTCTGGCACTGCCGCTCTCGTGGCTCCATCACCACCATCTCGCACCCCAGCCGCTGCGGGTCCGCGCGCTTGCGGGGCACTATCAGCGGATGGACCTGATTCCGGCCGCCGCGCTGGATCGGCGGGCGGCGATGGTGGCGATGCCTGCGCTGATCAAGGCCTATCTCAGGCTCGGCGGGTTCGTGGGCGATGGTGCCTATGTCGACCATGCGTTCAACACCACAGACGTGTGCCTGCTCATGGACACCGCAGCGATGAGCGAGCGGCACAAGGGCTTCTACACCCGCAAGCACGAGATGCGGTCGTGACGACCTGGCGCGAGGTCGAGCCGGCCGAGGCCGTCCGGATCGGCCCGGCGGGCCTGGCGCTGGCGCTTCTGCGCGGCGCGGCCCTGGGCGCGGCCGTCTACGGCGGGCTGCTGGTGCTGCTGCTGGTCCGCCTTGCCGAACGGCCGCTCTTCGGGTTCGACCGGCCGCTGTCGCCGCACATCACCCGCGCCGTGTGCCGGGCGGCCTTTCCGATCCTCGGGATGCGCTACAGCGTGCGGGGCAGGCCGATGCGGCATCGGGGCGCGGTGGTGTCCAACCACGTCTCCTGGCTTGACATCTTCGCGCTCAACGCCTGCCAGACGGCCTATTTCGTCGCCAAGTCCGAGGTTGCGCGCTGGCCCGTCATCGGCTGGCTGGCGCGGGCGACCGGAACCGCCTTCATCGCCCGCGACCCGAGGGCCGCGAAGGCCCAACAGGCGCTCTTCGAGAACCGCATCCGCGCAGGCCACAAGCTTCTGTTCTTCCCCGAGGGCACCTCGACAGACGGGCTCAGGGTGCTGCCGTTCAAATCGACGCTCTTTGCCGCGTTCTACAGCCACGGGCTCGACCAAATCATGTGGATCCAGCCGGTGAGCGTCGTCTACGAGGCGCCGCCGGGGCGGGGCGGGCGCTTCTACGGCTGGTGGGGCGACATGAACTTCGCCTCGCATCTTCTGAAGGTGCTTGCACAATTCCGGCAAGGCTCGGTCGCGGTCGTGTTCCACGACCCCGTTGCGGTCGATGCCTTCCCGTCGCGCAAGGAGCTTGCGCGGCACTGCGAGGACACGGTGCGCCGGGGGTTTGGCGCGGCGTCCGGGGCCTGCCTTCGGGATTGACGGTCAGCCCAGCGGCGCCAGAAGCGCGCGCAGCGCGGCCAGGGGATCGTCCGCCCCCCAGATTTCCGGCCCGATGCCGAGGAAGTCGGTCACCGGCGCGAGTTCGGCCACGAGCGCGGGGGTCAGCCCGCCCTCGGCCACGACCGGCACCTCGATCATCTCCGACCACCAGGCGAACAGGTCGCGCCCGGCCGGCGCGCCGGTGCCCAGAAACGACGCGCCCACCGGACCGAAGGCCACGTAATCCGCCCCGGCCTCGCCTGCGTTCATGCCGTCGTGCCGCGTCGTGCCGCAGAAGGCGCCGACGATGGCGTCGGGCCCGAGCGCCTTGCGCGCGGCGCGCACATTGCGGGCGCCGTCCGTCAGGTGGACGCCGTCGAGCCCGTGGCGTTCGGCGATCTGGAGATGCGTTTCCACCACGACGGCCACGTCGCGGTCGTGGGCGACCGCCCGCAGCGCGTCGGCCGCGCGGCCGATGCGGTCGGCATCAGCCGTGGCAGGGCCGAAGCGCAGGCAGGCCGTCTCCACCCCGTCGAGGACGCGGGCAAGCCGTTCCGGAAAGCTGTCGAGGTCCAGGTCGGGCGGGGCGATGAGGTAGATCTGCGGGCGGTCTTCAGCGGCCATGCGGGGCTCCGGTCGGCGATGATGGGCCGCGATGACGGGCGGCGGCGTCCGGGGCCCGCCTTAGCGCAGATCACCGGGCTTGGCTACGGGTCCGATCCGGGGGCGGGGCGCTTGCCGGCCCCGGCACAACCGCGTATCAGGCCGGAATGCCGACCGACACGCCGCCCGTGCCTCAACCCGCCTTCGTCCTCGTCCGTCCGCAGATGGGCGAGAACATCGGCGCGGCGGCGCGCGCAATGCTGAACTTCGGCCTGTCCCACATGCGGATGGTGGAGCCGCGCGACGGCTGGCCCAATCCGCGCGCCGTGGCGATGGCCTCGGGCGCGGCGGGCCGCGTCCTTGACCATGCGGGCGTGTTCGCGACGCTGCCCGAGGCGGTGGCGGACTGCGCCTTCGTCTTCGCCACGACCGCGCGCGCCCGCGACCTGACCAAGCCGGTCATGACGCCCGCGCGCGCGATGGAACATGCAAGGGCGCTCGCCGCCGCCGGGCGGAAGGCCGCGGTGATCTTCGGCCCCGAACGCGCCGGGCTGGAGAACGAGGACGTGGCGCGGGCGAACGCGATCATCTCGGTGCCGGTCAACCCGGCTTTCCCCTCGCTGAACCTCGCGCAGGCGGTCTTGCTCTGCGCCTACGAATGGGGGCGGCAGGGGGCGGGGACCGCGCCCGAGGTGCTCGCGCTCGCGGGGACGGACCTCGCCTCGGCCGTCGAGGTCGAGCGGCTCGGCGATCATTTCGAGGAGCGGCTCGAGGCGGCGGGCTTCTTCTTCCCCGCCGCCAAGGCCGGGGGCATGAAGCTCAACCTCCGCAACCTCTGGAGCCGGATGCCGCTGACGCGTGCCGATGTGCAGACGTTGCACGGGATTCTGCGGCAGATCCTGCGCCGGCGGGACGGGTAGGCGCCGGTCCCGGGTGCGGCCGCCCTTGAAGGCGGCCGGTCCCCGGCCTAGTGTCCGCCCGCGAAGGGACGCGCGAAGGGACGGAGGCGCCGATGGCGGGCAAGCGCAGCATCTTCGAGGAGGTCGGGCAGGACCGGCCCCCTGCCGAAGCGCCGAAGGGCGGCCTCATCGACGCCGGCCGCGGCGGCGCGCGGGGCCTGGTCCGGGCCTGGCTCGCGGTGCTCTTCGTGCTCGTGGTGGCGATGATCGCGGTGGGCGGGCTGACGCGGCTGACCGACAGCGGGCTTTCGATCACCGAATGGCGCCCCGTCACCGGCGCCCTGCCGCCCCTGAGCGAGGCCGACTGGCAGGCGGAATACGCCAAATACCAGGCAAGCCCCGAGTTCCAGGTGCAGAACAGCCGGATGGGGCTCGACGAGTTCAAGACGATCTTCTGGTGGGAATGGGGCCACCGCCAGCTCGGCCGGGTGATCGGCCTCGTCTGGGCCGCGGGCTTCGCCGTCCTCTGGGCCACCCGGCGAATTCCAGCCGGCTGGACGGGGCGGCTTCTGGTGCTCGGTGCGCTTGGCGGGCTTCAGGGGGCGATCGGCTGGTGGATGGTATCCTCGGGGCTGACCGGCCGGATGGTCGATGTCGCCTCCTACCGGCTGGCGGTCCACCTTGGCCTTGCCTTCGCGATCCTCGGGCTGATCGGCTGGGACATGCTGTCGCTGTCGCGGACCGAGCCGCAGTTGTTGCAGGCGCGCCGCGCGCGCGAGGGGGGGCTCTTTTCCCTTGCCACCGGGCTGATGCATCTCGCGTTCCTCCAGATCCTCCTCGGCGCGCTGGTGGCGGGGATCGACGCGGGCCGCGCCTTCCCGACCTGGCCGCTGATGGGCGAGAGCTTCTTCCCGGCCGACGCCTTCTACCTGCCCGGGGGCGGACCGAAAATCCTCGCCTTCTTCGAGAACCCGGGCCTCGTGCAGTTCGTCCACCGGATCGCGGGCTATGGCGTGCTCGCGCTGGCGATCTTCGCCTGGGCGAAGGGGCGGCGGTCGGCCCATCCGGCGACGCGCAGGGCCTTCGCCTGGCTGGCGACGGCGGTGCTCGGGCAGGTCGTCCTCGGCATCGTCACGGTGCTGCACGCCGCCCCGCTCGGCCTTGGCATCCTGCACCAGCTCGGCGCGGTCGCGGTCTGGATCATGATCCTGCGCGCGCGCCACCGGGCGCAATATCCCGTCGTCCAGTCGATCCGGGGGGCGAGATGACCGCATTCCACGACCTCATGGCCTTCCAGCGCGAGACCGAGGCGCTGGCGCAGATCGCGGGCAGGCTCGGCTGGGACCAGGAGACGATGATGCCCGCCGGTGCCGCCCAGCAGCGCGGCGAGGAGATGGCCGCGATCGAGGGCGTGCTGCACGCGCGGCGCACCGATCCGCGGGTGGGCGACTGGCTCGCGCGCGCCGAGGCGCCGGACGCGGCGGGGGCGCGGGCGCTGTCGCTCATCGCGCGCGCCTACGGGCGCAACGCGGCCGTCCCGTCCCGGCTCGCCTCCGAGATCGCGCGGGTCACCAGTGTCGCGCAGGGCATCTGGGCCGAGGCGCGGGCGCGCGACGATGTGGCGCATTTCCTGCCGACGCTGGAACGTGTCGTGGCGCTGGTGCATGAAAGGGGGCAGGCGCTGGCGGCTGCGGGATACGGCCGGGGCGAGGCCTACGACGCGCTTCTGGACGACTACGAGCCCGAGGCAACGGCAGAGGGGATCGCCGCGATCTTCGGGCGGATGCGCCCGCGGCTGGTGGCGCTGCGCGAGGCGATCCTGGGCGCCGACCGCCACCCCGCGCCGCTGGCGGGCCGTTTCGCCGAGGTGCGGCAGATCGGGCTTGCCCGCGATCTTGCCAGCGCCTTCGGCTACGACTGGACCCGCGGCCGGCTCGACCTGGCGGTGCATCCGTTCTCGTCGGGCTCCGGCAACGACGTGCGGATCACCACGCGGGTGGTCGAGACCGAGCCGTTCAACTGCTTCTATTCGACGATCCACGAGGTGGGCCATGCGGCCTACGAACTGGCGATCGACTCGGCGCATCTTCTCACCCCGCTCGGGTCGGGCGTGTCGATGGGCGTTCACGAAAGCCAGAGCCGGATTTATGAGAACCAGCTCGGCCGCAGCCGCGCCTTCACCCACTGGCTGCACGGCCAGATGCGCGCGGTCTTCGGCGATTTCGGCGTGGAATCCCCCGAGGCGTTCTACCGCGCGGTCAACCGCGTCCAGTCGGGATTCATCCGCACCGAGGCCGACGAGGTGCATTACAACCTGCACATCATGATGCGCTTCGATCTGGAACGCGCGCTGTTCGCGGGCCGGCTCGCGGTGTCCGATCTGGAGGACGCCTGGAACACGCGCTTCGCGAGGGATTTCGGCGTGGCGGTGGACCGGCCCGCGCACGGCATGTTGCAGGACGTGCACTGGTCGGTCGGGCTTTTCGGCTACTTCCCGACCTATGCGCTCGGCAATGTCTATGCCGGCTGCCTGCACAAGGCGATGCGGGCCGACCTGCCCGACCTCGACGGAGCGCTGGCCCTGGGCGAGGCGCGACCGGCGACGGAGTGGCTGCGCGAGAAGGTCCAGCGGCACGGCGGCCTGATGAAACCGGCCGATCTCATCGCGCGGGCCTGCGGCGTCGCGCCGACGGAGGCGCCGCTTCTCGACTATCTGGAGGCGAAGTTCCGCGCGATCTACGCGCTTTGAGGCGGGCCCCCGCGACGGCCGTGCCGCGCGGTGGCCGAAGCGCCGGGGGCGCCGCCCCCGGACCCCCGGAGTATTTCGGGACAGAAAGGAAGCGGATCACCCCCAGTCGGGCGCGCGTTTCGCGAGGAAGGCGGAGATGCCTTCCTCGGTGTCGCGCCAGAGCATGTTCTCGACCATCGCCTTCGCGGCATGATCGTAGGCCTGCGCGCGGGTCATCTCGATCTGGTCGTGGAAGGCGCGCTTGCCGATCCTGACGGCGGCGGTGAGCTTCGCCGCGACCGTTTCGGCCAGCGTACGGGTTTCGGCCGCCAGCGCTCCGGCCGGCACCACCCGGTTGACGAGGCCGACCTCGGCGGCGCGGCGGGCGTCGATGAACGCGCCCGTGGTCAGCATCTCGAAGGCGATCTTGCGCGGCACGTTGCGCGAAAGCGCCACCATCGGGGTGGAGCAGAAGAGCCCGATGTTGACGCCGTTCACGCCGAACCGCGTGCCCTCGGCCGCCACCGCCATGTCGCAGGAGGCGACGAGCTGGCAGCCGGCGGCGGTGGCGATGCCGTGGACCGCGGCGATCACCGGCTGGGGCAGGGCCGGGATCATCTGCATGACCTCGGCGCAGCGGGCGAAAAGGTCGGTGAAATAGGCGCGGCCCCGGTCCGGCGCGGCGCGGCCGGCCTGCATCTCCTTCAGGTCGTGGCCGGCGCAGAAGGCCTTGCCGGCGCCTTTCAGGATCACGACGCGGATCGCCGGATCGGCGCCGAGGCGGGCGAATTCCGCCTTCAGTGCGGCCAGCATCGCGTCCGACAGCGCATTGAGGCTTGCGGGCGCGTTCATCGTCAGCGTGGCGACGGCGCCCGCGTCCGTGCGCAAGAGAAGATCGCTCATCTTGCCATTCCCTCCCTTTGCGGGAAGCTTAGGCCGAGGCGGCGGGAGAGGGAAGATGCGGACGGTGATGGGCGTGGAGGAACTGGCCGGTTTCCTCGTGCGGGAGTTTCCGCAGGTGACGGAGGATTTCCGCGTCGAGCGGCTGACCCCGGAGGGGATCGAGGTGCGGCTTCGCGTCGCCGAACGGCATCTCCGGCCCGGCGGAACGGTGTCGGGGCCGACGATCTTCGCGCTGGCCGACGTGGCGGTCTATCTCGCAATTCTTGCCCGGATCGGGCCCGTGGCGCTGGCCGTCACCACCGGCGCCAGCATCGATTTCCTGCGCAAACCGGAGGCCGGGCGCGACCTGATCGGCACCGCGGGGCTCCTGAAGCTCGGCCGCGTGCTGGTGGTCGCAGACGTTCTGATCCGGTCCGAGGGGCGGGACGAGCCGGTCGCGCGGGCCAGCATGACCTATTCGATCCCGCCGAAGCGGTGACGGCGCCGCACCTCGGGCGGCGCCGTCAGGGGAGCTGCCGATCGGAGGCAGGCCGCGCCCTGCGGCCTATTCCTTGACCACGTGCCACTTGCCGCCCATGCCGTCGCCGGTCATGTCGCCCTTGGCCTTGTCGCCGGCATAGAAATAGAGCGGCTTGCCGTCGTAGGTCCACTGCTTGGTGCCGTCGGTGCGGTCGACGGTCGCCCAGCCCTCCTTCATCGCGTCGCCCTCCTTGGCCAGATAGGGCGGCCATTTGGCGGCGCAGTCGTCATAGCAGGTGGGTGTGCCGCCCGTATCGGCGTCGAAGGTGTAAAGCGTCATGCCGTTGGCGTCGGTCAGCATCTCCTGGGCCGAGGCCGCGTGGGCCATGCCGCAGACGGCAAGCACCGCGAAGGCCGTGCGCAGAGTGGTGGCATTCATGTCGTTCCTCCTGTTCGCTCGAGGGCTGGCGGAGACTCGCCCCGGCCGGGCAATGGCGCCCGCGGGGCAAGGCCGGTCGGGCGCGTCCGGCCGGCGGCCACAGTCTACGCCCTTGCGCCGGGGGCGCCGCTCACGAAACCGGGATCGGCGGCGGGCCGCCGATGCCGCCTGGGGGGGGCGCCCGGTCAGAGAAATCCTTCGCCGCCGCAGGCCGCGCAGCGCGTGGTTCTCAACCCGAAGCAGCCGCTGCACCGGTCGAACTTCGGCCTGCCCCGGCCATCGGTCCCGGTCATCACCTGGCCGCTGCCGCCGCAGATCTGGCAGGGCGCGCGGCCCGATCCGTGGCAACGGTGGCAGCGCCGCCGCACGGGCAGGGTCGGGGGGGTCTGGTGGCCGGGTGGGGTCATTTCGGTGTCCGTGCCGTCACTGGCGATCTGCGCGGGGCCAGCAGATCACAGGACGGACCGGCTGTCACCACCCCCGTCCGATGGGCGCGGGCTTCGCGCAGACCGCTTCGGGGCGGGGATTTCGCCGCTGATTTTTGGGGTATCTCAATACCTATTTTATAACACGCTGAATTCGCTTTGATAAATCTCCGCAAGCGATCTTGACCTGCGCGCCCGGATCGGGGAAAAGCCCGCATCCGTTTTGCGGGCGGCCTTCGGGCCGTCCACGATCCCGAACCCGAAGGGCCGACAATGAAAACCTATACCGCGAAACCGGCGGAGATCGAGAAGAAGTGGATCCTGATCGACGCCGAGGGCGTCGTCCTGGGCCGCCTCGCCACGATCGTCGCCAACCGGCTGCGTGGCAAGCACAAAGCCACCTTCACCCCGCACATGGACATGGGCGACAACGTCATCGTCATCAACGCCGACAAGGTGCAGATGACCGGCAACAAGCGCGCCGACAAGCGCTACTACTGGCACACCGGCCATCCGGGCGGGATCAAGTTCCGCACCGCCGGGCAGGTGCTGGAAGGCGCGCACCCCGAGCGCGTGGTGATGAAGGCGGTGGAGCGGATGATCAGCCGCAACAAGCTCGGCCGCCAGCAGATGACGCATCTGCGCGTCTATGCCGGCAGCGCCCATCCGCACGAGGCGCAGTCGCCCGAAGTCCTCGACGTCAAGTCGATGAACCCGAAGAACAGCCGGAGCGCATGAGATGGCCGACGAAATCAAATCCCTCGACGATCTGAAATCGGTCGTCGCCGGCAGTGCCGCCGCGGTCGAAGTGGAAGCGCCCCGCGAACCGCAGCGCGACAGGCTCGGCCGCTCCTACGCCACCGGCAAGCGCAAGGACGCGGTCGCCCGCGTCTGGATCAAGCCGGGATCGGGCAAGTTCCTGATCCGCAACAACAAGGGCGAATACATCGACTATGCGAAGTATTTCGCCCGTCCGGTGTTGCAGATGATCCTGCGCCAGCCGTTCCAGATCGCCAATGTCGAGGGCCAGTTCGACGTGATGGCGACGGTCGCGGGCGGCGGGCTTTCGGGCCAGGCCGGCGCGGTCAAGCACGGCATCTCGAAGGCGCTCCAGCTTTACGAACCGTCCTTGCGTCCTGCGCTGAAAGCCGCCGGTTTCCTTACCCGCGACAGCCGCGTGGTCGAGCGGAAGAAATACGGCAAGGCGAAGGCCCGCCGGTCCTTCCAGTTCTCCAAGCGCTGATTTCGCGCCCCGGCCGGGGCCGACCGCAAGATATGGGGCGCGTCCTTCGGGGCGCGCCTTTTTCGCTGGAAAAGGCTGCGGTTTCAACCTGTTGCCCATCGGACTCGATCACGCGGATTTGTCCGTGGCCCCGATTGACCGGACGCGGCGGGCGGGTTCATGGTCCGCCCATTGAGGCAGTAAAAACCAGAGCAGTAACATGCCCCCCAGAACCTACCACAGCTCCCGCGGGGGCTTCGATATCCTTGGCCTGCGCAAGGCCGCCTCCGGCTCGATCGAGATCGTCTATGACGACGGCGTCGCCCGCCGGCTGGTCTGGCGCGTCCGCACGCCCGCGGCCGATCACACGATCGGCGAGGTGTTGCGCTATGCCGTCGACCAGACCCGCGTGCTGCCCGCGCTCTATTCCGAACTGAAGCGCCGCGCCATCGCGATCGAGGCCGTCGCCGCCTGACCGCGCGCCAGGATGCGGACGGGGTGCCGAAAGGGGGAGCGTCGTCGCGGCCCCCCGGCCGGCCCTGCGCTGCCGTCGTCTGCCGATTGCGTCGCGGGGCGGTTCCGCCGCCCTGCCGCGGCGAAAAAGAGGCCGGGCGTTGCCCGGCCTAGGAAGAGGGTCCGACGGGGATGTGTTGGACCCTGGTTCTGCGGGTCAGCGCCAGAATGGCCGCGCGGCCTCGGCTTCGGCGGCCAGCGGATCAAGCCCGATGTCGCGGACGAGATGCGCGTTCAGACGGCCAAGCGCGATGCGGCTCTGGCGCCGGTCGGACCACTGGCGCAGCACCGACGCCACGCGCGACCAGGTCTGCGGCGCCGCGGGCGCCGTGAGGCCGAGGGAAGCGGGGGTCAGGTTTGCGGCGCGGGTCATGGCGAAACTCTATGCTGGGCGAGACTTTGTGTTGATACAAGTAGGCTGTTCCGGTATTGTATGACTACAATGATCTCGTGACGGCCTTCCAGAGGTAACTTGTGCCGGATACAATTTGGCTTCCCGATCTGGCCCGGTTCGACGGGCCGAAGTATCTGGCGCTGACCCATGCGCTGCGCGATGCGGTGCGGTCGGGCGAGCTTGCGAAGGGCGACAGGCTGCCGCCGGTGCGCGATCTTGCCTGGCGGCTGGGGATGACGCCGGGAACGGTGGCGCGCGCCTACCAGATCGTGACCCAGGAGGGGATTCTCGAGGCCGCCGTCGGGCGCGGCACCTTCGTCGCCGCGACACGGCCGAAGTTCGGGGCCGACCAGGCACTTCTGCTGGAACCGCCGGCGTCGTCGCGGATCGCGGCGCGGGCGGAGGGCGGACCGGTGGACCTGCGCAGCCCGCAGTTGCCCGACGTCGGCCAGAACGCCGCCATCGGGGCGGTTCTCGCGCGGATCGCGGCCGAGGGCGGGTTCGACTATCTCGGCTATCCCGGGTTGAAGCGCGACGGGGCGCTGCGCGCGGCCTATGCCGACTGGCTGTCCGACCGTGATCTCGGCGCGGTGACCGGCGATGACATTGTGCTGACGCTGGGTGGCCAGAACGGCCTCGGCCTGGCGCTGCAATGCTGCCTGAAGGGCCCGCGTCCGCAGGTGATGCTGGAGGAACTGGCCTATCCCGGCTTCCGCCACGCCGCCCGGCTGAACCGGGCCGAGGTCGTGCCGGTGGCGCTCGATGCGGACGGCCTGTCGCCCTCGGCACTGGACGAGGTGTGCAAGCGCAGCGGCGCGCGGATCGTCTGCGTCACCACCGAGGCGCAGAACCCGACCACGGTGCGGATGCCGCCCCGCCGCCGCGCCGAGATCGTCGAGGTGGCCCGCCACCACGATCTCCAGATCATCGAGGACGACTGCTATTCGGTGGGGCAGGCAAGCGCGCCGTCGCTGAGATCGCTCGCGCCCGAACGCACCTGGCATGTCAATTCCATCTCGAAGTCGCTGGCGGCGGGTCTGCGTTTCGGCGGCATCGTCTGCCCGGCGGGGCAGGGGGAATACGCCCGGCTTGCGGCGCAGCATTCCTACTTCGGCCTCGCCCGGCCGATCGCCGACCTGATGCTCGCGCTCTTCACCTCCGGCGAGGCGGCGCGGCTCAGGGATGCGGCGCAGGCGGTGCTGGAGCGGCGGCTGGAGCTGGCGCTGAACGCGCTCGGCACCCGCGACATCGCCTGGCAGAAGGGGCTCGCCTTCCTGTGGCTCAGGCTGCCGATCGGCTGGCGCGCCTCGACCTTCATGCGCGAGGCCGAAAGCGCGGGCGTGCTGGTGCGCTCGGCCGACGAATACGCGCTGGTCGATTCCCACGCCCCGAACGCGATCCGCATCGCCATCGACGGCCGGTCGCCGGAGCCGGATTTCGTGCGGGCGCTCGACACGATGGCGCGCCTCCTGCGCACCCCGCCGGGCGACCTGCCGGTGTGACGGGCATAGGCCGGATCATCGAGACCGAGGCGCATGTCGCCGAAGGCGCGGCCTGGCTCGCCGCGCGCGATCCCCGCTTCGCCGCGCTTCTCGCCGAGACCGGCCCGCTGCCGCTGCGCCGCAGGCCCGACGGTTTCGCGGCACTTTTCGACGCGATCCTCGGCCAGCAGGTCTCCACCGCCTCGGCCGAGGCGATCCGGCGTCGGCTCGAGGCGGCCGGGCTTTTCGCCGAGGGGCCGGTGGCCCTTGCCTCGGAGGATGACCTTCGCGCCTGCGGCCTCAGCGGCCCGAAGACCCGCTATGCCCGGGCGCTCGCCCGCGCCGGGATCGACTATGCCGCGCTGCGCGAGGCGCCCGACGCGGAGGTGATCGCCACCCTTGTGGCGCTTCCCGGCATCGGGCGGTGGACGGCGGAAATCTACGCGCTGATCTCGCTCGGCCGGGCGGACGTGTTCGCCGCGGGCGACCTTGCGCTTCAGGAGGCGGCGCGGATGCTCTACGGCCTGCCCGAGCGGCCGGGGGAGCGGGCGCTGCGCGCGATGGCCGAGGACTGGCGGCCGTGGCGGGCGGTTGCGGCGCGCGCGCTCTGGGCCTACTACCGGCTGAAACAGCGGCGCGAGGGCATCAGGTGACACGGGAACTCAGGTTCGGGCGGAAGGCGGCACGGTCGGGCGAGGCGACCTCGCTGGTGGTCTTCCTGCACGGCTACGGCGCCGACGGGGCGGACCTTCTGGGGCTGGCCGATCCGCTGGCCCCGCACCTGCCGGGCACCGTCTTCGTCGCCCCCGACGCGCCCGAGCCCTGCGCCGGCAATCCCTTCGGCCGCCAGTGGTTCCCGATCCCCTGGCTCGACGGCTCGTCCGAGGCGGCCGCGGCCGAGGGCCTCGCGCGGTCCGCCGGCGACCTCGACGCCTTTCTCGACGCGCAGCTTCTGGCCGAGGGGATGACGCCCGACCGGCTGGCGGTGGTGGGCTTCTCGCAAGGGTCGATGATGGCGCTTCACGTCCTGCCGCGGCGGGCCGAACCGGTGGCGGCGATCGTCGCCTTTTCCGGCCGGCTCCTGCGCCCCGAGGCGCTGGCCGTCGAGGCGGTGTCGAAGCCGCCGGTCCTGCTCCTCCACGGCGACCAGGATCCGATGGTGCCCTTCGCCGACATGGGGATCGCGGGCAGGGCGCTGACCGAGGCGGGTTTCCAGACCTGGGGCCATGTGATGAAGGGCACCGGCCACGGCATCGCGCCCGACGGGCTTTCCGTGGCGCTTTCCTTCCTGAGGGACCGGCTGCCCGGCGCCTGACCGCTCAGGCCCAGAGCGCCGGTTCGGCGAATTCCAGCGAATTGCCCGCCGGATCGCGGACATAGATCGACCGCGCGCCGTTCGGCCAGCGGAAATCCGCCTCGATCGCCACGCCGGCGCCTTCCAGATGCGCCCGCCAGGAATCAAGCGTCTCGGCCGCGACCGACAGGCAGAAATGCCCCGGCCCGCGCGCCCCGTGCGCGGGCACCGGCAGGCGGGCGCCGGGGGCGGGCGGCCGGGCGGTCGCGGCCGGGTCGAAGACCAGAAGGATCGAGGCGCCGGTGCGGAAGAAGACGTGGCGGCCGGGCTGGCGCGTCACCACCTCAAGCCCGAGCGTGCCCGCATAGAACGCCTCCGCGGCATCGAGATCGTCGGCATAGAGCGCGCTTTCCAGCGTGCCGAGGATCGGGGGAGCTTCCATCGTCATCCTCCTGTCACTTTGCTGCGAGACAACGATACCGCTAGTAGCGGGTATTGCCAGTCACAACACGCCATATATAGTGTGCGCGATCAGGGGCGGGTGCTCCCGCCCCCCCGGACGCGGCGGCAGAGGGGACGAGGACGGTCTTTCGCATGCTGGACAGGGTTCACGACAGCGACTTCAGGTCGGGCTTCGTCCGCGACCCCTCGGCGCTCAGGCACTTCCCAGCGCTCGTGCTCAACGCCGATTTCCGGCCGCTGTCCTACTACCCGCTTTCGCTCTGGCCCTGGCAGGAGGCGATCAAGGCCGCCGTGCTCGACCGGGTCACGATCGTCGCCGAATATGACGAGGTGGTTCGTTCGCAGCGCGCGGCGATCCGCATCCCCTCGGTCGTGGTGCTGAAGGATTATATCAAACCCCAGAAGCGCGTGGCCTTCACACGCTTCAATCTGTTCCTGAGGGACGATTTCTGCTGCCAGTACTGCGGCTCGAAGGGCGATCTGACCTTCGATCACATCGTGCCGCGGTCGCGCGGCGGGGTGACGAGCTGGGACAATGTCGTCGCTGCCTGTTCTCCCTGCAACCTCAGGAAGGCCAACAGGTCGCTGAAGCAGTCGGGCCTGACGCTTCGGCGCACCCCGCGCCAACCTACGGTCGAGGAGATGCAGCGCGCCGGCCGCCGCTTTCCGCCGAACCACCTGCACGAAAGCTGGACGGACTTCCTCTACTGGGGCGCCGAACTGGAAGCGTGAGGCGCGGGCTTTACCTTCCCGGCAGGCTGGCTAATCTCGCCCGGAACAGGGGAGTTTTCACATGACCGACGCTTTCTTCCAGCCGATCTCGGGGATGGACCTGCCGCGCTTCGCCGGCATCCCGACCTTCATGCGCCTGCCGCATGTGCCCGCGGGCCACCCGCGCGAGGGCGACGTGCAGATCGGGCTCGTGGGCCTGCCCTGGGATGGCGGTGTGTCGAACCGTCCCGGCCCCCGCCACGCGCCGCGGCAGTTGCGTGACTATTCCACCATGATCCGGGCGCAGCACCCGGTGACGGGACTCCGCCCGTTCGAGGCGGCGAACGTCGCCGACCTCGGCGACGTGGGCCCGAACCCGGTCGACAACCCCGAGACGCTGGACCGCTTCGCCCGCCATTTCGCCGGGCTCAAGGCCAAGGGCATAAGGCCGCTGTCCGTCGGCGGCGACCATCTCTGCACGCTGCCGGTGCTGCGCGGGCTGGCCAAGGACGCGCCGCTCGGGCTGGTGCATTTCGACGCCCATACCGATCTCTTCCCGCCCTATTTCGGCGGCAAGACCCTGACCCACGGCAACCCGTTCCGCGCGGCGGTGGAGGAGGGGCTCTTGGACCCGAAGCGGATGGTGCAGATCGGCATCCGCGGCACGATGTATGACAGCGCCGACGTCGATTTCGCCCGCGCCCACGGCATCCGCATCGTGCCGATCGAGGAATTCTTCGCCCGCGGCATCGCCGAGGTGATGGCCGAGGCGCGCGAGATCGTGGGCGACAGGCCGGCCTATCTCTCCTACGACATCGACTTCGTCGACCCTTCCGTCGCGCCGGGGACCGGCACGCCCGAATGGGGCGGGCCGAACGCCTTCCAGGCGATGCAGGTGGTGCGCGAATGCGCCGGCCTCGACATCGTCGCGGCCGACCTCGTCGAGGTCTCGCCGCCCTACGACCAGACCGGCGGCACCGCCTGGCTCGGCGCCTCGCTGATGTTCGAGATCCTCTGCGTGATGGTCGCGGCGCTCACGGCCCGCTGAGGTCAGCCCTGCGCCTCATCCTTGGGCGGCGGTGACGATGATCTCCACCCGGTATCCCGGCGCTGCGAGCTTAGCCTCGCCGGTGGCGCGGGCCGGGGTGTGGCCCTGCGGCACCCAGCCGTCCCAGACAGCGTTCATCGCGGCGAAGTCGGCGGCAATGTCGGCCAGCCAGATCTGCGTCCTGAGGATGCGCGTCTTGTCCGACCCGGCGAGCGCCAGGAGCCGGTCGATCTCGGCCAGGCAGTCCCGGGTCTGGGCGGTGATGTCATCGCCGGGTTCGCCGACGACGCCGGCGAGGTGGACGATGCCGTCGTGGATGACGGCGTTCGACATGCGCTTGCCGGTCTCGATACGGATGATCTGCGACATTTGGTGCCTCCTTTTCTCGTCACGAGTCCCGATAGCGCGGCAGGGCGCTCACGGCCAGAGGCAAATCGTCCGGGGGGAGGCTGGAGCGGGTGAAGGGAATCGAACCCTCGTCGTAAGCTTGGGAAGCTTCTGCTCTGCCATTGAGCTACACCCGCGTGCCCCGCTCCTTACCGCAAGCGCGCCGCCTCAAGCAAGGGGGTCCGGCGGGTCGACGCGGATGTCGGCCCAGACCGGCAGGTGGTCCGAGGCGAGTGTCGCCGGCGCGCGGAGGTGGACGCCGGCGGTGATCAGGTGCAGGCCGGCCGAGAGCGCCACCCGGTCGAGCGCGCCCACCGGCCGTGCGGCGGGGAAGCTCGGGCCCGGCGCGTGCAGGCGGAACGCGGCGCCGAGCGCCTCGGCGCCGCCGCGGGCCGACCAGTCGTTGAAATCGCCGAGGATCGCCGTCGGCATCTCGCCGCGCCGGCCGATCGCGGCGCGGATCGCCGCGAACTGCATCGTCCGGTAGCGGCGGATCAGCGCCAGATGCGCGCCGACGACGCGGAGGCCGCCCGATTCGGGCGCAAGCTCGGCGAGGATCGCGCCGCGCGGCTCCAGCCCCGGCAGCAGGATGCGGCGGACCCGCTCCACCACCAGCCCCCGGCGCACCAGCATGGTCTGGCCGTGCCAGCCGAGGCTCGGCCCCTCCGGCGCGAAGGGCAGCACGCCGAAATCGGTCTCGCGCTCGATCAGGCTGCGCGGCAGCGCCTCGGGCCGCGGCGGCAGGCGGTGGTCCACCTCCTGCAAGGTGACGATGTCGGCGTCGAGCGCGTTCAGCACGGCGATGATCCGCTCCGGCCGCCGCCGGCGGTCGAGGCCCACGCATTTGTGGATGTTGTAGGAGGCCAGTCGCAATCGCATGGCGCCTGAATAGACCGGCGGGCGTCAGGGTTGAAGCGCCCCGCGACCCACCTTACGATTCTTTCATGTGGATCGAGCGCCTTCGCCGTCAACCTCTGGTCGTCCGGGCGATCTGGGCGGTGCTCGCCTTCGCCTGTGCTGTGGCGCTCATCGAGGCGCGCTGGTCGCTCGCCTTCGTCTCGGTCGCCACCTTCGCGCTGTCGCTCGTCCCGGTCCTCGCCCAGCGGCGGCTCGGCATCCGCCTGCCGGTGCGCTTCTTCGGCTGGATCGTGGTCTTCGTCTTCGCCACGATCTTCCTCGGCGAGGCCTTCGATTTCTACAACCGGTTCTGGTGGTGGGACGTGGTGCTGCACGGCGGCTCGGCGATGGCCTTCGGGCTGATCGGCTTTCTCTTCGTCTTCATGCTGTTCCAGGGCGACCGCTATGCCGCCCCGGCCTGGGCGGTGGCCTTCATGAGCTTCAGCTTCGCCATCACCATCGGCGCGCTGTGGGAGATCTTCGAATTCGCGATGGACCAGGTCTTCGGGCTCAACATGCAGAAGACCGGGCTCGTCGACACGATGTGGGACCTGATCGTCGACACCTTGGGCGCGGGCCTGGGGGCGACGGCGGGGTTCTTCTACCTGAAGGGGCGCGAGCTTGGCGGGCTGACCGCGGCGTTGCGGGAATTCGTCGCGGCGAACCGGCGGCTCTTCCGCAGGCGGCCGGGGCGCCGGCGCGGGCCCTGATCGGGCCGGCGATCAGGTGCCGCAGAAGGTGCGGGTGACGAGTTCCTCCGGGCCCGGCGCGGCGTCGTAGCCTTCGGCCTCCGCCCGCCGGTCGAAGGGGCGGGCGAGCACCGCGTTCAGCCGGTGGAAGGGCGCGAAATCGCCCGCGGTCGCGGCGCGGATCGCCTCCTCCACCCGGTGGTTGCGGGGGATGCTGGCAGGGTTGGCCGCGGCCATCACCGCTTCGGGATCGGCCTCGGCCGCGAGCCGCTTTCGCCACTCCGCCTCCCATGCCGCGAAGGACGCGGGGTCGGCGAATTCCGCCGCCGCGGTCCCCTCGGCCAGGCCGCGGAAGGTGCGGGTGAAGTCGGCCCGCCCCTCGGCCATGCGGGAAAGAAGCCCGGTGATCAGGGCGGCATCCTCCTCCGCCGCGACCGAAATCCCGATCTTGGCGCGGAAGAGGCGGAGCCATTCGGCCTGGTAGAGGTCGGCGAAACGGTTGATCGCCTCCGTCGCCGCCTCGATCGCCGGGCCTTCCTCGCCCATCAGCGGCAAGAGGCACGAGGCGAACTGGGCGAGGTTCCAGAGCGCGATCTTCGGCTGGTTGCCATAGGCGTAGCGACCGAACTGGTCGATCGAGGAGAACACCTTCGCCGGGTCGTATTCATCCATGAAGGCGCAGGGCCCATAGTCGATGGTCTCGCCCGAGACCGCCATGTTGTCGGTGTTCATCACCCCGTGGATGAAGCCGAGGCTCATCCAGCGGGCGATCAGCCGCGCCTGCGCCTCCGTGACCGCCTCGAGCAGGCCGAGCGGGCCCGCCGCGCCGGGATAGTGGCGGGCGATGACGTGGTCGGCCAGCACCGCGAGCGCCTCGGCATCCTCGCGGGCGGCGAAATACTGGAAGGTGCCGACGCGGATATGGCTCGCCGCCACCCGCGCCAGCACGGCGCCGGGCAGCGGCGTCTCGCGCCAGACCGGCTCGCCGGTGGTGACGGCGGCGAGCGCCCGGGTCGTCGGGACGCCGAGCGCCGCCATCGCCTCCGACAGGATGTATTCGCGCAGGACCGGGCCGAGCCCGGCCCGCCCGTCGCCCCGGCGCGAGAAGGGCGTCGGGCCGGAGCCCTTGAGCGCGAGGTCGAACCGGGCCCCGTCGGGCGCCACGATCTCTCCCAAGAGGAGCGCGCGGCCGTCGCCGAGTTGCGGCACCCAGCCGCCGAACTGGTGGCCGGCATAGGCCTGGGCGAGCGGCGCAGCCCCTTCCGGCACGCGGTTGCCGGCGAAGACCTCGATCCACTCGGGGGCGGCGAGCGCGTCGGGGTCGAGGCCGAGTCGGCGGGCCAGGGCGCGGTTGACGGCGATCAGCTTCGGCGCGGTCACCGCCACCGGCGGCTGGCGGTGGAAGAACCGCTCCGGCAGGCGGGCATAGCTGTTGTCGAAGGCGATGGTCATGGGCGCGTGTCCTGCCTCCAATCTAGGGGCCTTTCCGCGCCCGGGGAATGCCGTTCGGTCACAACCGCGCGAGGCGATCGGTCAGAAGCGCATAGAAGCCTTCGGCGTCGATCCCGCCCATGAACATCGCATTGGCCTCGCGCCCGGTGACGCGCCACCAGTCGGCGACCGTCATGCCCAGCGTGAACTCGCCCTTCGTCTCGATCTCCACGTTGACGTGGCGGCCGGTGAAGAGGTCCGGCTGCAGCAGGTAGGCGATGGTGCAGGGATCGTGCAGCGGCGCGCCCTCGGAGCCGTATTTCGCCATGTCGAACCGCTCGAAGAAATCGGTCCAGCTTGCGACCGCGTGGCCGACCCTCGTGCCGAGATTGCGGAACCCCTCCACCCGCGCCCGGGTGGTCAGCGCCCGGTGGGTGACGTCGAGCGGCATCACCACGACGGGCGCACCGGATCTGAACACGATTTCCGCCGCTTCCGGATCGACATGAATGTTGAACTCGGCGGCGGGTGTGACGTTGCCGACCTCGAAATAGGCGCCGCCCATCAGCACGATCTCGGCCACCCGCGGCACGATGTCGGGGGCGCGGGCGAAGGCGGTGGCGATATTGGTCAAGGGCCCGATCGGGCAGAGCGTGACCGTGCCCGGCGCCTCCTCGCGCAACGTCTCTATCAGGAAATCGACGGCGTGGCCTTCCGCCAGCGGCATGACGGGGTCGGGGAGCGCGATGCCGTCGAGCCCGGTCTTGCCGTGGACATATTCGGCCGTCACCAGCTTGCGCCGCAACGGCCGGTCGCAGCCGGCAAAGACCCGGATGTCGGTCCGGCCGGCAAGCTCGCAGACCACGCGGGCGTTCTTCGCGGTGAGCGGCAGCGGCACGTTGCCGGCGACGCAGGTGATCCCCAGCACCTCCAGCTCGGGCGAGGCGAGCGCGAGCAGGATCGCCACGGCATCGTCCTGCCCGGGATCGGTGTCGATGATGATCTTGCGCGCCTTCATGACCCGCCTCCCGCCTGCGGCGGACCCGTCCGCCGCCTGGACGAGACAGTGGCGCGGGCCGCGCACCTTGTCCAGCCGCGGCGCCCGGATGCCTGAAGCTCAACCCAAAGCTGACAAATCTTGGCCATATTCTCTTGCGACCAAGGAGGTGCCCTTAACCACGTGTTCACCATGCCGCACGACTCGTCCCAGATCCTCGTCCACGCCGGCCTCCACGGCTCGGGTGCCGAAGACTTCCAGCGCTTCCTCGGCCTGAACGGCGAGGCGATCCGCGCCCAGGGCTTCGACCTTGCCTATCCCGGGCGCGGCGGCGCGCAGGGCGGCGGGTTCGACTGCGCCTGGCCCGAGGCGCGCCACCGCCATGACGACCTCGAGGCCTTCACCGGCCCGGTGGCGGCGACGCTGGCCGCCCAGCGCCGCCCGGGGGCGAAGGGGCTGATCCTGTCGGAACACGACCTCGCGGGACGGATGGCGACGCTGTTGCAGGGCCGCTTCTATCCGGCGGCGCGCAAGCGGGCCGAGGTGCTGTCGCGCGCGCTCGGCCGCCCGGTGGACCGGCTGGTGATCACGCTCAGGCCCTACGACCGGCTCTTCCGCGGCGCCTGGGAACGCTACGCGCTGGAGCGCGAGATGGAGCCGTTCAGCGAATTCGCCCCGGCGATGGCCGCGTTCGCCGGCGGCTGGGTCGAGGTGGTCGAGGCGCTGCGCGACGGGCTTTCGGCGCGCGAGGTGATCGTGCTGGCCGAACGCACCGGCCCGCGCGACCTTCTCGGCTTCCTTGCCCCCGGACTGCACCTTGCCGAACCGGCGCTGCCGGTGGCGGTGCCCGCGGTCACCGACAGCGCGCTGGCGATGATCCAGCGGCATTTCCGCCAGGGCGCGCGCTTCGCGCCCGGCCAGCGCGACCGGCTGCTGGCCTTCCACGCCCGTCAGCCGCAGGTGGAGCGCGATCCGGGCTTCGCCGGGCTTCAGCTCGCCGACCTGCGCGGCCGCTACATCGCCGATCTCGATGCGCTGGCGCGGCTCGACCGCGTGATGGTCGTGGGCGGCATCCTGCCGGCGATCGCGGCGGAGTGACCGCGCGAACGCCGAAGGCCCCGCCGGGTGCGACGGGGCCTTCATGCTTCCGGGGCCGGGCTTGGAAGGTTTCGGGCCCGGACCGGAACCGAAGTCTGCCGCCCGGTCGAGGGAGAAGGCGCGGCCGTGGCCGGCACGCGCCCGTGACCCGGTCGGCGGTCTTCGTCAGCCGTCGAAGTTGACCTCTTCCATCAGCTTCAGCGCCTCCGGCCGGGCCTTGGCCACGTCCATCAGGCTCACCGCGTCCGGGGTGAACTCGCCCCAGCTCTTCACCAGGTCCGACCGCTCGACGCCCGGCTTCACCGGGAATTCGGTGTTGGCCTCGGCGTAGATCCTCTGCGCCTCGTCGGAGGAGAGGAACTCCATGAGCTTGAGCGCGGCGTCCTTGTTCGGCGCCGATTTCGTCATCGCCACGCCCGAGACGTTCATATGCGTGCCGCCGCCCTCGAAGGTCGGGAAGACGATGCGCACCGAATCCGCCCAGGCCTTCTGCTCCGGATCGGCCAGCATCGCGCCCATGTAGTAGCTGTTGCCAAGCGCGATGTCGCATTCGCCCGCCCAGATCGACTTCACCTGGTCGCGGTCGCCGCCCTGCGGCTTCTTGGCGAGGTTCGCCTTCAGCCCCTCGAGCCAGATACGGGTCTGATCCGCGCCGTGGTGCCCGATCATTGCCGCGGTGAGGCCGAGGTTGTAGTCATGAGTGCCCGAGCGGGTGCAGACGCGGCCCTTCCACTTCGGGTCGGCCAGATCCTCATAGGTCGTCACCTCGCCGTCCTTCACCCGTTCCTTCGAGGCATAGACGATCCGCGCGCGGGTGGTCAGGCCGAACCACTGGTTGCCGGGGTCGCGGAATTCTGCCGGGATGTTGGCCTTCAGCGTCTCGGAGTCCACCGGCTGCGTCACGCCGGCATCCACGACCTGCGCCAGGCGCGCGATGTCGACGGTCATCACCAGGTCGGCGGGGCTGCGGTCGCCCTCGCTCACCAGCCGCTCCACCATGCCCTTCTCGACGAAGGCGACGTTCACGTCGATCCCGGTTTCCTCGGTGAACCGGTCGAAGAGCGGCTGGACCAGCTCCGGCTGGCGCAGCGAATAGACGTTGACTTCTTCGGCAAGCGCCGGGGCGGCCACGGTCGCGGCCAGAAGGGCCACGAGAGAGGGGCGGGCGTTCATTGTCGACTCCTTTTGTCAGTCATTCCCATCTTATGGCCGCGTTGCCATCCCGGGTCAATACCTGATAAAAGAAGTCACCTATCCGCTCACGCGCCCGTCTTCGCGGTTGCTTTCTCGGCCGCCTTCGCCGCGTTCCAGAGCGCATCCATCTCGGCGAGGTTGGAATCCTCGGGCCGCCTGCCGCGGGCGGCAAGCGCGGATTCGATTGCCGAGAAGCGGCGGACGAACTTGGAATTCGCAGCTCGAAGTGAGGCTTCCGGGTCGATCTTCAGGTGTCGCGCGAGGTTCGCCACGACGAACAGCAGGTCGCCGAACTCCTCGAACACCTCCGCTTCGCCCATCGTGTCGCGCGCCTCGTTCAGCTCTCGCGCCTCCTCGGCGATCTTGTCGACAACCTGCGCGGTCGAGGGCCAGTCGAATCCCACCCGCGCGGCGCGGTTTTGCAGCTTCACCGCCCGGGTCAACGCCGGAAGTCCCGCCGCCACACCGTCGAGCGTGCCCCGCGCCTGGCTGCCCGCCCGCTCGGCCGCCTTCACCCGCTCCCAGTCGCGGGTCTGGTCCTCGGCGGTCTTGTCGCGGCTTTCGTCCCCGAAGACATGGGGATGGCGCGCCACCATCTTGTCCGACACCGCGCGGATCACATCGGCGAAGGCGAAGTGCCCCGCCTCCTCGGCCATCCGCGCGTGATAGACCGCCTGGAACAGAAGGTCGCCCAGCTCTCCCTCCAGCTCGCCCCAGGCGCGCCGCTCGATCGCGTCGGCGACCTCGTAGGCCTCCTCGATCGTGTAGGGCGCGATCGAGGCGAAATCCTGCTCCAGATCCCAGGGGCAGCCGGCGGCCGGGTCGCGCAACCGCGCCATGATCTCCACCAGCCGGTCGATCCCGCCCTCGGAATCGTGGACGAGGCGGTCGGAGGCACCGGGGTCGGAGGCATCGAGGTCGGAGGCATCGGGGTCGGAGGCGGCGCGGGGCAGGGTCATTGCATGTCTCCGGGCTTTCGGCTTCTCTGGGCTTATCCCGAGGCCGCCCCGAGAGTCCACATGCCCGTCCTGAACCGAATCGCCGACTTCGCCCCCGAGATGACGGCGTGGCGGCGCCACCTCCACCAGCACCCGGAGCTGAGCTTCGACTGCCACGAGACCGCGGCCTTCGTCGCCGCGCGCCTGCACGACTTCGGCGTCGACGAGATCCACGAGGGCATCGCCCGGACCGGCATCGTCGCCATCATCGAAGGGCAGGGGGAGGGGCCGACCATCGGGCTCCGGGCCGACATGGACGCGCTGCCGATCGCCGAGACGACGGGGGCGGAGCACGCCTCGACCCGGCCCGGCGTGATGCACGCCTGCGGCCATGACGGGCATACCGCGATGCTTCTCGGCGCGGCGAAATACCTCGCCGAGACGCGCCGCTTCCGCGGCCGCGTCGCGCTGATCTTCCAGCCGGCGGAAGAGGATGGCGGCGGCGGCAACGTCATGGTGCAGGAAGGCGTCCTCGAGCGTTTCGGCATCGCGCAGGTCTATGCGATCCACAACACGCCGCAGGTGCCGCTCGGGCGTTTCGTCACCACGGCCGGGCCGATCATGGCCGCGGTCGACACCGCCTGGGTCACGCTGACCGGGCGGGGCGGCCACGGCGCCTATCCGCACGACTGCGTGGACCCGATCCCGGCCGCGGTGGCGGTGGCGTCGAGCCTCCAGACCATCGTCAGCCGCAACGTGAACCCCCTGAAGGAAGCCGTTGTCTCGGTGACGGAAATCCACGCCGGCACCGCATCGAACATCATCCCCGGCACGGCCCGGCTGACCGCCACGATCCGCTCCTTCGACCCGGAGGTGCGGGCGCTCCTGAAACGCCGCTTCCACGAGATCGTCGAGGGCACCGCGGCCGCCCACGGCGTCGGCGCCGAGATCACCTACGACTGGGGCTATCCCGCCACCGTCAACGACGCGGACAAGACCGCCTTCGCCGCGGAGGTCGCGCGCGAGGTCGCCGGCGCCGCCGGGGTGGAGGAGCACGGCGGGCGCGAGATGGGGGCGGAGGATTTCTCCTACCTCCTGGAGAAGCGGCCCGGCGCCTATCTCTTCCTCGGCCAGGGCGACGGCGCGGGGCTTCACCACGCCGCCTACGACTTCAACGACGAGGCGGCGCCGATCGGCGCCAGCTTCCTCGCCCGGCTGGTGGAGCGGGCGCAGCCGCTGTGATTTGATCAAATCCGCTTGACGAATCGCCCCCGTCCGCCTTGGCTGGCGGCATCCGGATCGGCGGCGTCTCCGGCTCGAACGACGCCAGACCCCAATCACGGAGCCTTCCCCGATGGCTTTGGAAGACGCCAAAAGCGAGGTCGATCTCGCCTTCACCAGGCCCGACCGGCGCGGCCTCGCCTTCGAGAACGCCTTCGGCGGCGCCACCAGCTTCCTGCGCCGGCGCTACAGCAAGGACCTCGCCGGCGTCGATCTCGCCATCACCGGCGTGCCCTTCGACCAGGCGGTGACGCACCGCGCCGGCACCCGCTTCGGCCCCCGCGCGATCCGCGAGGCCTCCGCGCTCCAGCCCTTCGACCCGCCCTGGGGCTGGGGCTACTCGCCGCTCGAGGAGATGGAGATCGTCGACTACGGCGATGTGGCCTTCGACTA
>JBDHSQ010000035.1:0-30179 GCA_039808285.1 Paracoccaceae bacterium
GTGGCGGAGTGGAAGGGATTCGAACCCTCGAGACGGTTTCCCGTCTGCACCCTTAGCAGGGGTGTGCCTTCGACCACTCGGCCACCACTCCGTCTGCCCGTTTAAAGGGACGGTGTGGGCGCGGCAAGGGAAAACGGTGGCCATCGCGGCGGTCGGTCGGGCCGCTCGGGCGCGTCTTCGCGTCCGGTGCATCGAGGGCGCCGAACGGTGGGAGGAAGCGCCTGATCGCACTCCCTTCGCGGCGCCTGGATATGGCAGGTGGCCGAGGCGTCGTTGCGTCTTGTGCAACGATGGCGGGCGAGCGGGCGGACTGTTTTTGGTCGGGGAAATATGCGTGAAAGTGGCTCCGTATATTCAACTAATAGTTGTGCAGGCGCCGCTTGCCTCTTAAGGTGATCCTGCAAGCAGCGCTGGCTGCCGGTCCTGGCACTCACCCAGCCACCACCCACCCACGCTCCCTGAGCATGAGACCGGCAGTCAGCCCTGCTTGCACCGGTGCCCCCGCGCAGCTTCCCGATCCGGCACCGGCCACGGGACTGGCGATCGACGCGCTCGTGGCGGCCGTCATGATGGCGACGCTGGTCGTGGGGCCCTTCCATCTGTTGCGCGGGTCCGCGCCAGATCCCGGGCATGTCGGCGCGGTGATGGCGGCGGGCGCGGTTGCGCTCTCGCTTCTGCCCGGCCTTGCGGGGCTGTCTGGCGGCGATGGTGGTGCCGACCCCGGGACGCGGGGCGTTCCTTGCGACATACACCGCTTCCGTCATGGAGACGGCGGGGGCAGACCGGAAGGGCACCGTATCGGGGCTTCCGGATATGCCGCGCAACCTCGGCCTGATCGCCGGTGCGGCGGGGATGGGGCGGTCTTCGCCCCGGCGGCGGGAACGCCGGGCCTTGGCGCCGCTGCACCCGCAGCGGCGGCCAGAGGCCTCGCGATCAGCTTTGCCGCCGCGGGCGGCGTCCTCCTTCGCGCTCGCTCTCATCGCCCGAAGGCGCTCCACCGCGCCTCGGTGGCGCTTGTGCGCCCCGATTCCGGCGCGCCCTCCGCGCGATCCCCTTGCAAGCCGGGTCCGCATTCAGGATAAGAAGTGCGACCAGATGGAGAATGCCCATGCGCGCGCGCATCTACCAGCCCTCCCGCAACGCAATGCAGTCGGGGACGGCGAAGACCCGCAACTGGATTCTCGAGTTCGCACCGGCCGAGGCACGCGAGGTCGATCCGCTGATGGGCTGGACCGGCTCGGGCGACACCCAGGCCCAGGTGCGGCTGCGGTTCGACACCTGCGCGGAGGCAGAGGACTACGCCCGCGCGCACGGGATCGGCTACACCCTGGCCGAACCGCACAAGCGCCGGCCGAACATTCGCCCGCGCGGCTACGGAGAGAACTTCGCCACTGACCGGCGCGGCTCCTGGACCCATTGAGGCCCCGGGGAAAGAGCCGATGTGGCAGCGGGGGCGCACGGCAACGGCGCCCTTTTCCCATGTGTATCGAAAGGCGATGCCATGACCCGTTTCCCTTCCGCTGCTGCGCTGCTGTGGATCATGGCCGCGCCGCTCTCGGCCGCGCCTGCCACGCCGGAAGGGGCAGCCGGGATCGAGGCGGCGCTCAGGGCCTATCTCGGCCAGACGCCGGGCGTTCTTTCGGTGGTGCCCGAGGGCGACCGCTATTCGGTCACGCTCGACCCCGCCCCTTGGATCGTGGCCGCCGAAGGCAAGGCCGCGGCCGAGATCCCGCCCCTGCATGTCTCGCTTGCCGACAACGGTGACGGCACCTGGGCGGTGACGGCCGACCAGCCGGTGTCGGTCAGGGCCAGCGTCCCCGGCGCGCTTTCGTTCGATCTGACGGTGGCGTCCTTCAAGATGGACTGCCGTTTCGACGCAGCGCTGATGGCTTGCCGGAGCGCAACCTCCACGGCGAGCGGGATCGCGCTCACGCAGGCGATGACGGATGCTGACGGAACGGTCACGGACGTAAGCTACCGGATTGCCCGGATCGAGGCGGAGACGACGGCGACGCCGGCAGCCGCGGGCAGCGGCATCGACACCTCGACGCGCTATGCGGCGACCGACATCACCGAAACCATCCGCGCGACTCCCGCCCCGGGCGGGACGCCGATCGACATGGGCATCGCTGTCGCTTCATACGAGGTCGCCGCAGAGGCGAGCGCGATCCGGGCCGCGGGACTCTACGCGCTTCTTGCGTGGATCGTGGCACATCCCACCAAAGCCGCCGCAAACGCCGATCCCGAGGGGCTGAAGGCGGCGATCCTGGACGCGCTGCCGCTCTGGTCCGCCGTCACCGGTACCGGCGAGGCGAAGACGATCTCGGTCACCACGCCCTTCGGGCCCGGCTCTGCCGAAAGCATGGCATTCGCCATCGACATGAGCGGCATCGCCGCAGATGGCCGGTTCCGCGAAAGCCTGGCAGTCAAGGGCCTGAAGCTGCCGACAGATCTCATGCCCACGTGGGTGCCGCCGCTTCTTCCCTCGGAAGTCTCCGTCGATATCGCCGTTTCAGGCTTCGACCTCGCCGCGCCGGCTGCGCTGTTCGTCGACTCGCTCGCACCCGGTTTCCAGGCCGACGAGGCCTTTGACGCGAAGGTGCTTGCCGCCCTTCTGCCCGAGGGCAAGGTCACGGTCTCCCTCGCGCCGCAGGGCGTCGTGACGCCGAGCTATACGCTCGATTACGAAGGCGGCTTCGACGCCGGCCCCGGCAGGATGCCGGAGGGCAGCGTGACCGTGGGGGCGACCGGGATCGACGCCGCGCTCGAGGCGCTGAATGCTGCGCCCGAGGACGTGCGTTCGGGCGCCGTGCCGGGGGTGATGATGCTGCGGGGCCTGGCGAGGCCCGCCGGCGTTGGCCGCTTCGTCTGGGACATCGAGATGACGTCCGAAGGCAAGTTCACGGTGAACGGAACGGATATGTCGACTCTGGCAAAGATGCAGTGAGCGGCCGGAACGGAGAAGAAGATGGCAGCCACCGAAATCACCCGCGGCGACCCGCTGTCGCCCGACCTCGCACTGCTGCACGCGCGCCACGCCGCCGACATGCACGCCGAAACCCCGCCGGAAAGCATCCACATGCTGCCGCCCGCCGAACTCGCCCGGCCCGGCATCGACTTCTTCGTCCTGCGCGAGGGTGGCAACCTGGTGGGCATGGGGGCGCTCAAGCGGATCGGCACACGCCATGCCGAGATCAAGTCGATGCATGTGCTGGCGGAAGCCCGGGGGCGGGGACTGTCGCGGCTCATGCTCGACCACCTGATCGCCCATGCGCGCGCGCTCGGCTGCGGGCGGATCAGTCTGGAGACGGGAGCCGAAGCCATCTTCGCCCCGGCGCGCGCGCTCTATGGCCGCGCCGGATTCGTCGAATGCGCACCGTTCGAGGGCTATCGCGAGGATCCCAACAGCGTCTTCATGACGCTTGACCTTGCCTGAGGGGGCGGGCTGCCGGTAAAGGGGTCGGAACGGTCCCGTAGCTCAGCTGGATAGAGCAGCTGCCTTCTAAGCAGCGGGTCGGGGGTTCGAGTCCTCCCGGGATCGCCAATCCTGAAAGGCGGAAGACCACCGCGTCGGCGGGTGTCAGGGGGCGCGCCGGCTGCTGCTCGATGCGACCGGGATTGGCCGGCCGCCGTTCGCCGGGGCCGGCTGTGCAATTCCTGCGCGTTGTCCCTCGGCCCCGCGGGGACTGCCGGAGAAGCGATTCGCCCGAGTCGCGTTCTTGGGCCGGTCGGGCACCGCGTGGTGATCATGGCTGGATGGTGTCAGCATTGTGTCAACAATAGGGCAGCCAAACGGAGGATTCTCTGGCTCCCGAGAAGCAATCGGCGAAGCTCCGAACGATTGTGCACGAATGGCAGAGGGGACTAGTCTAACTAGACAGGTTTGTCGGATGTGCGAAATCGCGGATAATGAATTCATAAAGGTTACCGATTGTTTTTAAGGGGTTAGCGAGTGAGTTCGGTGCGTATGAGTGCAAGGGTATTTCCCGATCTGGTCCCGCCCGACGTCGAACGCCGGGCGGGACCGAAGACCCGGGTCGCCGTCCTGGACGACCTGGACCTGTTGCCGGCGCTTGCGTTCGTGGTGTGTGCGGCGGCGTCGGTTCTCCTTCTCTCGATTGCTGGATAGAAGCGCGGGACGCGCCACCCTCCCTTTCCGATCGCCCGGGATTGATGTTTCACTCTGTGCCGTGCGGGGGCAGGGCGAAGGGCGGGGTGGATGGGACAGGACAGGCCCGGGCTGCTTTTGAGGTCGCTGTTCGACCGTGCCGTCGCGGTCGCGGATCCGATGCGGGTGATCGCGCCGCATCTGCCGGAACGACCCTGCGGGCGGGTCGTCGTCATCGGGGCGGGCAAGGCCTCGGCCCGGATGGCCGAAGCGGTGGAGGTCGCATGGGGCCCCTGCGAGGGGATCGTCATCACCCGCTATGGCCACGCCCGGCCGTGCCGGGGCATCGAGATCGTCGAGGCCGCGCACCCGGTGCCCGACACCGCGGGGCTGGCGGCGACCGGGCGGATACTGGCCCTGCTTGAGCGTCTTGGGCCCGGCGATCTCGTGCTGGCGCTGATCTCGGGCGGGGCCTCGGCACTGCTGGTGGCGCCGGCAGAGGGCGTGACGCTTGCCGAGAAGCAGGCGGTGAATGCCGCGCTGCTGGCCTCGGGCGCGCCGATCCAGGCGATGAACACGGTCCGCAAACATCTGAGCCGTGTGAAGGGCGGGCAACTCGCGGCCGCCGCCCATCCGGCACGGATGCTGACGCTGATGATCTCGGACGTGCCGGGCGACGATCCGGCCGTCATCGGCTCTGGCCCGACCGTGGGCGAGACCTCCACCCCCGCCGATGCGCGGGCGATCCTGGCGCGCTGGCATATCGCAGTGCCGGACAGCGTGTCGACAGCCCTGATGCGCACGACCGGAGTGCTGGCACCGGACGACGCGCGGCTTGCGCGGGTGGAGAACCGGGTCATTGCCGCGCCCGCCCGGTCGCTTGTGGCGGCGGCCGATCTGGCGCGGGATGCGGGGTGCAGCGTGGAAATCCTCGGCGACCGGATCGAGGGCGAGGCGCGCGAGGTGGCGGAGGCCCATGCCGCGCTTGCGCTGGCACGACAGGCCGGAAAGGCGGCGGGGCCACTCGTTCTTCTGTCGGGCGGCGAACTGACGGTGACGCGGCGGGGGAATGGCGTCGGGGGGCCGAACGCGGAATATGCCCTGGCGCTGGCAATCGCGCTGCGCGGCGCGCCGGGCATTCATGCGATCGCCTGCGACACCGACGGGGTGGACGGGGCGGCCGAGGTCGCGGGGGCGCTGATCGGGCCGGGGACGCTGGCCGCCGCCCGTGCAGCGGGGCGCGACCCTGCGGAGGCGTTGGCCGCGAACGACGCGCACGGGTTCTTCGCCGCCGTGGGCGGGCAGGTCGTCACCGGGCCCACGCTGACGAACGTGAACGACTTCCGCGCGATCCTGATCCTCTGAGGCTACCTGCGGGCCAGCAGCGCTTCGATCTCGGCCAGGGTCGGCATTGATGTCGCCGCCCCGGCGCGTGTGACGGAAATCGCCGCCGTGGCGCAGCCGAAGCGCACCGCGTCGAGAGGTGTCATGCCGCGGGCGAGGGCTGCGGCGAGGCCGCCGTTGAAGGCATCGCCCGCCCCCGTGGTTTCCACTACGGGTCCGGCGTCAAAGGCGGGCATGAGCACGCTTTCCGTACCGTCGTGATAGAGCGCGCCCCTCTCGCCCAGTGTCAGGATCACCGCACCCGCCCCGGCGGCCCTGAGCGCCGCGGCCGCCGCGCGCGCCTCGGCCAGCGAGGTGACCGGCAGGCCGGTCAGCATCCCGGCCTCGGTCTCGTTCGGGGTGACATAGTCGCAAAGCGCGAGCATCCCTTCGGGCAGGGACGTGGCCGGGGCGGGGTTGAGGATCGTCCGCGCCCCGCCGGCCCGCGCGATCCTGAGCGCCTGCATGGCGGGCTCGAGCGGCTGTTCGAGTTGCGTCACGAAAACCGCGGCGCCGGCGATCAGCGCTTCCCGCGCGGCGATGTCGGCGGACGAGATGCGCCCGCCCGCGCCCGGCGCGATGATGATGGCGTTGTCGCCCGTCGCCGCCTCGACGAAGATGAAGGCGGCGCCGGTGTGGCTTTCGGGATCCTCGACGATCTCGGGGATCACGCCCGCCTCGGCCCAGATGGCGCGGGCCATGTCGGCGAAGGCGTCGCGACCGAGCCGGGTGAGGAAATGCACCTCTGCCCCCGCCTTCGCCGCGGCGACCGACTGGTTGGAGCCCTTGCCGCCGGGGCCGAGCGCGAAGTCGAGGCCGGCGATGGTCTCGCCCAGCCGCGGCTGCCGTTCGGCGCGGTAGGTCGTGTCGGCATTGAACACGCCGAGGATGACGATGCCGGCCATCGCCTAGTCCTCGGGAGAGCTGGGCGCGCCGCCCTCGAAGCGGTTCGGGCGGCGATAGTTGCAGGGCGCCTCCTGCATCTCGAGGTGGAGCCGGTCGCCGTGGTAGGGATGGGCGCGGGCAAGATCCTCGTCGAAGTCGATGCCGAGGCCGGGGCCGGTGGGCACGATGACATGGCCGTCCTCCCATCGGATCGAGTTGCGGATGAGGCGCAGGTGGAAGGCGCCGCCCGTCTCGATCGTCTCGACCATCAGGAGATTGGGGATCGAGGCGCCGAGCTGGATGTTGGCGGCCCATTCCACCGGCCCGGCATAGAGGTGGGGCGCAAGCTGGGCGGTGAAGACCTCGGCGATGGCGGCGATCTTCCTGCCCTCCCAGATGCCGCCGGCGCGGCCGAGCGCGGGCTGGAGGATGCGCGCGCCGCCGGTGCGCAGGACCGTGGCGAATTCGGCCTTGGTGGTGAACCTTTCGCCCGTCGCCACCGGGATGCGCACCGCCTTCTGCACCTCGGCGAAGTCGAGAAGGTTGTCAGGCGGGATCGGCTCCTCGTACCAGAGCGGGCCGTAAGGCTCGATCGCCTGCGCAAGCCGCACCGCGCCGGCGACGTTGAACTGGCCGTGCGTGCCGAAGAGGAGGTCCGCCCGGTCGCCCACCGCCTCGCGGATCGCCTTGCAGAAGGCGGCGGAGCGGGCGATGTCGGAGGCACTCGGGTCATGCCCGCCGCGGATCGTGTAGGGGCCGGCGGGATCGAACTTCACCGCGGTGAAGCCGAGGGCGACGAAGCGGGCGGCGGCCTCGGCCGCCATCTCGGGGCTGACCCAGAACTCCGCGCTTTCCTGCCCCGGTTCGGGATAGAGATAGGTGTAGGAACGCAGCCTCTCGTTCATCATTCCGCCGAGAAGCGCCCAGACCGGCCGGTTCCGCGCCTTTCCGACGATGTCCCAGCAGGCGATCTCCAGCCCCGAAAAGGCACCCATGACGGTGGGGTCGGGGCGCTGGGTGAAGCCCGCCGAATAGGCGCGGCGGAACATCAGCTCCACGTTCTCGGGGTTCTCGCCGGCCATGTGGCGGCCGAAGACGTCCTCGATGACGGCGGCCATCGCCTTCGGCCCCACCGTTGCGGCATAGCATTCGCCGATGCCGGCGATACCGTCGTCGGTGGTGAGCCTGACGAAGGTCCAGTAGCGCCCGCCCCAGCCGGGGGCGGGGGGAGCCACGGTGAAGACTTCGAGATCCTTGAGCCGCATCGGTTCTCCCCGGGCAGGCCGGGGGGACGTCTGCCCCCCGGACCCCCCGAGAGTATTTCGGCAACGAAGAAAGGAAAAGGGCGGCGCAGTCGGATCAGGTGGCGACCGGCCGGCGGCGGAGCGGCAGGACGAGGAGCGCCACCGCCGCCGCCATCAGCAGACCCGACAGAAGGAAGGGCGCCCCCGGCAGGTAGTGGCTCGCTCCCGGCCGGGTGAAGGCCCAGAAGACCGAGGTCATCACCATCGGCGCCAGCCCCATCCCCACCGCCTGGATCGAGGCGAGCACGCCTTGCAGTTCACCCTGCTGGTCATCGGGCGTGGCGTTCGACATCAGCCCCGAGAGCGCGGGGCCGGCGATGCCGGCGATCGAGGCGATCGGGGTGAAGGCGAGCGCCCAGAAGCCCGAGGTGACGACGCCGTAGAAGCCGAAGGTGACGGTTTCGAGCGCCATGCCGTAGCCGGCGGTCCGGCGTTCGCCGAAGCGCCGGGTGGCGGGCGCCACGAGGAAGCCCTGCACCACGACCATGCAGGCGCCGAAGGCGGCGAGCGAAATGCCGTTCCACCAGGCATCCCAGCCGAAGCGCTCGGTGCCGTAGAAGGCCCAGACCGAGGGGTAGGACTGGAAGGCGAGCGTGTAGAGGAACATGATCGCCAGCATCCGCCCCAGGCCGGGCAGGCGGCCGATGGCGCGGAACGAGGCGAAGGGATTGGCGCGGGCGAGCGCGAAGGGGCGGCGGCGTTCGGCGGGAAGGCTTTCCGGCAGCGCCCGGAGACCGAAGCCTGCGTTGAGCGCGGCTACCGCGGCGGCGACCCAGAAGGGCGCGCGGGTGCCCCATTCGGCGGCGATGCCGCCGATCAGCGGCCCGGCGACGAAGCCGAGCCCGAAGGCCGCACCGATCAGGCCGAAGTTCCGTGCCCGTTCCTGCGGCGGCGAGATGTCGGCGACATAGGCGCTGGCCGTGGCATAGGTGGCCGCCGCCGCACCGGCCATCAGCCGGCCGGCGAGCAGCAGCCACACCGTCTGCGCCGCGGCCATGATGACGTAGTCGACCGCCATCACCACGAGCGCGATCAGCATCACCGGCCGCCGCCCGTAGCGGTCGGAGAGGTTGCCGACGACCGGGCCGCAGAGGAACTGCATCGCCGCGAAGGAGGTGGCCAGAAGCCCGCCCCAGAGCGAGGCCGAGGAGAGGTCGGCCCCCGTCACCTCGCGCATGAGGTCGGGCATGACCGGGAAGATGATGCCGATCCCGATGGAGTCGATCATCACCGTCACGAGGATGAAGAGGAGCGCGAGTCGGTTCTGCATGGGAGGCCCGGCCGGCGCGGAAGGGTCCGCCGGGCGCGGCACAGTATCCGGCGGAAGGGCCGAAGGAAAGGGGTCAGCCCCGCGCGATGGAATCGAGCAGGCGGGCGAGCGGGCCGGGCATCGAGAAGAAGGGCGAATGCCCCGAGGTCACCCGGTGGAGGTGGTCGGAAAGCGTGCCCGGCGGCAGGGTCCGGGCCATCCCGGCCTGGTATTCCGGCGGGATGGTGCGGTCGTCCTCGCAGAGGATGTAGTGGCAGTCGATGCCCTGCACGGCGGCGCCGGGTGGCAGCGGCGTGGACTGCGGAAGGATCGGCTCGGGGCAGAGGCGGGGCAGCGCGAAGGCCACGGCCTCAGGCGGGCAGTCGTGGTAGAAGACCGCGGCGGCCTTCGCCGGATCGGCCGTATAGGTCACCCCGTCGGGGTTCGCCCCCATCACGCCCCGGAGCGGCTGGCGCGGCCCGGCCCGGCGCATGTCCACTAGCGACAGCCCTGGGGCGGGGACATAGGCACAGAGGTAGACCAGCCGGCGGATGCCGCCGGGCGCGCGCCCGGCGGCGAGCGTCGCAGGGAAACCGGCGGCGGAATGGGCGACCAGGATCACCGGTGCGTCGATCGCCGCGATGATCGCCCCGGCGTAGCCGTCGAGCGTGGCGGCCGCGGCGGGCGTCCTGTCCTCGCCATGCGCCGGCAGGTCGATGGCACGGGCGCTGTGGCCGAGCGCGGCCAGTGCCGGGATCACCTCGCGCCAGCACCAGGCGCCGTGGCAGGAGCCGTGGACAAGCAGGAACGCCGCCATGTCAGACGTGCCCGATGGCGTGCAGGAAGCCGCGCAGGAGCCCGACATATTCCTCGGGCCGATCCACCGGAGGAAGGTGGCCCGCCCCGCGGATCAGTTCGAACCGCGCGCCCTTGATGAGGCCGGCGGTTTCGCGCACGAGATCGGGCGGGGTGGAGCGGTCCTCGGCGCCCGCGATCGCCAGCGTGGGCAGCGTGAGCCCTGAGGTCGGCGTGTAGAAATCCGCCCCCGAGATCGCCGCCATCGCGCCGAGGTAGCCCTCCACCGGCTGACGGACCAGCATGTTGCGCCAGCCCTGCATCTCGGGGCTGTCGCGGAAGGACTTCGGGAACCAGCGTTGCATGGTCGCCTCCGCCACCGCCTCGATCCCGCCGGCGCGGACGGCGGCGATCCGCTCGGCCCAGACGCCGGGCGTCGCGATCTTGGTTGCGGTGTTCGACAGCACCATCGCGCGGACAAGGTCGAGCCGCTTCACCGCCAGCCCCTGCGCGACCATGCCGCCGAGGGAGAGGCCGACGAAGGCGCAATCGCGCACGCCCACCGCCTCCAGCAGCCGTTCCGCGTCGCGCACCAGCGCGCCCATCGCGTAAGGCCCGGGCGGGCAGGAGGTGAGGCCGTGGCCGCGCATGTCGTAGCGGATCAGGCGGAGGCTTTCCGGCAACAGCGGCATGATCCCGTCCCAGAGCCGGAGATCGGTGCCGAGCGCGTTGGCGAAGACCACCGGCCGCCCGGCCGGGTCGCCGTCTTCGCGCCAGTGGATGAGAATGTCGCCGAGATCGAGGATGTGCACGGGCGCCTCCGTCCCGACAGTCTGCGGCGGGGCGGTGCCCGAGCGCAAGCACCCTGCGCCGCTTGACCACGGGCCGGGCTTTGGCTAGGCGGGCAGGAACCATCCACCGCATCCAGGGAGCCGCCCGTGGCCAATCCGTCCCTCCTCATCCTCGCCGGCGACGGCATCGGTCCGGAAGTCATGGCCGAGGTGAAGAAGATCATCGCCTGGCTCGATGCCAGGCGCGGTTTGAGCTTCGACGTCAGCGAGGATCTGGTCGGCGGCTGCGCCTACGACAGGCACGGCACGCCCCTGACCGACGAAACGATGGCGAAGGCGCAGGCGGCCGATGCGGTGCTGCTGGGCGCGGTGGGCGGTCCGAAATACGACAGGCTGGACTTCTCGGTGAAGCCCGAGCGCGGGCTTCTGCGCCTGCGCAAGGAGATGGACCTTTACGCCAACCTGCGCCCGGCCCAGTGCTTCGACGCGCTGGCCGATTTCTCGTCCCTGAAGCGCGAGGTGGTGGCCGGGCTGGACATCATGATCGTGCGCGAGTTGACAAGCGGCGTCTATTTCGGCGAGCCGCGCGGCATCTTCACCGAAGGCAACGAACGGGTTGGGATCAACACCCAGCGCTATACCGAATCCGAAATCGCCCGGGTGGCGCGTTCGGCCTTCGAACTGGCGCGGCGGCGGCGGAACAAGGTCTGCTCGATGGAGAAGGCCAACGTGATGGAATCGGGCATCCTGTGGCGCGAGGTGGTGCAGCAGGTGCACGACAAGGACTATGCCGATGTCGAGCTGTCGCACATGTATGCCGACGCGGGCGCGATGCAGCTTACGCGCTGGCCCAAGCAGTTCGACGTGATCGTCACCGACAACCTGTTCGGCGACCTGCTGTCGGACCTTGCCGCCATGCTGACCGGCAGCCTCGGGATGCTGCCTTCCGCGTCGCTGGGGGCGCCGATGGCGAACGGGCGGCCGAAGGCGCTTTACGAGCCCGTGCATGGCTCGGCCCCCGACATCGCGGGCCAGGGCAAGGCCAACCCGATCGCCTGCATCCTGTCGTTCGCGATGGCGCTGCGCTATTCCTTCGACCAGGGGGCCGAGGCCGAGCGGCTGGAGAAGGCGGTCGAGAAGGTTCTGGCCGACGGCAAGCGCACGGCGGACCTGATGGGCCCCGACGGCGGCCGGCCGGTTACGACCGGCGAGATGGGCGACGCGATCGTGGCCGCGCTCGACGCCTCGCTCTGACCGCTGCCCGACGGGGCCGCAAGCTATGCGGCCTCGGGCCCTTCGGCCCCGGGGGGCGGCACGTCCATCGCGGCGATCTCGCCATAGTGCAGGATGCGCTCGGCATGGCGCGCCATGCGTTCGAGGCTGCGAATTGCATCGGTCTGGGCAAAGACGGCCACGGCACTGGCGAGGCCCACATCCTCGTGCAGGAGCGCGGCACGCCGCAGCCGCATTGCGCGCGCGCCGATGAGGCCCGCGATCCGGTTCATCCGCCGGTGCTGGCCCGCGGCCGAGGGCGCGGCGGCGGCGCGGTTCAGCGCCATGCCCAGGACAGTCGCGGCCCGTGCGAGGCCAGGATCGGATGTGAGCAGCGCGATGCGCCCATCCTGCCGGGTCCGCTGCCAGAGCCGGTTGAGGTGGTCGATCCGGTGGAGAAGCGCCGTGCGACGCGCCAGCGGCGCCGCATGACCTTCGGGCACGGCGATGCGGGTAACATAGGTGCCGAGGTCTTCGAGCGCCGGCCGCATCGATGGCGCGATTTCCACCAGGCCGCGGTCGGTGCCGCCGGGCGCGAGCCGGGCGCCGAGTGCTGCGAAAAGCGCCGCCGCATCGGCATCGGATGCGCCCCGCGCCGCATCGAGCGCAGCCGGCGCGTCGGTGAGCAGGCGGCGGTCGGGAAGTTCCGCCAGGACGGCGCGGCTGCCGGGCACGAGCCATTCGATCAGCCGCGCGAAGGCGGCGGTGAAGGGCAGGATCAGAACCACGCCCAGCAGGTTGAAAAGCGTGTGGAACGCCACCAGCGCGGCCGGACCATCCCCGCCGAGCGCGCGCGAAAGCGCCGGCACCGCCGCGGTGACCACGGCGAAGGCCGCCAGGCCGGTCACCACGTTGTAGGCCACATGCGCCATCGCCGTGCGGCGCATGTCGCGCGATCCGCCGAGTGTGGCCAGGACGGATTTGAAGGTGGTACCGATGTCCATGCCGATCACCATCGCCGCGGCCTGCGGCAAGCCGATCGCGCCCGACCCCAGAAGCACCAGCGTCGCGGCGACGCCCGCGCTCGACGACTGGATCACCACCGTCACGACAACACCCAGGAGGAGAAGCCGGAAACGCCCCCAGAGCGTGTCGGCCGTCGGCGCGAAGGAAAGCATCAGGTCGTGAAAGCCCTCCGCCCCGGTCTGCATCATGTCGAGCCCGAGAAAGATCAGGCAGAACCCGGCCAGAAGCGAGCCCACCCGCCCCCACCCCCGCCGGCCCAGGACCGACAGCAGCCCCGCCGCGAACAGGAGCGGCAGCGCCAGCCTCGCAAGATCGAGCTTGAAGCCCAGAAGGACGACCATCCAGCCGGTGACCGTCGTGCCGACGTTCGCCCCGAAAATGATCCCCATCGCCTGTGGAAAGGTGATCAGCCCCGCGCCGACGAAGCCGATCGTCATCACCAGCGTCGCTGACGAGGACTGGATCAGTGCCGTCGTCGCGGCACCCGCGACGGCGCCGGTCAGGGGCGAGGTCGTGACGCGGCGGAGCACGGCGCGGGTCTGGCGGCTCGCCAGGTCTGCGAGCGCACCTGTCATCGACTGCATGCCCAGAAGGAACATGCCCGTGCCGCCGAGAAGGGTCAGGATGTCGCCGGTCATCACTCCGCCATGCCGCTGCCACGGCGGAGTTTCGCCGCGCCCGGCCGGCGCTGCAATGGCCGGCGGGACTTGTGCTTGCCGGCCGCTCCGTCCATTGGTTGCGCGACCACCCGGCGGAACGAGCGGCCACATGACGCCAATGGCGGCGCACCACAACTTTCGCGGAGCGATCTTCGCGCTGATGGCGATGGGCATCTTCGCCACGCACGACGCAGTGGTGAAGACCCTCGGCGCCAGCTATTCGCCGTTCCAGATCGTCTTCTTCGGCTCGCTCCTCAGCTTCCCGCCCGTGGCGGTCATCATGCTGAACGACGCGCGCGAGGGCTCGCTCAGGCCGCGGCACCCCGGCTGGATCCTCTTCCGCACGTTCCTCACCGTCGTCACCGGGCTCACTGCCTTTTACGCCTTCTCGGTGCTGCCTCTGGCGCAGGTCTATGTGATCCTCTTCGCCTCGCCTCTGATCATCACCATCCTGGCGATTCCGATCCTTGGCGAAAGGGTCCGCGCCCGGCGCTGGGCGGCGGTGTTCGTCGGCCTTGTCGGCGTGATGATCGTGCTGAGGCCGGGGCAGGCCGACCTCTCCTGGGGTCATGCCGCGGCGATGACGGCGGCCGTCTGCGGCGCCACTGCCTCGGTCATCGTGCGCAAGATCGGCGCGGACGAACGATCGGTCGTGCTTCTCCTCTATCCGATGGTAGGGAACTTCCTCGCCACCGGCCTCGCACTGCCCTTCGTCTACAGGCCGATGGACCTGCCGGATTTCGGGCTGATGGCGGTGATCGCCGGTTTCGGGCTGACCGCGTCCTTCCTCGTGATCCTCGCCTACCGGGCGGGCGAGGCGGCCATCGTCGCGCCGATGCAGTATTCCCAGATCCTCTGGGCCACCGCCTACGGCTACATGCTTTTCGACGAAGGGCTCGACGGGGCGACGGTTCTCGGCGCCGCCGTCATCATCGCCTCGGGCCTCTACATCGTCTTCCGCGAAACCCGCACGGGCGCGTCGGCCCACCGTCCCGTCACCGAGGCGCGGGGCCGGACCGAAACCGCCACCACGCCGAAGTCGAGCCTGCTGCAACGGCTGTCCAGCGGGCGCGGCAACGGGGATTTGTAGACCGGGCGTCGCTGCCCCCTTGCCAAGCGCCCGCGGAACCGGTAACCCCGCCCGGCAAAGGTCGGAGCGTAGCGCAGCCTGGTAGCGCACCTGCTTCGGGAGCAGGGGGTCGGAGGTTCGAATCCTCTCGCTCCGACCAGTTTCCCGCTAATTAGAATCGCTTAGCCACCCCTCTCAGGATGGCCGCTCATGTTTTGATCTACTCAGTAAGCCAATAGTAAGTAGGCGAGGCGTATCCGGTTGTAGCGCGACATGAATTTTTGCAGGATGCGACACGAATATTTGCAGAATTTCATTTTCACATGCCCGACACCTGTAGCTTGGCCGCGGATCTGGCGACGGAGGCGATCATGCTGGTCGTTTCGGCCGGTTGCCGGCCGTGCCGGTCGTTCCGCGCCGCCGAGTCGCCTGTTCAAACCTGCTGACGGTTCGCATCCGACGCGCCCCCGCGGGCGAGGAAGCTGCGGAACTGGTCCTCGGGCACGAAGGCGCCGCCGGTGGCCCAGAGCACATGGGTCGCCTCCGCGGTCCTGTCCGCAAGGCCGCGATCTTCCAGATAGGCCCGGCCCTGCTGGCTGTTCACGATCAGGCCGGGCCCGGCGAAGCTGGCGGCCGCCGACGGTTCCAGCCGGATGCCCTGGGTCGTCATCGCCTTGCCGAGCCAGCGGAACAGGTCGTCGTCGCTCACGGTGAAGATGCCCGAGAGGATGGGCCGCATCACCTCTGCGACGAAGGCCGACATCCGCGCCACGGCCATGCCGTCGGCCTCGGTCCGGTTGCTGAGGCCCACGTCGTAGACCGACACGAGGTCTTCCGCTCCGCTCATCATCTGGACCAGGGCGCAGGGCGACTGCACCGGCTCGACGAAGAAGCAATGCGCGCCGTCGCCGAAGATCGCCTTCAGCCCGTAGGTCACCCCGCCCGGCGCCCCGCCGATGCCGCAGGGCAGATAGACGAAGAGCGGGTGGCCGGCATCGACCGTGACGCCCGCCGCCGCCAGTTGCTCCGCCAGTTCCGCCGCGGTCGCGCTGTAGCCGAAGAACAGAAGCTCGGAGCGTTCGTCGTCGACGAAGTAGATCGTGGGATCGCCGCCGGCCTCCTTTCGCGCCTGCTCCACCGCGGTGGTGTAGTCGGCCCGGTGGAGGTGGACCTCGACGCCGAGGGTGCGCAGCCGCTCGACCTTCCAGGCCTTGGCATCGGAGGACATGTGCACCGCCGCCTTGAAGCCGAGCGCCCGGGCGGCGATCCCGACGCTGAGGCCGAGGTTGCCGGTGCTGCCGACGGCGATGGTGTGGCGGGCGAAGACCGCGCGCGCCGCGGCGCCGGCGAGGGTGCGGATGTCGTCGCCCTCCTTGATCAGGCCGCTCCGGCGGGCGAGGGCCTCGGCGAACATGAAGACCTCGTAGACCCCGCCGCGCGCCTTGATCGACCCGGCGACCGGCAGGTCGTTGTCGGCCTTGACGAAGATGCGCCCGAACTCCGGGCCGCCATAGCCCAGCGCGTCGCGCAGGGCCCGGGCCTCGATCAGGTCGGACCGGATGCACCCGCCGCTCGCGGCCAGATCGGGGAAGCAGGCGGCAAGCAGCGGCGCGAGGCGGCGCCAGTTGGCCACCGCCTCGGCCACCTGAGCGGGACGGACCGGCAGCGCCGGGTCGGCGATGCCGTCCGGGCGCAGGTGGGGATTGAGCCACAACGTCGGCCGGCCGGCCAGGAGATCGTCCCGGGCGGGGTTTTCGGGAAGATGGACGCGCATCTCGGACTCCGTCGGTTCAATGGCCGGGGAGCGGTTCGCGCCCCCCGGCTCCGGGCTCGTTCAGGCCGAAAGCGCCGCGACGGCGGCCTCGACCCGCTTCATCTCCTCGGCCTTCAGCGGCGGCACCGGCATGCGGCACGGGCCCACCTTGCGGCCGGTCATGTCGCTGCCGGCCTTGGCCACCGGGTTGAAGGGCAGCGTCCAGAGGAGTCGGCTGATCGGCTGCAACCTCCGCCAGACCTTTTCCGCCTCGCCGTAGTCCTTTGACTGCACCAGATCCCAGAGCCTGCGGATCTGCGCGGGCGCAACGTTGCCGGAGCCGGTGAAGAGCCCGGCGGCCCCGTTGACGAGCGCGAAGAAGTTCAGGAAGTCGCAGCCGCAGAACACCTTGGCGCCCTGGCCCGCCAGCTTCTCGATGCGGCTCGGGTCGGCGGTGCTGTCCTTGATGTAGTCCACCCCGTCGATTTCCGAGAACCGGGCGAAGACCTCCGGCGTGATGTCGAACTGGGTGTAGACCGGGATGTTGTAGGCCATGATCGGCGTCTTGATCGCCCGGGCGACCTGCTCGTAGTGCCAGCGCACGCCCTCCTCGCCCGGGCCCTCGAAATAGGGCGGCAGGACGAGCACGGCGTCCGCCCCGATCCCCTCGGCATGGCGGGAGTTTTCCACCGCATCCTCGGTGCGGATCGCCGAGGTCTGGACGATGACCCTGGCGCGGCCGTCCACGCGCTTGCAGGCGACCTCGGCCAGCCGGCGCTTTTCCGGCTCCGACAGGAAGGGGAACTCGCCGGTTCCGCCGTTGACCGCGATGATGTGCACGCCGTTCCCGATCAGCGAATCGATGTTGGCCTCGAAGGCCGGGATGTCGAGCGCCGCCCCGTTGTCCCTGAACGGGGTGCAGATCGGAACGCAGACGCCTTCCAGTTTGCTCATCTTGATCTCCTGTCTGAGCGGCCCGAAGCGGGCAAGTTTGAAATCGGTTTCAGGCCGGGGCGGCCACGCCCCGGCGGCAGGCGTCGGGCTCAGCGGAGCTGGATCCAGATCGCCTTCTGCTCGGTATACTGGTCGTGGGCGGCCAGGCCCTTGTCGCGGCCGCCGAAGCCGGATTCCTTGTAGCCGCCGAAGGGCACGGCAAGATCGCCCTCCGAGAAGCAGTTGACCGAGACGGTGCCCGCGCGGATCGCCTTGGCGACGCGATGGGCGGTGTTCAGGTCGTCGGTATAGAGCTGCGAGGCGAGCCCGTAGTTGGTGTCGTTGGCGATCCTGACCGCCTCCTCCCCGGTGCGGAACGGGATCACCGACAGGACCGGGCCGAAGATTTCCTCGCGCGCGATCGTCATCGCGTTGGTGACGCCCTCGAAGATCGTCGGCTGGACGAAGTAGCCGCCGGTCTCCTCCAGCACCCGGTTGCCGCCGAAGGTCACCTTCGCCCCTTCCTCGCGGCCGCGGGCGATCAGGCCCAGCACCTTGTCGAGATGCCGTTCCTCCACCATCGCGCCAACCCTGGTCGCCGGATCGAACGGATCGCCCACCGTCCATTCGGCGAACTGCTTGCTGAGTTCGTCCAGAAGCCGCTCCCTGATGCCCTCCTGCACGAGAAGCCGCGACCCGGCCGAGCAGTTCTCGCCCTGGCAGAACAGGATTCCGGCGGAAAGGTTCTCCACCACCGGGCGGAGATCCTTCACGTCGTCCATGACGATCGCCGGGCTCTTGCCGCCGCATTCGAGCACGATCTTCTTCAGGTTCGACCGTGCCGAATATTCCAGGAAGTAGCGGCCGACCTCGCCCGAGCCGGTGAAGCTCACGCAGTCGATGTCCATGTGCAGGCCGATCGCCTTGCCGGCCTCGTGGCCGAGCCCGGGCAACACGTTGAGGACGCCGTCGGGCAGGCCGGCCTCCGCCGCGAGCGACGCGATCCGCAGGAGCGAGAGAGAGGTCAGCTCGGCCGGCTTCAGGATCAGCGAGTTGCCGCCCGCGAGCGCCGGCGCGAGCTTCCACATGGCGACGAAGATCGGGAAGTTCCACGGGATCACCGCGCCGACGACGCCGATAGGCTCGCGCACGATCATCGACACCACGTCATGCGGCGCGGGCGACATCTGGTCGTAGATCTTGTCGGTCGCCTCGGCATGCCAGCGCAATGTGGCGACGGAATCCGGCAGGTCCACCGCGCGGGCGTCGGAAATCGGCTTGCCGCAGTCGAGCGTCTCCAGCAGCGCCAGTTCCTCGCTGTTCGCCTCGATCAGGTCGGCCAGCTTCAGCAGCACCTCCTTGCGGCCGCGCGGCGCCATCCGCGACCACGCGCCGGACTCGAAGGCGCGGCGCGCGGCGGCGACCGCGCGATCGACGTCCTCGGCGTCGCAGGCGGCGACCTCGGTGATGACCCTGCCTGTCGCCGGATTGACCGTCGGGAAGGTCCTGCCCGAGGCGGCGTCGACGAACCTGCCGTCGATGAAGGCCCGGGTCTCGAGCCGCAGCGCCGCGGCGGCGGCCTTGAAATCGGTGATCTGGTTCATGGAAATCTCCTTGCGGGGGCGGCCTCGGTCACGCGACCGGCCAGGTGTCGGACAGGGTGTAGCCGGTGGGGAACGGATCGGAGGGATCGAGCACGTAGTGGTGGAACGCGGTGATCCAGGCGCGGCCGGTGATCTCGACCGAGACATCGGCGATGCCGCCGGTCCGGCCGGTGGCGAAGATGCGCCCGGCGAACTTCGTGCCGATGATCGACTCGTGGATGAAGGTCTCGCCGGCGGCGATCTCGCCCCGCGCATGCAGGAGCGCGAGCCGCGCGCAGGTGCCGGTGCCGCAGGGCGACCGGTCGAGCCGGCCGGGCGAGACGATGACGCCGTTCCGCGCCGTCCTGACCCCGTTCTCCAGCCTGAGCGGCCCGGCCCAGAGCGTCTGGTTGACGGTGTGGATTGCCGGGTTCTCCGGGTGGACGGCGGAAAGCTGTTCGGCCGCCGCGCGCTTGACCTTCTCGCCCACCGCCGACAGGTCGGCCGCCTCGTCGGGCGTGATCGAAAAGCCGCAGTCGGCGGCGTCGGCAAGGACATAGAGCATCCCGCCATAGGCGACGTCGACCCGCAGCGACCCGTGGCCCTCCACCTCGATCACAGCGTCGCGGTGCAGCACGAAGGAGGGCAGGTTGCGGAACGTTACCGACGTGACCTTGCCGTCGGCGCATTCGGCACTGAGCCGGATCAGCCCGCCCGGCGCCTCGAGCACCAGTTCGGTCACCGGCTCCACCATCGGGATCATGCCGGTCTCCAGCAGCACGGTCGCGGTGCAGATCGTGTTGGTGCCCGACATCGGCGGATAGGAGGCGGGCTCGATGATGACGTAGCCGGCCTGCGCCTCGGGGTGGTTCGAGGGCAGCACGAGGTTGGTGCATTGCGAAACCTTGCCGCGCGGCTCGTGCAGCAGGAAGGCGCGCAGGTCGTCGCCCTCGGCCTCGAGCCAGCGGGCCTTCTCGAACATCGTGGCGCCGGGGATGTTCAGCACGCCCCCGGTGATGACCTCGTTCGGCTCGCCCTCGGCATGGGCGCCGACCACCGTGATCATGCGACTGAGCTTCATCTTCTCACCCCTTCAGGATTTCACCGGCCGCCGGCTGCGGCCGGGCCGTGTAGTAATCCGCCGCCTGTGGCGGCAGCGGCGCGCGGCCGCGGATGTCGTCGGCGATCCGCTCGGCCATCATGATCACCGGCGCGTTGAGGTTGCCCGAGACGATCTCCGGCATGATCGAGGCATCGACGATCCGGAGCCCCTCCATCCCGTGCACCCGGCCCATGCTGTCGACGACCGAATCCGCCTCGCTCCTGCCCATGCGGCAGGAACAGCAGGGGTGGTAGTTGGTGCCCGCGGTCGCCCGCAGCCAGGCCTCGATCTCTCCATCCGTCCGCACCCCCGCGCCCGGCGTCACCTCGGCGCCGCGGAACTCGTCCCAGGCGGGCCGGCCGATGGTCTCGCGGATCACCCTGGTGGCGCGGATCGCCAGATCGACATCCTCGCGCTCCTTGAGGAAGTTGAAGACGAACTTCGGGTTCGCCATCGGGTCGGCGGACCCGATCCAGACCCGGCCCTGCGACCTCGGCCGCATCAGGCTGAAGAAATACTGGAAGCCGTTCTCCAGCTTCACGTTGCCGTGCTGGAACTCGCCGAGCATCGGCACGAACTCGAACTGCACGTCGGGGATGGCTTCCTCGTCCCGCAGCCGCATGAAGGCGCCGACCTCGAAGAAGTTGGTGGCCCCCAGTCCCTTGCGGAACAGCAGCCATTCGGCGCCGAGCCGGGCCTTGCCGAGGAAGGTCAGCTCCCGCGTGGCGGAGACGTTCTTCGTCGCCCGATACATCACCGGGGCGGCGACGTGATCCTTCAGGCCGAGGCCCACCGCCGGAAGGTGATGCGACACCGCGACGCCGACCGCGCGCAGGTGGTCACCGTCGCCGATGCCCGAGAGTTGCAGCAGTTGCGGCGAGTTGATCGCGCCGGCGCAAAGGATCACCTCGCGTTCGACCTCATAGGTCACGCGGCCGCCCGGCGCCCGGGCGACGACCCGGACGGCGCGGTTGTTCGAGGTCTCGATCCGTTCGACCCGCGCCCCCGTCCTCACATGCAGGTTCGGCCTGCGGGGCCGGGTGCGGATATAGCCGTGATAGGTGTTCCAGCGCACGCCGCCGCCGACGTTGCGCTGGGTGATGTGGACGCCTTCCTGCTTGTAGCCGTTGTGGTCGTCGACATGGTCCAGCCCCATCTGCCTGCCGGCCTCGAGGAAGGCGCGGTAGAGCGGGTTGCGGGCCTTGCAGGTCTCCACCCGCATCGGCCCGCCTGAGCCGCGATAGGTGTCCGCGCCGCGGTCGAAGCTCTCCGCCTTCTTGAAATAGGGCAGGACCTCGGCATAGGACCAGCCGGCCAGCCCCATCGCTGCCCAGTTGTCGTAGTCCCGGGGGTTGGCGCGGACCCAGTTCATGCCGTTGATCGAGGACGACCCGCCCAGCACGCGGCCCCGCGATTCATGGATCCTGCGGTCGTTCAGGAAGGGCTCGGGTTCGGACTCGTAGAACCAGTTGAACCGGTCGTTCATCAGCGGAAAGCCGAGTGCCGCCGGCATCCGGATATGGAGATGGCTGTCCTTCGGCCCGGCCTCCAGCAGCAGCACCCGGGACCCCGGGTCCTCGGCGAGCCGCCCGGCGATCACCGAGCCGGCCGAGCCGGAACCGATCACGACATAGTCGAAGCTCTGTCTCATCCGTCCGTTCTCTGTCCTGGGGTGAAGGGCCGGGGGAATTTCCGGGGGCTGTGTCGGGTCACGCCGCATGGGGCAGGGCCTTCGCCCGCTTCCCCAGCCGGAAGAAGGTGGATTTCACCTGCATGAACTCGATCAGCCCCTCGCGGCCGTTCTCGCGGCCGAGGCCGGAGCGCTTGTAGCCGCCGAAGGGCATCTGCGGCGCGCCGTCCAGGTAGGTGTTCACCCAGACCGTGCCGGAGCGGAGCCGCTTCGAGACCTGGTGCGCCTTGTCGAGGTCCTTGGTCCACAGGCCGTTGCCGAGCCCGTATTCGGTGGCGTTGGCCAGCGCCACCGCCTCGTCGACCGTCTCGAAGGCGGTCACCGAGATCACCGGCCCGAACACCTCCTCGCGGAAATAGCTCATCTCCGGCGTCACCTTGCCGAGGATCGTCGGGGCGATGAAGAAGCCCTTGTCGTAGATGCCGCCGGTCAGGCGCATGCCGCCGGCGACGACATCGGCGCCTTCCCTGCGGGCGGTCTCGACATGGGCCAGCACCGCCTTCATGTGGTCCTCGTGGATCATCGCGCCCATGTCGGTCTGCGGGTCGAGCGGCAGGCCGACGCGCAGCCTCGACAGCCGGTCGGCGAGCTTGCGGGTGAAGGTCTCGGCTATGGATTTCTCGACCAGAAGGCGGGTGCCGGCGACGCATTCCTCGCCCTGGTTCAGGATCGTGCCGAGCGCCACGCCGTCGAGCGCATCGTCGAGATCGGCATCGGCGAAGACGATGTTGGCGGCCTTGCCGCCAAGCTCGAGGCCGGCGCGCTTGACCTGGCGGGCGCATTTCTCGCCGATCGCGCGGCCGACCTCGGTCGAGCCAGTGAACGAGATCATGTCGACGTCTGGATGGTCCACCATCGCGTTGCCGACGACGCTGCCCTTGCCGGTCACCACGTTGATGACGCCGTCGGGGAAGCCGGCCTCCGTCGCCAGCCGCGCCACCTCCAGCGTGGTGCCCGCGGTCATCTCCGACGGCTTGATGACGACGGTGCAGCCCGCGGCGAGCGCATAGGGCAGCTTCTGGAAGAGCGTCACGGCGGGGAAGTTCCACGGCGTGATCATGCCGACGACGCCGATCGGTTCGTAGGAGACGATGCCGAGCGCCGAGGTGCCGTGATGGGTCTGCGCCCGGCCGGGGATTTCCCAGGCCAGCGCCGCCGCGTATCGCGTCAGGTTGATCGAATGGGCGATCTCGCCCCTGCCGTCGCGGATCGGCTTGCCGACTTCCTCGGCCTCGATCTCCGCCAGCCGGTCGAGACCGGCCTGCATCAGGTCGGCAAGCCTCGTCATCAGCGCCGCGCGCTCCATCGCGTTGCGGTCGGACCAGCTTTCCCGCGCGGCCCTGGCGGCGGCGACGGCGCGGTCGAGGTCCGCCGCCGACCCCAGCGCGAAGCGTGCCAGTTCCGCGCCATGCGCGGGCGATCTGCGGACCGTGCCGGCGCCGCCTTCGGCCGCCACGTCGCGGCCGCCGATCCAGAGGTTGTAGGAACGCATGATACCTGTCCTTTCCTTCACGGCCTCAGGCCGCAACCAGCCGCAGCGAGCCGGGCCGCACCGTCACGCCCACCGTGTCGCCCGCCCGCGCGGCCGTGCGGTCGACCACCGCGATCAGGTCGACATCGCCGGCCTTGAGAAAGACGTTCGTGGTCTGGCCCAGCGGCTCCACCAGATCGACCACGGCGCGGAAGTCGCCGGCCTCCGGCGCCGCCGCGATCGACAGGTTTTCCGGCCGCACCCCGATGAACCCGGCGGTCCCGTTCACGGCGGCCGGGTTCGCGGCCGTCTCGGCGTCGGAGAGCAGACCCGGCAGCGCCTCGAGCGCGCAGGCGTATCTGCCGCCCGCCCCGGCCCGCACCGGCAGGAGGTTCATCGCCGGCGATCCGACGAATTCGGCGACGAAGCGGTTCCTCGGGCGGTCGTAGAGGTCCATCGGCGCGGCGATCTGGACCATCTCGCCCTGGTCCATCACCGCGATCCGGTCGGCCATCGACATCGCTTCGATCTGGTCGTGCGTGACATAGATCGTGGTGATCCCCAGCCGGGTGACCAGCTTCTTGATCTCGGTCCGCATCTGGGCGCGCAACTTGGCGTCGAGCGCGGAGAGCGGCTCGTCCATCAGGAAGACGTGCGGGTTGCGCACCAGCGCCCGGGCGAGCGCGACGCGCTGGCGCTGGCCGCCGGAGATCTGGCCGGGCTTGCGGTCGAGCAGATGGTGGATGCCCATCATCTCGGCCACTTCCTCGACCTTCCGGCCACGCTCGGCCTGGGCCATCTTGCGCACCTTCAGCGGGAACTCGATGTTGCGCCGGATCGACAGATGCGGGTAGAGCCCGTAGTCTTGGAAGGCCATCGCGATGTCGCGGTGGCGCGGCTCCATGTAGGTCACGTCGCGGCCGCGGATGCGGATCTCGCCCGACGTCGGCAGTTCGAGCCCAGCCACCATCCTCAGCGTCGTCGTCTTGCCGCAGCCGGAGGGGCCGAGCATGACGAAGAACTCACCGTCCGCGATGCTGACCGATGTGTCCTTGACCGCGTGGTAGTTGCCGAACCACTTCTCGAGGTTCCTGATTTCCACAGACATGGGCGTTATCCCTTCACGGCGCCGAGCGTCAGGCCCTGCACCAGGTAGCGTTGCATCATGAGCACCAGCACGATCACCGGCAGCGACATCACCACACCCGCCGCGCAGGCCAGGCCGAAGGCGATCGCCTTGGGCTTGATCGCATTGGCCGCGATCACCGGCAGGGTCTTGGCCTCGGACGAGGTCAGCAGGCTTGCCAGCAGGAACTCGTTCCAGGCGAACATGAAGACGATCACCATCGTCGCGGCGAGGCCGGGCAGGAGAAGCGGCAGCGTCACCCGCGCGAAGGCCTCGATCCGGCCGCAGCCGTCGATCATCGCGGCCTCCTCCACCGACTGCGGAATGTCCTGGATGAAGACCCGCATGATCCAGACGACGAAGGGCAGCCCGGTCAGCGCATAAACCGCGATCAGCAGCCAGGGCGTGTCGAAGACGCCGAGGAAGCGGGCGATGATGAAGAGCGGGATCACGCTGACGATCGGCGGCAGCATCCGGATCGACAGCACCTCGAGCGCCAGCGCGTTCTTGCCGGCAAGGGGGAAGCGGGCGAGGGCATAGGCCGCCATCGTCCCCGCGATCATCGCCAGCAGCGTGGCGAGCGAGACGATGAACATGGAATTGACCATCGCCTCGCCGGCGCCAAGCTCGGTGAACAGCTTGGCGAAGTTCACCGTGGTCGGCGAGAACAGGAAGACCGGCGGGAACTGGCTGCTGACCTCGTCGGATTTGAAGGCCGAGGCGAACATCCAGTAGACCGGGAAGATGAAGAACAGCGTGACGGAGAGCGCCGCGAGCCAGAAGAAGGCGCCTGTCCCTCCCGTCCGCAGCCGGTGGTTGAGCCTGGCGGAGACCATCACCGCATCTCCTTCTCGTTCACGGTTCTCAGGAAGCCGGTCAGGTTGACGTAGATCAGCACCGCGACCAGCACGAAGACAAGGATCAGCCACGAGGCCGCGGCGCCGTAGCCGAGGTCGAAGAAGCGGAAGTTCACCCGCTGGAGGTAGATCGAGATCAGGTCGGTGGCGAAGTCCGGCCCGCCCTGGGTCACGATATAGACCGTGTCGTAGGTGCGGATCGCGTCCAGCATCCTGAGCAGCGTGGCGATCACGATGACCGGCTTCAGCATCGGCAGCGTGACCTGGAAGAAGGTGGTGACCGGCCCGGCGCCGTCGATGGCGGCGGATTCGAAAGGGCTCTGCGGCAGCGACCTGAGGCCGGCGAAGATGATGATGAACATGAAGGGCGTCCACTGCCAGACGTCGACCAGGATCATTGAGATCATCGCGGTCCGGCGCGAGCTGGCCCAGAGCAGGGGGTCGATGCCGACGAAGCCGAGGAGATAGTTCAGCACCCCAAGCTCCGGCATCATCATGATGCGCCAGGTCAGGCCGACGGCGACCGGGGTGATCAGCATCGGGATCATGATCAGCGAGCGCATGATCACGAAGCCGGGCAGCTTGCGGTTGAACAGCAGCGCCATGCCGATGGCGAGGACCAGCGACAGCGACACGCTCGCCGCGGTGAAGAGCCCGGTCATCGCCACCGCGTGCCAGAACTGGCCATCGGAAAGGGCCCGGAGATAGTTGTCGAGCCCCACCCAGCCCTGCGGGCTCGTCGGGTTGGTCGGCCGCAGGCCGGTGAAGGACACGTAGAGCGAATGGAGAAGCGGGTAGACGCCCACCAGGTTCATGATGACCAGGGCCGGCGCGAGCAGGGTCCACGGCGCCCATTTCTCGCCGGCACGCTGGGCGCTTCTCGATCCCGAAGGAACGTTTGCGGATGCAACAGCCATGACTGCCCCTCCAGAACGGGTTGCGTTGCGCCCGGCCCGGGCGGGACGGGGACGGGAGCGGCCCCCGCCCGCCGGAACGGAGCCGCCTAGGCGCCGATGATCTCGCGGACGCGGGTCTCGGCGGTTTCCATCGCCTCGCCGGGTTCCTTGCGGCCGTTCACGCCGGCCAGGACCTCCTCGTAGATCACCCGCTGGATCTCGACGGCGTTGACCTCGCGGTAGGGCGGGATCGCGATCGGCGCGGTGCCGCGCCTGGCGAAATCCTGGAAGGCCTGGAGCGTCGGCGCCTTGGCGACGACCTCGGGGTTGTCGATGTCGCGTTGCAGCACCAGCGAGGATTCCCCGTGTTCGCGCATCAGCTCGTAGGCGCCGCCCTCGGTCATCCAGGCGAGGAACCGGTAGGCCTCCTCCTTGTGCGCCGAGGCGGCATTGAGGATGATCGACCAGCCGCCGACCATCTGCTGCTCGAACTTCTCGGTCGGGGTGACGGTGTAGCCGAACTTGCCCTTGTGCGGGCCGTCCTCGATGCCGACGAGCACGTCCGACCAGGTGATGATCATCGCCGCGCCACCCTGCTGCATGATCGAGGAGCCTTCGGGATAGTCGAACCCCTCGACCCCCTTCGGCGTGAAGGGAAGCACCTCGCGCAGGCGCTCGATGGCACGGGCGCCCTGGCCCTCGCTGTTGAAGACGATGTTGCGGTTCTCGTCGAACACGCCGTCGTTCTGCGGCGCGATCTTCGTCATGCCCATCAGCCTTGTGCCCCAGTCGCCGGACATGTGCGCGTCCTGTCCACCGAGAAGCAGCACGTTGCCGGCGGTCTCCTCGCTGTGGAGCGCCTCGGCGGCGGCGCGATATTCGTCCCAGTTGGCCGGCACCTCGATGCCCTTGGCCTCGAACAGATCCTTGCGGTAGGCGAAGATCGGCGTCGTCATGGCGACCGGCAGGCCATAGCGCTTGCCCTGATACTCCTGATAGGTGACCGACGCCGGGGCGAGGTTGCCGAGCTGGAGGTCGGGCAGGTCGGCATTGCCCGCCTTGATGTCGTCGAGCGCCGCGGCCCAGCCGTTGGCCATCGGCTGGACGATCCACAGGTTGTCGGTGGTGATCAGGTCGAAGGTCGTGGAGCCCTGGCTGAGTTCGATCAGCATCTTCTCGTAATGCGGCCCGTAGGGGTTGGACTCGCCGGTGATCTCTGCCGCCGCATAGGCTTCGGCGACGGAGCCGGTCAGCGCCTCCGCCCAGAGCGTGTTGCTGTTGAGGATGTTCAGCTTCACCGCCTGCGCCAGCGCCGGCGAGACGCGCCATGCGGCGAACAGCGCCGTCATGGCCGCACTGTGCCGGAGCAGGTTGCGGCGGGAAATTCCTTGGGTTCTGCGCATATGGGACCCCCATGCTGTCGGGCGCTCGACGGAGCGCATGTTTCACTCGGTGAGTGATTCCCTATTCTGGGAACGATTTCATGAAACCGTTTTCATTATCGGTTGTCAACCCGCTTTGCGCATGCAATTCTGGAACGGTAGCAGGAGCCTCGGCGATGGACGACAAGCGCGAACAGAGATTGAGCGGAGGGGTGGCCGCGGTGGCCAAGGCCGCCGGCGTGTCGAAATCCACCGTTTCGCGGGCGTTCAACCTGCCCGACCTCGTCAGGGAAGATGTCCGCGTGAAGATTCTCGAGATCGCCGCGCGAATGAACTACCGGCCGCATCCGGCCGCACGCGCGCTCCGGTCGCAACGTACGCACATCTTCGGCGCGGCGATCCCGACGCTCGATTACGCGATCTACGCCCGGATGGTGAACGAGTTCGAGACCAGGCTGTCGTCGCTCGGGGCATCGACCATCGTCATCACGACCGGTTTCGACAACCGCGACGTGTTCGAGTCCGTGCGTCAACTCGTGGATCGGGGCGCCGAAGCACTGCTTCTTGTCGGCGAGGTGCAGGACGCCCGATTGCGAGATTATCTGCGGCAGAGCCAGATCCCGGTCGTGACGACCTACAGCTCCCCTCCCGACAGGTCGGTGCCATCGGTCGGGTTCGACAATTACATGGCGACGGCCGGCGCGATCGACTACCTGATCGGCCTGGGCCACCGTGAATTCGCGATGATCGCGGGAAGCACCGCGGGGAACGATCGCCAGCAGGCACGGATCGCTGCCTACCGCGACATGATCGCGAAGGCTGGCGCGAACGGCAAGGATCGCGTCTATTGCCATGAATTCGAGATGCGGGGCGGCGCGAATGTCATGAAGCAGATACTCAGGGACCATCCCGAAACCACGGCGGTGATCTGCAACAGCGACGTCTTTGCAATTGGCGCGATGAGCGCGTGCCGCAAACTGGGGCTGCGGGTGCCTGAGGACATATCCATTGTCGGATGTGATGACTTCGACTTCGCGGAATTGCTCGAACCGCCGCTTACCACCATCGCTGTCCCGGCAGCCGAGATGGGCGCGATAGCCGCCCAGGCGCTCTGGGAGGCAGTCGCCAGGCAGAGGCCGGTTGTCGCGCAAGATGTGGCTACGCGGCTCGTCGTTCGCGGCTCGACGGCGCCCCCCGGAGCGTGGAATGTGACCTGAGTATCGCGGCAGGCCGCACATATGTTGCCCGATTGGAAGGATCGCCCTTCTTCAGACGGACGCGTCCCGCGGTTTCTTCGATGGGCCGGCCGGACGCGGTGAATCCATCCAAAACGGAAACGGTCATGGAACTGCCGAAGTCAGGATGATTTCGGGCTCGATATGGCAGTCGTCCGCGAAACGCGCGGCGCCAATATCAATTTGGCTCATTGTTGCGTGATGCGCTACAGCTTCAGGAGCGATCTTCGGTTGTGGATGCCTCGATCTTCTGGTCGATTGAACCGGGGCGGCGTTATGCGCATGAACCAAGCCGAGAATCAATTCGATGCTTTGTGAGTATTTTGCGCATTCCGGTCGCGCCAGGGACCGCAGCGACTGGCAGACGCTGGCCGAACACAGCGAGGAGACCGCGCGGCGGGCGCGCGAGGCGGGCGCGGCCGTCGGCCTGCCGCTCTGCGCGGGGGTGGCGGGGGCGTTCCACGACTTCGGCAAATACGACCCCGCCTTCCAGCGGCGGCTGTCGGGCGACAAGGCCGCGGTCGATCATTCGACGGCCGGGGCGCATCTCTTGCTCGGACGCGCCGGGCCGAGGCCCCATGCCGCCGAGATTCTGGCCCATGCCATCCTCGGCCACCACGCCGGACTGCCGGACAAGACCGGCTCGGAGGCGGCGATGGACCGCCGGATCGCGGGCTTTCGCAACCCCATCCCTGCCGCCATCACCGCCGCGCAGCAGATCGACCTGGCGCCGCTGCTGACGGAACTGGCCGCGAAGATGCGCAGGGGGAACGGCTTCGACGCCTCGGTCGCCGGGCGGATGATCTTCTCCTGCCTCGTGGATGCCGACTACAAGGACACAGAAGCCTTCTATGACAAGCTGGAAGGCCGGAAGCACGACCGCGACTGGCCTGCGCTTTCCGACATCCTGCCCGACCTGCGCGCCCGGTTCGCGGCGCATATGGCGGGGCTCCCGCAGGGAGGCGAGCTGAACCCGCTCCGCCGCGACATCCTCGCCCATATTCGCAATGGTGCCGCGCTGTCTCCGGGCCTCTTCACGCTGACCGTGCCCACCGGGGGCGGCAAGACCCTCGCCTCGCTGGGCTTTGCGCTGGACCACGCGGCGGCGCATGGCCACCGGCGGATCATCTATGCGATCCCGTATACCTCGATCATCGACCAGACGGCGGCCAGCTTCCGCGAGGTGTTCGGGGACAAAGGCAATCTGGTTCTGGAGCACCATTCCTCGATCGACGAGGAGCGCCCTGGCCAGCAGGGCCGCGACAAGGCCCGTCTCGCCATGGAGGACTGGGCCGCGCCCATCGTCGTCACCACCAATGTCCAGCTGTTCGAGAGCCTGTTCGCCGCCCGCCCCTCGCGCGCCCGCAAGCTGCACAACATCGCCGGGTCGATTATCATCCTGGACGAGGCGCAGGCGCTGCCGCGCGAGTTGCTGATGCCGGTCCTGCGGATGCTCGACACGCTGGCGGTGCACTACGGCTGCACCATCGTGCTGTGCACCGCCACCCAGCCGGCCTTCGACAGTGCGCAACTGAAGGATGGCGGCCTGCCGCTGTCCGGGCGGGAACTGGCCCCCGCCCCGCAGGGGCTGGCGCGGAAACTGCGCCGCGCGCGGATCGTGGACGGGGGCGAGATGGACGACCCGGCGCTGGTCGCGGCGCTGCGCGACA
>JBDHSQ010000036.1:0-29862 GCA_039808285.1 Paracoccaceae bacterium
GCCATGTCGGCTTCGTATTCGGCGATCAGGGCACGTTCCATCCGCCGTTCGGCGCCGCGGCCGAAGGGATCGAAGGCGGTGCCGCGAAGGCGCTTCATCCGGGCGAGCAGCCGGAAGACGGTGAACATCCACGGCCCGAACTCGCGCTTCGCCGGCCGCCCGTTCGGCCCCGGTTTCGCCAGGAACGGCGGCGCGAGGTGGACCGACATGCGGAAATCGCCGTCGAATTCGGCCCGCGCCTTTTCGGCGGTGGCGAGATGCAGCCGCGCCACCTCGTATTCGTCCTTGTAGGCGAGAAGCTTGTGGTAGCCCTCGGCCACCGCCTCGCGCAGTTCCTCCGGCGCGGCAGCGACCAGGCGGCGGTAGCGCCCGGCATAGGCTTCGTCCTGATAGGCCGCGAGGTGCGCCGCGCGGAAGTCGATCTTTTCCTGCAAGGTCAAAGGGGTTGCGGGCCGTTCCTCGATCGCCTCGCGCGCCGCGTCGGGGTGCAGGACCGCCCAGCGGCCCAGCTCGAAGGCGCGCAGGTTGCCTTTCACCGCCGCGCCGTTCAGCTCGATCGCCTGCCGGATCGCGCCCGCGGACAGCGGCAGCAGCCCCTTCTGCCAGGCCGCGCCGAGGATCAGCATGTTGGAATAGATCGAATCGCCCATCAGCCGGCGCGCCAGCTCGGTGGCGTCGAGGAAGCTCACCCGCTCCCTCAGCCGCGCCTCGAGGGACAGCCGCAAGGCATCGGACGGCAAGCGGAATTCCCGGTCGCGGGTGAAGGCGCCGGTGATGATCTCGTGGCTGTTGACCACCGCCCCGGTCCGCCCCGCGGTCATCAGGCCGAGCGTCCGCGCCCCGCCGGTGACGACGAGATCGCCGCCGATCACGCAATCGGCCTCACCCACCGCGACGCGGATCGCGCTGATGTCCTCGGGCCGGTTGGCGAGCCGCAGGTGGATGCTGACCGCGCCGCCCTTCTGGGCGAGCCCGGCCATCTCCATCATCCCCGCGCCCAGCCCCTCGATCTGCGCCGCCTGCGCCAGCACCGCGCCGATGGTGACGACGCCGGTGCCGCCGACGCCGGTGATCAGCACGTTGAAGGTGCCGGCGATGGCAGGCAGCGCCGGGTCGGGCATGGACGGCAGGTCGAACTCCGCCGCGCCCGCCTTCCGGACCTTCGCGCCCGAAAGCGTGACGAACGAGGGGCAGAAGCCGTCGAGGCAGGAGAAGTCCTTGTTGCAGGAGGATTGGTCGATCGCCCGCTTGCGGCCAAGCTCGGTCTCCACCGGCACGATCGAGACGCAGTTCGACTGCACGCCGCAGTCGCCGCAGCCCTCGCAGACCTCGGTGTTGATGAAGACCCGCCGGTCGGGGTCGGGGAACTGGCCGCGCTTCCTCCGCCGGCGCTTCTCGGCGGCGCAGGTCTGGATGTAAAGGATGACCGACACGCCCTTGATCCCGCGGAACTTCTTCTGCACCTCCTCCATCTCGGCGCGCTCGTGGAAGGCGAGGCCGGCGGGGAAATGGCTCCGCTCCGGCTCCTCCTTGGCGTCATAGACGACGGCGATGTGCTCCACCCCCATCGCCTGCACCTCCCGCGCGATGCGGTCGGCGCTGAGCCCGCCCTCGTTCCTCTGCCCGCCGGTCATGGCGACGGCGTCGTTGAAGAGGATCTTGTAGGTGATGGTCGTGCCGGCGGCGAGGGCCGCACGGATCGCGAGGATGCCGGAATGGTTGTAGGTTCCGTCGCCAAGGTTCTGGAACACATGGGGCGTTTCGGAAAACGGCGCCTCGCCCACCCAGTTGGCGCCCTCGCCGCCCATCTGGGTGAACCCTTGCGTCCGGCGGTCCATCCACTGCACCATGTAGTGACAGCCGATCCCGGCATAGGCGCGGCTGCCCTCGGGCACCTTGGTCGAGGTGTTGTGCGGGCAGCCCGAGCAGTAATAGGGCAGCCGGGCCGCAATCTCGGGGGCGTTGTCGGCCTTCCTGGCCTCGCGCACCCGCTCGAGCCCGGCGCGGATGCCGTCGGTTCCGCGCCCCTCCTCGATCAGGATCTCGCCCAGCTTGCCGGCGATCCAGGCGGGGTCGAGCGCGTAGCGGGTGGGGAACAGCTCCTCCCGGTGCATGCCGCCGGCGCCGCCCTTGTACCAGCCGTAGACGCGCCGGCCGCGGCGGTCGTCGAAGATCGCCTCCTTGATCTGCACCTCGATCAGCTTGCGCTTCTCCTCCACCACGACGATCAGGTCGAGCCCCTCGGCCCAGTCGTGGAAGCCCTTCATGTCCAAGGGGAAGGTCTGGCCGATCTTGTAGGTGGTCAGCCCCAGCCTCTCCGCCTCCTTCTCGTCGATGCCGAGCAGGCTGAGCGCATGGACGAGGTCGAGCCAGTTCTTGCCGGCGGCGACGAAGCCGATCTTCGCGCCGGGCCGGCCCCAGACGCGGCGGTCCATCCGGTTGGCCTGCGAAAACGCCTCGGCCGCGAAGCGCTTGTGGTCGATCATCCGCGCTTCCTGCGCCACCGGCGTGTCCTGGAGCCGGATGTTCAGCCCGCCCGGCGGCATCCGGAACTCGGGCGCCACGAAGGCCAGGCGGAAGGGATCGCCGTCCACGACCGCCGTCGCCTCGACCGTGTCCTTCATCGTCTTGAGCCCGACCCAGACCCCGGCGAAGCGCGAAAGCGCCCAGCCATAGAGCCCGTAGTCGAGAATCTCCTGCACGCCGGCGGGGCTCAGCACCGGGATATAGGCGTCGACCATCGCCCAGTCCGACTGGTGCAGCACGGTGGAGCTTTCGCCGGTGTGGTCGTCGCCCATCGCCATCAGCACCCCGCCGTGGGGCGAGGTGCCGGCCATGTTGGCGTGGCGCATCACGTCGCCCGACCGGTCCACCCCCGGCCCCTTGCCGTACCAGAGCGCGAAGACCCCGTCGAAGCGCCCCTCGCCGCGCAGTTCCGCCTGCTGGCTGCCCCAGACCGCGGTCGCCGCCAGATCCTCGTTCAGCCCCGGCTGGAAGCGGATGTCGCCGGCCTCCAGGAGCGACCGCGACTTCGCCATGTTGAGATCGACCCCGCCGAGCGGCGAGCCGCGGTAGCCGGTGACATAGCCCGCGGTGTTCAGCCCCGCCGCCCGGTCGCGCGCCTTCTGCATCAGCATCAGCCGCACCAGCGCCTGGGTGCCGTTGAGAAGCACCGGCGACTTCGTCAGGTCGAACCGGTCGGCGAGTGAGATTTCCGGCTTGCCCATTCCGCCCTCCCTGCGTTGCGCGCGGCGCCAGTATAGGTCAAAATGCCTGACCTACAAAGCGCTGAATCTTTGACCGGAGGGACGCAATCCGGGCCGTCATGCGACGGTTTCGTTTGGTTGTTATGCGAAATTCCGTAATAACGTCCGGGGCGCCGGTTGCGCGAAAGTGATCCGATGGATTGGGACAAGCTCAGGATATTTCACGTGGTGGCCGATGCGGGCAGCCTGACCCATGCGGGCGAGACGCTGCACCTGTCGCAGTCCGCGGTCAGCCGCCAGATCCGCGCGCTCGAGGAAAGCCTCAACACCACGCTCTTCCACCGCCACGCGCGGGGACTGATTCTCACCGAACAGGGCGAGTTGCTGTTCGAGGCGACCTCGTCGATGAACCGCCGGCTGGAAACCGCCGCCGCCCGCATCCGCGACAGCGAGGAGGAGGTGTTCGGCGACCTGCGTGTGACCACGACGACGGGCTTCGGCACGCTCTGGCTCGCGCCGCGGCTCGGCCGGCTCTACGACCGCTATCCCGACCTGAAGATCGACCTGATGCTCGAGGAACGCGTGCTCGACCTGCCGATGCGCGAGGCCGACGTGGCGATAAGGATGAAGGAGCCGAGCCAGGCCGACCTGATCCGCCGCCGGCTGATGAACATCCGGATGCGGCTTTACGCCACGCCGGACTATCTCGAGGCCGCGGGCCGGCCGGCGCGGGTGGAGGATCTGTCGAGCCACCGGCTGATCAGCCAGAACCCCGCGACCCCCCAGGTCGCCGCGGGCGCCGCGCTGGTGCACAGCCTGATGTCGCACGACATCCGCTCGACGCTCACGGTCAACAACTATTACGGCGTGCTCCAGGGAGTGCTCTACAATCTCGGGATCGGCGTCCTCCCCGACTACCTCACCGAGGACTTCCCGGCGCTGGAACGGGTGCTGCCCGACATCGAATCCAGCGACGTGCCGGTGTTCCTCGCCTACCCCGAGGAGCTGCGCCATTCCAAGCGCGTCGCCGCCTTCCGCGATTTCGTCATGGAAGAGATCATCGCCTACCGCAAGCGCCGGGTCGACGACGGGGCGGTCTGAGGGGGCGGTCTGAGGGGGCGGTCCGACCGGGCGGCCTTTCGGACCGCAACCGCCAGTTGCACTGAGGCATGTATGCAACGCATGGCGGCCATGTTGCAGTTGCGGCATGATTTGTCTTGAACGCTTGTTCGTCTACCCATAAATCGGCCTCGAAGGCGGCGGTTGAGGCAACTCTCGTCTCCTTCTACCTCCCTGTTGGACTTGGGCCGAGCTTGTCTCGGCCTTTTTTTTCGCACCCGGCGGACCCTGCCCGGCCCTGCCGCCCTGCGGCCGGTTCTGCGCCCGCGCAGTGCGGCCCCGGCGGGCAGACGGTTTTTTCCGCCGCGCCCCGCCGGCAGGGACTTTCCTCCGCCCCCCCTTGCCCCTAAAAGACGCCGCAATCGCTTGCGCGCCTGGGGGAAGACATGCAGGAACCTGAGATCACCGAGGATCTGATCGCCGCGCACGGGCTGAAGGCCGAAGAATACCAGCGCATCCTCGGGATCATCGGCCGGGTTCCCAGCTTCACGGAACTCGGCATCTTCTCGGCGATGTGGAACGAACACTGTTCCTACAAGTCCTCGAAGAAGTGGCTGCGCACCCTGCCGACCACGGGCCCGCAGGTGATCTGCGGCCCGGGCGAGAATGCCGGCGTCGTCGACATCGGCGACAACCAGGCGATCGTCTTCAAGATGGAGAGCCACAACCACCCTTCCTACATCGAGCCGCACCAGGGCGCCGCCACCGGCGTCGGCGGCATCCTGCGCGACGTGTTCACGATGGGCGCGCGGCCGATCGCGGCGATGGATTCGCTTTCCTTCGGCCTTCCGTCGCACCCCAAGACCGCGCATCTGGTGAAGGGCGTGGTGGAGGGCGTCGGCAGCTACGGCAACTGCTTCGGCGTGCCGAACCTCGGCGGAGAGGTGCGGTTCCATGCCTCCTACAACGGCAACTGCCTGGTGAACGCCTTCGCCGCCGGCCTCGCCGAGGCCGACCGCATCTTCTACTCGGCCGCCTCCGGCGTCGGGATGCCGGTCGTCTATCTCGGCGCGAAAACCGGGCGTGACGGCGTCGGCGGGGCGACGATGGCCTCGGCCGAGTTCGACGACACGATCGAGGAAAAGCGCCCCACCGTGCAGGTCGGCGACCCGTTCACCGAAAAGCGCCTGCTGGAAGCCTGCCTTGAGCTGATGGCGTCGGATTCCGTGATCTCGATCCAGGACATGGGGGCGGCGGGGCTCACCTGCTCGGCCGTCGAGATGGGCGACAAGGGCGGCCTCGGCATCCGCCTCAACCTCGACCGCGTGCCGCAGCGCGAGGCGGACATGACCGCCTACGAGATGATGCTCAGCGAAAGCCAGGAGCGGATGCTCATGGTGCTGAAGCCCGAACGCGAGGCGATGGCCCGGGCGATCTTCGAGAAATGGGATCTCGACTTCGCCGTGGTCGGCGAGACCATCGCCGAAGACCGCTTCCTGATCCTGCACGGCAACGAGGTGAAGGCCGACCTGCCGCTGTCGAAGCTTTCCTCCTCCGCCCCGGAATACGACCGCCCCTGGCTGCCGACGCCCGCCCCCGCGCCGCTGAAAGACGCACCGCAGATCGACCCGATCGAGGGGCTGAGGGCGCTCATCGGCTCGCCGAACCATGCCCACAAGTCCTGGGTGTGGGAGCAGTACGACACACAGGTCATGGCCGACACGATCCGCACGCCGGGCCTCGGCGCGGGCGTCGTGCGGGTGCACGGTTCGGGCAAGGCGCTCGCCTTCACCTCGGACGTGACGCCGCGCTACGTCAGGGCCAACCCGGTCGAGGGCGGCAGGCAGGCGGTGGCCGAGGCCTGGCGCAACCTCACCGCCGTGGGGGCGACCCCGCTCGCCGCCACCGACAACCTCAACTTCGGCAACCCCGAGAAGCCCGAGATCATGGGCCAGTTCGTCGGCGCCATCCAGGGCATCGGCGAGGCCTGCCGGGCGCTCGACATGCCGATCGTCTCGGGCAACGTCTCGCTTTACAACGAGACCGACGGCAGGGGCATCCTGCCGACGCCGACGATCGGCGCGGTCGGGCTCCTCGCCTCGCTTGACGATCTCATCGCCGGCCTGCCCGCGGCGGGCGACCTCGCCGTTGTGATCGGCGAGACGAAGGGCCATCTCGGCCAGTCGGCACTCCTTTACGAGGCCTTCGGCCGCGAGGAAGGCGACGCGCCCCCCGTCGACCTTGCCGCCGAACGGCGCAACGGCGATTTCCTGCGCGCCAGCCGCCGGCTCATCCGCGCCGCCACCGACCTCTCCGACGGCGGCCTCGCGCTCGCCGCCTTCGAGATGGCGGAGGCCGCGGGGCTGGGGGTGACGATCGAACCCTCGGACACCGCCTTCCTCTTCGGCGAGGACCAGGCGCGCTATCTCGTCGCGGTCCGCCAGGCCGACCTCGCGGCGCTGACGGCGGCGGCGAAGGCCGCGGGCGTGCCGCTTGCGCTCGTCGGCCAGTTCGGCGGCGAAAGCGTCACGCTCGGCGGCCGAAGCGCGCCGCTGGCCGATCTTTCCGGCCTCTACCGCTCGGCCTTCGCCGCGGCCCTCTTCTGAGCCGCGCGCATCTTCGTTGCCGAAATACCCCCGCCGGAGGCGCCCGCCTCTGCGCCGGCGCGACCTTGCGGCCCCCCGCGGCGGGGCTTACATTCGGCCCGAAGACAGGAGAGAACCATGCCGATCACCGCCGAAGAGATTGAAATCCTGATCCGCGAAAGCTTCCCCAACGCGCGGGTCGAGGTCCAGGGCGATGACGGCGCACATTTCGCGGCCTTTGTGGAAGACGAGAGTTTCCGCGGAATGAACCGCGTCCAGCAGCAGCGCGCGGTCTATGCCGCGCTCAAGGGGAAGATGGACGGCGCGCAGGGCGACCTGCACGCGCTCGCGCTCACCACCAAGACACCGGAGTGACCAGACATGACCACCGCAACCGCACATGACCAGATCCGCGACACCCTGACGAAGAACGACGTCGTCCTCTACATGAAGGGCACCAAGTCCATGCCGCAATGCGGGTTCTCCTCGCGCGTCGCGGGCGTGCTGAACTTCATGGGCGTCGACTACGTCGACGTGAACGTCCTTGCCGACGAGGGCATCCGCCAGGGCATCAAGGACTTCTCCGACTGGCCGACGATCCCGCAGCTCTACGTCAAGGGCGAATTCGTCGGCGGCTGCGACATCGTCACCGAGATGACGCTGTCGGGCGAGCTCGACCAGCTCTTCGACGCCAAGGGCGTGGTCTACAACAAGGACGCCGCCGACCAGATCCGCGCCGCCAACGCGTGACCTCAGGGCTGCGTGCGGCACCCGGACAGGAGCGCGACCTCGTCGCCGGTCGCGCCGTCGCGCCAGTAGAGCGTCGCCTCCTCGCCCCTGGTCCACCAGACATAGCCCGACCCGTCCGAGGGCCAGGCATAGCGGGCACCGGCCGCCGAGGGGGCGATGGTCAGCGTCACGAGGCGGCCTTCCACATGGAGCACCGCGACCGATCCGTCGTCGGCGTTGACATAGGACACCGGCACCTCGACCCCCCGGTCGCAAAGATAGGTGCCGCCCCGTAACCCGAGTTCGGCGGCGGCGGGTGACCCGGCGGCGGCGAAGGCCGCGGCGCCAAGCAGTGCCGGAAGCCCCCTCATGCGCTCAGGCGCTCTTCCAGCCGGTCGGCCAGCGCCTCCGCCCTTGCGGCGATCTCGGCGAAGGTGTCGGTCACGATGGCGGGAATGACCGGAACCTCCACCCGTTCGGGATGGGCCCGCGCATTCGCCGCCACGCGCTCGGCCACCGCCGCGCGCTCCTCGGCCAGGCGCAACTGGTCTTCGAGCGCCGCGGTCTTGTCGGCGAGCATCAGCCCCGCCATCAGCAGCATCCGCGCCTCGGGCATCCGGCCGATCTGGCCCACGAGCACCGCCGCCTCGGCGTCGAGCGTCTTCGCCGCCGACCGCAGGAAATGCTCTTCCCCCTCCTGACAGGCGACCTCGAACTGGCGTCCGCCGACGGTGATCAGCACTTCGGGCATCACGCAACCTCCCCGATCAGGGGTTTCAGTTCTGCAAGGATCTCGTTCATCTCGGCGATCTCGGCCGACCGCGCCGCGCGCATCGCCTCGAGCTCGCTCGTCATCGAGCGGTTGATCAGTTCCGGCTCCGCGACGCCCGCAGCCGCGGCCGCGGCCAGCGCGCGGTTGGCCTCCGACAGCTCCTCGTTGAGCCGCTTCAGCCGCTGGATTTCGGCATCGGCGGCGTCCATCTGCCCGGTCAGCCGCTCCACCTTCGTCTCGAGCCCCGCGACCACGCCTTCCTGCTTTTCCTTGATCGCCCGCACCCGCTCGGTCAGTTGCGCGTTCGCGGTGCGCTCGGCTTCCAGTTCGTCGGCCAGCCGCGCGATCTCGGCGTCGTCGCGGATCGCGGTCGGGCCGGGCTCCGGTGCCGCCGGGGGCATTGCGGCAAGCCCCTCGATGCCTGCGTCGATCCGCGCCAGCGCAGCCGAGATGCGGCGTTCCAGTTCGGCAATGTCGCTCATCCTGTCAGGCCCCTGTCCTCAATCCCCCGGCCCGTTCCGGGCCTCGTTCAATCTCTCGTCCGGGAAGGTGCTGCCCGCCGCCTGCGCGCGAATCATCGCCGTCCCCGCATGGGCCGAGTGTAGACCAAAGACTCACCGGATTTCTCCCCCCTTTCGGACCAAGCCCTTAGCCCGCGCGCTTGATCTCGCGCACGGGGCTGCTATCACACCGCCAACCCCTTCCCGGCCTCCCGCCCAACCAAAGGACCGCCCCCCGTGGACATCGCCACCCTTCGCCAAGAGCATGCCGACCACTGGATGAAAGCCGCCGCCATCCGCGCGCTGGCGATGGATGCGGTACAGGCCGCCAATTCCGGCCACCCCGGCATGCCGATGGGCATGGCCGACGTGGCGACGGTGCTCTTTGGCGGTCACCTGAAGTTCGACGCCTCCGCCCCCCGCTGGGCCGACCGCGACCGCTTCATCCTCTCGGCCGGCCACGGCTCGATGCTGATCTACGCGCTTCTCCACCTCACCGGCTACGAGGACGTGACGCTCGACCAGATCCGCGCCTTCCGGCAGTGGGGCGCGATCACCGCGGGCCACCCGGAATACGGCCATGTCGCGGGCGTGGAAACCACCACCGGTCCGCTCGGCCAGGGCATTGCGAACGCCGTCGGCTTCGCCATCGCCGAGGAATCCTTGCGCGCCCGCTTCGGCAGGAAGGTGGTGGACCACCACACCTGGGTCATCGCCGGCGACGGCTGCCTGATGGAGGGTATCAGCCAGGAGGCGATCGGCCTTGCGGGGATGCAGAAGCTTTCGAAGCTCGTCGTCCTTTGGGACAACAACAACATCTCCATCGACGGCAAGATCAGCCTCTCGGACATCACCGACCAGCGCGCCCGCTTCGCGGCTTCGGGCTGGAGGGTGTTGTCCTGCGACGGGCACGACCCGGCCGACATCGACCGGGCGCTGACCGAGGCAAGGACATCCGACCGCCCGGTGCTGGTCGACTGCAAGACCCATATCGGCTTCGGCAGCCCGAAGAAGCAGGACAGCGCCGGCGCCCACGGCTCGCCCCTCGGCCCCGACGAAATCAGGGCGACGAAGGAGATCTACGGCTGGCCGCATGACGCCTTCGAGATCCCGACCGGCATCCTGAAGGCATGGCGGGCCATCGGCAAGCGCGGCGCGGCGGCGCGGAAGGAGTGGGAGGGCCGACTTGCCGCCCTTCCGCCCGCCCGCCGGGCCGAGTTCGAGCGCCAGATGGCGGGGGACGCGCCGAAGCGGCTTTCCGCCACGATCCGCGCGCTGAAGAAGCAGAACAGCGACGCGAAGCCGAAGGTGGCGACGCGCAAGGCCTCCGAACTCGTGCTCGAGGTCGTGAACCCGGTGATGCCGGAAACCATCGGCGGCTCGGCCGACCTGTCGGGGTCGAACCTGACGAGGACCGGCGATCTCGCCGTCTTCAACCCCGAAAACCGCAAGGGCCGCTATATCCATTACGGCATCCGCGAACACGGGATGGCGGCAGCGATGAACGGCATGGTGCTGCACGGCGGCCTGCGCCCCTACGGCGGCACGTTCCTGTGCTTCACCGACTATGCCCGCGGCGCGATGCGGCTGTCGGCGCTGATGGGGGTGCCGACCGTCTATGTCATGACCCATGACTCGATCGGGCTGGGCGAGGACGGGCCGACCCACCAGCCGGTCGAGCACCTCGCCATCTGCCGGGCGACGCCCAACACCTGGACGTTCCGCCCCGCCGACCTGATCGAGACGGCGGAGGCCTGGGAACTGGCACTGACCTCGGGGACCACGCCCTCGGTGCTGGCGCTTTCCCGGCAGAACCTGCCCACCGTGCGCACGCTCCACACCGCCCGCAACCTCACCGCCCAGGGCGCCTATGTCCTGCGCGAGGCCGAAGGCAGGCGTCAGGCGATCCTCATGGCCACCGGGTCCGAGGTGGAGATCGCGCTCGCGGCGCGCGACCTCTTGCAGGCCGGGGGCATCGGCACCCGCGTCGTCTCCATGCCCTGCATGGAGCTTTTCGCGGCCCAGCCGGAAAGCTACCGCCGGAAGGTTCTGCCCGCCGGCCCCGTCCGCGTCGCCGTCGAGGCCGCGGCGCGCCAGCCCTGGGACCGCTGGCTTCTGGGCGAGCGCGGGCGCGAGGCGAAGGCCGCTTTCGTCGGCATGGAGGGCTTCGGCGCCTCGGCCCCGGCCGAGCGGCTCTACAAGGAGTTCGGCATCACCGCCGAGGCGGTTGCAGCGAAGGTGAAGGCGCTCCTCTGAGCGCCCTCATCCCTCGCCGAGAGGCGCGCGAACATCGCGGGTGAGGGACTGCCGCGCATCCTCTCCATCCCGCCCTCCGACACATGGCGGTCGAGCACCGCGCGGGATCGCGCGTTCCGGCGCCGGCCGCCGTTCCGCCCCGTAGACCGCCTGCACCGCGGCGACGAAATCCGCCGCCCGTCACATCCGCGCCGGGTTGCGGGCGCTGTTCCGGCCCCCGCAGGAGATGCCGCGGACGATCGCCGGAAGCTCTGCCCCGAGGTCCGCCGCCGCGTTCCCGTCGGACGGCACCGTCGGACGGCACCGGCGGATGGTCGCCGTTCCCCCGCGAGCCGGACCACGGGCGGGGCGGCGGCGCCTTGACCGGCGTCAAGCGGCGGCCGGCCCGGGCCCGCCCACCGGCTCAGGCGCGGCCGAACTCGTCCTCGATCCGCTCGATGTCGTCCTCCTCGAGATAGGTGCCGGTCTGCACCTCGATGATCTCGACCGGGATGCGGCCGGGGTTGGCCAGCCGGTGCACCTCGCCGATCGGGATGTAGACGCTCTCGTTCTCGTGCAGGACGCGCCGGTCGGCGCCGATCGTCACCTCCGCGGTGCCGCGCACCACGACCCAGTGCTCGGCCCGGTGGTGGTGCTTCTGCAAGCTGAGCTTCGCCCCCGGCTTGACCACGATCCGCTTCACCCGGAAGCGTTCGCCGAGGTCCATCGTCTGGTACCAGCCCCAGGGCCGGTGGTTCCTCAGGTGCTCGACCGCCTCGGGCCGGCCCTGCGCCTTCAGCGCGCCGACCAGCGCCTTGACCTCCTGCGCGCGCTCGCGCGGGGCGACGAGGATCGCGTCGGTGGTCTCGACGATGGCGAGGTTGTCGACGCCGAGCGCGCAGACCAGCCGGTCCTCGGAATGGATCAGGTTGCCATGCGCCTCCATCGCCACCGCGTCGCCGCGCACCGCATTTTCCGCCGCGTCATGGTCGCTGGCCGCCCAGACCGCGTTCCAGTCGCCGACATCCGACCAGCGGAAGGCGGCGGGCACCACCACCGCGGCCTCGGTCTTTTCCATGAAGGCATGGTCGAAGGAGATCGCCTTGACCCCGGCAAAGGCCTCGCCCGGCACCAGCATCCCGAGGTCGGGCTTCATCGCATGGACCGCCTCGCGAACCAGCCGCACCGCCTCGGGCTCGAGGGCCGAAAGCGCCTCCAGAAGCCAGCCGGTGCGGAAGCAGAAGATGCCGGCGTTCCACAGGCAGCCGTCGGCGATCAGCCGGTGCGCCTTTTCCTCGTCGGGCTTCTCGACGAAGCGCAGCACCTTGACCGCGCCGTGGGTGCCCTTCACCGCCGGCTTGATGTAGCCGTAGCCGGTCGCCGGTTCGGTGGGGGCGACGCCGATCACCGCGACGCCGCTCGCCGCCACCGCAGCGGCGGCGGTGCGGATCGCCGCGCGGAAGGCGTCCGCCTCGCGGATCAGGTGGTCCGACGGCATCACCGCCAGCACCGCGTCGGGATCCGCCACGGCCGCGATCGCGGCGGCGAGCGCCACGGCCGCCATCGTGTCGCGCCGCGCCGGCTCGATCACCACGCGGGCCCCCGGCGCCACCGCCTGGACCTGCTCGCGGATGGTGAAGCGGACGGCATACGCGCCGATCACCATCGGCGGGCCGAAGCCCTCGCCCGCCGCGCGGCGGAGCGTCATCTGCAGCAGCGTCTCCTCGCCGACGATCGGCAGGAGCTGCTTGGCCATGCCCTCGCGCGATACCGGCCAGAGCCGGGTGCCGGTCCCGCCGCACAGGACCACCGGGATGATCGTCGTCATTCTGCCTCTCGCTCCTCGTTTTCGCACCTTCTGCGCCGTGTCAGTTCACGCATGCCGGCACCTTCGCCAAATAGCCCGGCTCCAGATGCTCGGCATAGAGCACGAGCGCATTGTAGTCCGCGTTCAGGATGTTGTTGTATTCCCGCACGATCCGGCCCTCGGGCGTTGCCTCGATGACGCGGCCCTGGATCGTCGGCGTGATCAGCCAGTTGCCGTTCGCCAGATGCTGGTGCTTGCCCATGATGAAGCTGTCGAAGCCGAGCCCGGTGCCCGCGAAGAGATCGCGGCTGGCGCCGGTCTTCGGATCGACCGCGATGATCTGCGAATGGAACCGGTCGTTGTTGTTGGAAAAGACCGTGATCGTGCCGTCGGGCTGGAAATCGGCGTCGTGCTGGTCGCGCCAGGGGCCATAGGCGATCCACTTCACCTCGCCGGTCCGCCGCCCGATCACGGCAAGCGCGTCGATGTTGCGCAAGGATACCAGAAGATCGCCGGCCTCGAACTCGGGGAAGGCCGCGGCCATGCCGGGCAGCAGTTCCTCGAGGTCGTTGGGATGGAACACATCGGCCTGTTCGCCGTATCGGCTGTCGCGCTTGTAGCGGTAGCCGTCGGGGATCGTCAGCTTCAGCCGGTTCTCCGGCGATTTCTCGATCACGTCGTCGATGAGGTTGATCTCTTCCAGAACCTCGCCGGTCATCGGGTCGAAGCGGATCATGTCCTGGTCCTCGGCGCCATACCAGTTGTCGGTGGCCCAGGTCCAGTAACCATCCACACCGCGTTCCAGCGAATGGTGGTAGATCCGGTCGGTCTTCGACCAGATCGGCTTGCCGCAGGCGTCGAGCCGCGCCATTCCCGGCGCGTCGTCCCAGACGACGAGCACGCTGCCGTCGGGCAGCACCGTGGCGATATGGGCGAATTCGCTGGGCTTGCCGCCCTCGCTGATCCTTGCGTAGTCGATCGGGAAACTGTTCAGGACCGTGCCCGCCTCATCGAGAAGCTCGAAGACATAGCCCTGCGTCGGCGGGTCGTAGCGGTTGACCGCCCAGAAGCCCGGCGCCACCGCCGCGGCATCGTGAACGGCGTGGCGCTCGTCGGGCGCATCGGGCTTGCGCCGCGCATAGGTGTCGCCGGGCAGGAAATATCCCGTCGCCCGCCACGACCGCCACGCCGTCTGCACCTCGGTGGCCTTTTCCCAGGGCCACCAGTTCTTGTAGCTCGTCCACATTCCGGCAAGGTAGGACGCGAGCGACGCCAGGAAGAGCGCTGCGACAACGGAAATGATTCTGGCGCTCATGCGTCATCCCTGAAATCTGCGGCGGGGCGCTGCCCCCGAACGGGCTCCAGCATAGGTGGACGGGCGGGCGCACGCGACCCCATGCGGCATTTCCGGAAGGATTGTGGCAGAGACGGAGACAATTCGATCGGTGTCGCACATTGCGTCCTGTTCATCCCAAATCGCATCCGCAACCCGCCGTGGCGCCCGGCGCCGGCCGGCGCGGCCCTGCCCCGGATGGCGCCGCCGCCGCACAGCCTATGCGCGAAACCGGGGGCGATCAATTCCGCCCTTCGGCGCGCCCCGGCGGCCTCGACATCTGCGGCCGATCTGTCACAATCGCCGCGGCTAACGGATTGAGAAGGCAGGCGAAGATGGCACCGAAATTCGGCACCAGCGGATTGCGCGGACTGGTGACAGAGCTGACGGACGGGCTTTGCGCCGGCTACACCCGCGCCTTCCTTGCCGCGGTGCCGCACCGGGGGCGGCTGATGATCGGGCGCGACCTGCGCCCCTCCTCGGCCCGGATCGCCGCCGCCGTCGCCGCCGCCGCGCGCGAGGTGGGGCTTTCCGCCCTCGACTGCGGCGAGGTGCCGACGCCCGCGCTGGCGCTTGCGGCGATGACGGCCGGCGCGCCCTCGGTCATGGTCACCGGCAGCCACATCCCCGCCGACCGCAACGGGCTGAAGTTCTACACCGCGGCGGGAGAGATCACCAAGGCGGACGAGGCCGCGATCCTCGCCGCCTACGCAGGCGACGCCCCCGCCTCCCGCGCCCCGGCGATGCCCGAACCCGGCGCCCTGCCCCTCTATCGCGCGCGCTATGTCACCGCCTTCGGCGCCCGTGCGCTCAACGGGCTCAGGGTCGGCGTGTGGCAGCATTCCTCGGTGGCGCGCGATCTTCTCGCGGGGCTGCTCGCCGATCTCGGCGCGGCGGTCGTGCCGCTCGGCCGGTCCGAGGTCTTCGTACCCGTCGACACCGAGGCGGTGGATGGCGCGACGCGGGCGCGGCTTTCCGGCTGGGTGGCGGAGCACCGGCTTGACGCCCTGGTCTCCACCGACGGCGACGGCGACCGGCCGCTCGTGGCCGACGCGGCGGGCAAGGTGATCCCGGGCGACGTGACCGGCATGCTGACGGCGCTTGCGCTGGGGGCCGCCACGGTGGTGACGCCGGTGTCGTCGAACACGATGATCGAGGCATCCGGCCGTTTCGCGCGCATCCTGCGGACGAAGATCGGCTCTCCCCATGTCATCGCGGCGATGGAGGCGGCAGCCGCCGCTCCCGCCGCGCGCACCGTGGGATTCGAGGCCAACGGCGGCTTCCTGCTCGGCTTTGCGGCGGAAGGCCCGCACGGCCCCCTCGCCCCGCTGATGACGCGGGACGCGATGCTGCCGATCCTGATGCCGCTGGCCGAATGCACCCGGCAGGGCCGAAGCCTCGCGGACCTCGTCGCGGCGCTGCCGGCCCGCCGCACCGCCGCGGACCGGATGGAAAACATCGCCACCGATGCCTCGCAGGCGCTGGTACGCCTGTTGGCCGGAGACCCGCGCGAGCGGGCGGCGCTCTTCGCGCCCCTCGGCGCCGAGGCGGGCCTGGACCTGACCGACGGGCTCAGGATCACCTTCGCCTCGGGCGACATCGTCCACCTGCGCCCCTCGGGCAACGCGCCGGAACTGCGCTGCTATGCCGAGGCCGGGACCGAGGATGCCGCCGCGGCGCTTGTCCGCGACACGCTCCGCGCGCTCCGCGCCCGTCTCGCCTGACCGGAAGGACCGCCATGACCCGCCTCTCCCGCACCCTCGCCGCCATCGACGACGCCAACGCCGCCGACCCCGACCGGAGCGAGGGCGCGCCGGCCGCGCGCCTTTACGGCGAGCGGATGACGAAAGAGCTTGAGCGGCTCTTTCCCGACGCGTCGGAGGAACTGAGGATCGCCGCGCGTGGCCAGCACATCGAACGCTGGACCTCGCCGCGCGGCGCCTGGCCAGAGGGGCGCGAGGGCTACCTCGCCTGGCGGCGCGACCTCGCCGATTTCCATGCCCGCAGGGTGGGCGGGATCATGGCGGCCGAAGGCTACGGACCCGGCAGCATCGACCGCGTCGGCCGGATGATCCGCAAGGAGGGGATCAAGCGCGAGCCGGAGGTGCAGGCGCTGGAAGACGTGATCTGCTTCACCTTCCTGCGCTGGTATTTCCAGCCCTTCGCCGAGGGGCGTGATGGCGAGGGGCTGGAGCGGATCGTGGCGAAGACCGCGCGCAAGATGTCGGCAGGGGCACGGGCGCGGGCGCTGTCCGAATTCGCCCTGCCCGAGCCTCTGGCCGCAGCCTTTCGCGGCTGAGTCCGGCGCGGCAGGGCGCCACGCGCCGGATCGGTGTTTCCTGAATGCGGATTTGCTTGGGTTTCTCCCCGGGGACTGTTGCCGGAAGGACTCGCAATCCGGCGGAATGCCGCGCCGCGGCTTGGCGCGCCGCGCATCGTGAAGCAGAATCACTTGACGGTGCCATGAGCGGGACATATCTGCGCCCCGCCATAGCCACCGCGACGTGTGAGCGTGGACAGAGGACAGGTCGCAGCACGCGGGCCGAATGCCCGCACGGGAAGGACGAAACGGATGGACATGCCGAAGCAGATGGGCGCCGAAGACGCGGGCGAATCCCGCCAGCAGCAGGGCGAAACCTTCGACCGCGCCAAGGGCCGCAAGACGCAGCAGCAGCAGCTTGCCGAAACCCCGGCCGAGCAGATGCGGCCGGTGCATTTCAGCGACTGGGCCTCGATCTGAGCCTTTCCGCACCGCGGGCGTGACGCTACGCTCCGGTCCGGAAGGCCCGGAGGAGGATGCTCCGGGTCCGGAGGCCCGGGATGAGCACGCCCGTCTCGACCATTCCCAACATCGGCCCCGCTACCGAAGCCGCTTTCGCGCGCGCCGGCATCACCAGCGCCGAAGCCCTGCGCGCAATGGGCGCGGACGCGGCCTATCTTCGCTGGCTCGCGGCCGGGTTGGCGCCGCACTTCATCGGCTACTACGCGCTTGTGATGGGGCTTCAGGGCCGGCCCTGGAACGATTGCCGGGGCGCGGAGAAACTTGCGCTGCGTGCCCGGTTCGACGCGCTGAAGGCCGAGGCGGACAGAACCGGGCGCCCCGGCGCCCTGCCCGCGGGCATCGAGAGGGCCTTCGACGAGATCGGTCTGGTTCCGCGCCAGCCGGCCCGCATCCCCGGAACGCAAACGGCCGCCCCGAGGGGCGGCCGCGGCTGAGCTTCGTGCGGCGGTTTCAGCCGACGAGTTCGAGCCCGGAGAAGAAATAGGCGATTTCCACCGCCGCGGTTTCCGGCGCATCCGACCCGTGCACCGAATTCTCGCCGACCGAGAGCGCGAAGTCCTTGCGGATCGTGCCGGGGGCGGCGTTGGCGGGATTGGTCGCGCCCATCACCTCGCGATTCCTCGCGATCGCATCCTCGCCTTCCAGCACCTGCACCACCACCGGCTCGGAGGCCATGAATTCGGTGAGTTCGCCGAAGAACGGGCGGTCCTTGTGGACCTCGTAGAACTTCTGCGCCTGCGCGAGGCTGAGGTGAATGCGCTTCTGCGCGACGATCCTGAGGCCCGCCTCCTCGAACCTGGCATTGATCCTGCCGGTGAGATTGCGGCGCGTCGCGTCGGGCTTGATGATGGAAAGCGTGCGTTGGGTCGCCATGTGCTGCCTCTGCTGCGGGCCGGGACGCGCGCGTGCACGGCCCGGCGGGATTTGATCGCGCGCCTGCTAGCACGGGCGCGGCCGGTTGAAAAGGTGGCGCGGGCGGAGGGCCCGGGGCGCGCTGCCCCGGACCCCGGAGTATTTGGGCCACAATGAAGTCGGGCGGGTGAGGCCGGCGCTTCCGCCCTGCCCGCCACTCTGCTATCGGCAGCCCATGCTGAAGATCGCCGACATCACCTATGCCGTGGAGGGCCGCCCGCTCTTCGAGCGCGCCTCGGCGACGATTCCCGACGGCCACAAGGTCGGCCTCGTCGGCCGCAACGGCGCCGGCAAGACCACGCTCTTCCGGCTGATCCGGGGCGAGCTGGCGCTGGAGGGGGGCGAGATCTCGCTGCCCGCCCATGCAAGGATCGGCGGCGTGGCGCAGGAGGTTCCCTCCTCGGCCGAGAGCCTGATCGACACGGTGCTGGCCGCCGACGGGGAACGCGCGGCGCTCCTGGCCGAGGCGGAGCATTCCGCCGACCCGCACCGGATCGCCGAGATCCAGCACCGGCTTTCCGACATCGACGCCTGGTCGGCCGAGGCCCGCGCCAGCGCCATCCTCCGGGGGCTCGGCTTCGACGCCGGGGCGCAGAAGCGGCCCTGTTCGGATTTCTCCGGCGGCTGGCGGATGCGGGTGGCGCTCGCCGGCGTGCTCTTCGCCCGGCCCGACCTCCTGCTCCTCGACGAGCCGACCAACTACCTCGACCTCGAGGGTTCGCTCTGGCTGGAAAGCTACCTGGCGAAATATCCCCATACGGTGATCATCATCAGCCACGACCGCGGGCTTCTCAACCGTGCGGTCGGCTCGATCCTGCATCTGGCCGACCGCAAGCTGGCGCTCTGGGCCGGCGGCTACGACCAGTTCGCCCGGCAGATGGCGGAACGGCGTGCCGTGCAGGCGGCGGAGGCGAAGAAGGTCGAGGCGCGGCGCGCGCATCTGCAAGGCTTCGTCGACCGCTTCCGCTACAAGGCGTCGAAGGCGGTGCAGGCGCAGAGCCGGATCAAGATGCTGGAGAAGCTGACGCCGATCGCCGCGCCGGAGGATGCGGCGCGGGTCGTCTTCACCTTCCCCGAGCCCGAGGAGCTTTCGCCGCCGATCGTGACGATGGAGGGGGCGGCGGTGGGCTATGGCGGGCCGCCGGTGCTGAAGCGGCTGTCGCTCAGGATCGACCAGGACGACCGGATCGCGCTCCTCGGCCGCAACGGCGAGGGAAAGTCCACGCTTTCCAAGCTTCTGGCCGGGAAACTTCAGGCGGAAGCGGGGACCGTCACGCGCGCCGCGCGGCTCCGCATCGGCTATTTCGCCCAGCACCAGGTGGACGAGCTGCATCTCGACGAGACGCCCTTGCAGCATGTCCGGCGGCTCCGCCCCGCCGAGGGCCAGGCGAAGCTGCGGGCGCGGCTCGCGGGCTTCGGGCTGATGGCCGACCAGGCCGAGACGGCGGTGGCGAAGCTCTCCGGCGGGCAGAAGGCACGGCTGTCGCTGATGCTGGCGACGATCGACGCGCCGCATCTGCTGATCCTCGACGAGCCGACCAACCACCTCGACATCGAAAGCCGCGAGGCGCTGGTCGAGGCGCTGACCGAATATTCCGGCGCGGTGATCCTCGTCAGCCACGACATGCACCTTCTCGGCCTCGTCGCCGACCGGCTCTGGCTGGTGAGGGGCGGCGCCGTCACCCCCTATGCGGGCGATCTCGAGCAATACCGGCGCGAGCTTCTGGCCGGCGAGGAGCCGGAGAAGCCGGCCGGGAAACCGCAGGAAAAACCCGCCCGCCCCTCCCGCGACGCCGTCCTCGCGCTCCGCGCCGAGGTGAGGAAATGCGAGGAAAGGCTGGCGAAACTCAACGAGATGCGCGCGAAACTTGACGCGAAGCTTGCCGATCACGCACTCTACCAGAGGCCCGACGATGCCGTCGTCTGGCAGAAGAAATACGCCGAGGTCGCGCAGGCGCAGGCGCGTGCCGAGGCGCTCTGGATCGAGGCGGCCGAACGGCTGGAGACGGCGGAGGGATAGGCCATGCCGACGCCCTGGACCTATCGGCAGGCGACGCGCGAATGGCAGGCCTTCCTGTCGGACGCGCGCGAGGCGCTGGCGCTCGACAGCGACAATACCACCTTCACCGCGGTCGAGGGGGTGCTGCGCGCCTTCCGGCGGCGGCTGACCCCGCAGCAGGCGGTGGATTTCGCCCAGGTCCTGCCCAGCGTGCTCAGGGCGCTCTTCGTGGCCGACTGGCGGCTGGACGAGGGCCCGTGCCCGGCCGGCACCCGCGCCGACTGGACCGCCGAGGCGCAGGCGCTGCGACCGCACCACAACCTGACGCCGGACCATTGCGTCGCGGCCATCGCGCTTGCGCTCCGCAAGGCGGTGCGGCAGGCCGATCTCGACCGGGTGCTGGCCGCGCTGCCGCCCTTTGCCGCGGAGTTCTGGGCGACGCCGGGCATCGACCCGGCAACGCTCGGCCCCCGCATCGTCTGAGGCGCATTCCGCCGTTGCGCGCGGCCGGCGTCGCCCCTAGCCTTCCGGTCATGGAACCGGCCTTCTACCTGACCGCCTTCGTCACGCTCTTCGTGATCATCGACCCGATCGCGCTGGCGCCCCTTTTCGTCGCGCTGACGCAGGGCATGGATGCGGGCCACCGGCGCGCGGTCGCGCTCCGGGCCTGCCTGATCGCGGTGGCGCTGATGGCGCTCTTCGGGCTCCTCGGCGACAAGATCCTGTCGGTCATCGGCATCTCCATGCCGGCCTTCCGCATCTCCGGCGGCATCCTCCTCTTCGTCACCGCGCTCGACATGCTGTTCGAGCGGCGCACCCAGCGGCGCGAGGGCCAGCACGCCGATCCGCACCACGACCCTTCGGTCTTTCCGCTCGCCACGCCGCTGATCGCCGGACCGGGAGCGTTCACGACGATGATCCTTCTCGTCAACAACACGCCGGCGACGGGACTGGCCCATACCCTCCTGATCCATGCGGTGATGCTCGCGGTCGTCGCCATCGCCTTCCTGATGTTCCTCGCCGCCGGGGTGATCGAGCGGGCGCTGGGGCGGACCGGGATCGTCGTCATCACCCGGCTTCTGGGGATGCTGCTCGCCGCGCTCTCGGTCCAGTTCGTGCTTGACGGCATCCGCGGCACCGGCCTCATCTGAGCGATGGATTTCAACGACCTGCCCCGCCTCGTCTATCTCGTGCTGCTGCTGGCGGTCGTCGGCGGGTATTTCCTGATCGAAAGCCGCGGCCAGATCGGCCGGCGGGCGCAGCAGGCGGCGATCTGGGGGCTGATCTTCCTCGGTGCGGTGGCGGCCGCCGGCCTCTGGGGCGACGTGCGCCGGGCGGCGCTGCCGGGCGAGGCGCTGGTCGGCGGCGACGCGCTGGCGGTGCGGGCGGCGGCGGACGGGCATTACTACCTGACCGCGGAGGTGAACGGGGCGAAGGTGCTTTTCGTTGTCGATACAGGCGCTTCCGACATTGTCCTCACCCTGCGGGACGCCGGCCGCGCGGGGCTCGACCCCGAGGGGCTGGCCTATTTCGGCACGGCGATGACGGCCAACGGCCGCGTCGCCACGGCGCCGGTGACGCTCGACCGTTTCGCCGTCGGCGGCGTGGAGGAGCACGGCGTCCCGGCGGTGGTGAACGGCGGCGACCTCGACACCTCGCTTCTGGGCATGAGCTGGCTCGGCCGCCACGAGGCGACCTTCTCCCGCGACCGGCTGGTCATCCGGCGGTAGGGGATGCGGGAGCGGCCTGCGCAGGGTGAAGCCTGTGTGCGACGTGACAGAACGAACGCCGCGGCACCACCGTCTCGCCCGGGCGACCAGCCGGGGCGGCGCCCGCCTTCCGGCCCGCCGCAGGGACGGCGGGCATTCGGCGCTGACGATCTGCTACCGGCAGATCGTCCGGGCGCGCCTCATCCCCCCGGGGCGGGCGCGTTGCGACCTCACCAGCAGAACTGCGGTTGGAGGAGGTGACGCCATAAAGCGCCCCGACCCGGCGGTGCGCAGCGCCCTCCCGAGGCTCGGCCGCCGCCCTACAGCCACGGCCTGATCCGCGCTCGCCGCTGGCCCTCACCCGCCGCTTTCCGCCTTCTTCTGCCAGCGCCCGCCCTCCTCGCTCCAGTATTGCGCGGCGATGCCGGCGCCGGTCAGCGCCCGCCACTGGCCGCGGGCCCGTTCCACCGCCTTCGGATCATTGCCGTCAAAGAGGATGCAGGCCCGTTCGACCGTTTCGCAATCCGCCGCGGAAACCTCCGCCCCGTCCACCGCCATCAGGCACTGCGCGCGGTTCGGCGCCTCCCGCCCGGTGGTCAGAAGGACCGGTTGCAGCGCGTCGTGCGGCCCGCCCGCGAGCCCGTGCGGCAGGAAGCCGTCGTCGCTGACGGTCCAGAGCGTCCGGTCGAGCCAGTCGAGCCGGCCGGCGTCGGTTCCCCGCACCACGACATGCCAGCCCGACTGGAGGCTTTTCGCCAAGAGCATCGGCAGCGCCACCTCGAGCGGCGAGCGCGTCAGGTGATAGAACATCGCCTGCCCCATCAGCCCTCCAGCATGTCGCGCACCAGCCGGTCGAGCGTCATCACCCCCCAGCCGGTCGCCCCCTTGGGCGCGAGCATGGTGTCCTTCGACTGGAGCGTGACGCCGGCGATGTCGATGTGGCACCAGGGCGTCTCGTCCCGGACGAAGCGGCGGAGGAACTGCGCCGCGGTGATCGAGCCCGCCGGCCGCCCGCCGGTGTTCTTCATGTCGGCCAGCCGCGACTTGATCTGCTCGTCATAGGCCGGGCCCATCGGCATCCGCCAGGCGCCCTCGCCCTCCGCCCCGGCCGCCTTCAGAAGCGCCGCGGCCAGCCCGTCGTCGTTGGCGAAGACGCCCGCGTTCTCGTGGCCGAGCGCGATGATGATGGCGCCGGTCAGCGTGGCGAGGTCGATCATCCCCCGGGGCCTGAACCGCTCCTGCGCATACCAGAGCACATCGGCCAGCACCAGCCGCCCCTCGGCGTCGGTGTTGATCACCTCGATCGTGTCGCCCTTCATCGAGGCGACGATGTCTCCCGGCCGCTGCGCGCGGCCGTCCGGCATGTTCTCGACAAGGCCGACGAGGCCGACGACGTTGGCCTTCGCCTTCCTCAGCGCGAGCGTGCGCATCAGCCCCGCGACGACACCGGCGCCGCCCATGTCCATCGTCATCTCTTCCATGCCCTGCGCGGGCTTGATCGAGATGCCGCCCGTGTCGAAGCAGACCCCCTTGCCGACGAAGGCGAAGGGCGCCTCGCCGCTCGCGCCGCCCTGCCATTCCATCACCACGACCTTCGAGGGGCTTTCCGAGCCCTGCCCCACGCCCAGAAGCGCCCGCATCCCGAGCTTCGCAAGATCGCTTTCCTCAAGGATTTCAACCATCAGCCCGAGGGTCTTCATCTCGGCAAGGCGGTCGGCGAAATCGCTCGTGGTCAGAACGTTGGCCGGTTCGCTGACCAGATCGCGGGTGAAGCAGACACCTTCGGCGACGGCCGCGACAGGGCGCAGCGCCGCCCGGGCAGAATCGGGATCGTCGACCAGCATCGTCACCGGGCCCTTCGGCTTTGCCGCGCTCTCGCCGGTCCGGTAGCGCGCGAAGTCATAGGCGCGCAGCATCAGCCCCAGCGCGACGTCGGCGACGCGCCGCTGCCCGACCGCCAGCACCACCGCGCCCGCCTCGCCCAGCGCGCGCCCCGCCGCCGCGCCGGCCTTGCGCGCCTCGGCCACGGTGGGGCGGGCGGGAAGCTTGACAAGCTGCATCGCCTCGGCCTTCAGCCCCACGGGCCAGGCAAGCTCCATCGCCTCGCCGCGCTTCAGCTTCTCCCATGCGGTCGATTCCAGCGCACGCTGGACCGCGCCGCGCGCCGCCCGGTTCACCCGCCGCGCCAGCACGCCGAGGCGCCCGTCCGGCGGCAGGAGCAGCACAAGGCGCCCTTCGGCTGCGGCAAGCGTGTCGAAGGCGGCGGGGGCGAAGTCGGGCGTCAGGGGAAGGGTCATGTCATGCTCCGGCAGATTCCGGCGCCGACCCTACCCCCGCCCCGCCCGCCTTGGCCAGATATGAGTTTTCCCGTCCGGCGCTTTCGGCTAGGGAAGGACCAAGGGCAGACCAGACAGGCCGGAGAGGGGCGCGGTGTCGAAATTCGACAGATACATGCTGTCGCAGCTGATGACGCTGTTCGGCTTCTTCGCGCTGATCCTGGTGTCCGTCTACTGGATCAACCGGGCGGTGTCGCTCTTCGACCAGCTCATCTCCGACGGCCAGTCGGCCTGGGTCTTCCTCGAATTCACCGCGCTCACGCTGCCCAACGTCATCCGTCTCGTCCTGCCGGTGGCGGCCTTCGTGGCCTCGGTCTATGTCACCAACCGGCTGTCGTCGGAAAGCGAGCTCGTGGTGATGATGGCGACCGGCTTCTCGCCCTACCGCCTCGCGCGTCCGGTGCTCTACTTCGGCCTCGCCGTCACGCTCATGGTGGCGGTCCTCGCCCATGTCCTCGTGCCCGCAAGCCGCGTCAGGCTGGCCGACCGGCGCGGCGAGATCGCCGAGAATGTCGCCGCGCGCTTCCTGACCGAGGGGACGTTCCTGCATCCGGCGGACGGGATCACCTTCTACATCCGCCAGATCACGCCGCGGGGCGAGTTGCAGGACATCTTCCTGGCCGATGCCCGCACGCCCGGCCGCAGCACCGTCTACACCGCCGAACGCGCGCTGCTGGTGAAAAGCGACACCGGTCCGAAGCTTGTCATGTTCGAGGGCATGGACCAGACCCTCGCGGCCGAGGGCCAGAGCCTGTCGGTGACGCGGTTTGCCGATTTCTCCTATGACATCGGCGCGCTGATCGGCGGGGCCGCGGCGCGCCGGCCCTCGGTCGAGGAACTGCCGACGCCAATGCTCCTGGCCGCGACCGAGGCCTCGGCCGAAGCGGCCGGCACCACGCGCGCGGCGATGCTTCTCGAGGGCCACGAGCGCATGGCGCGGCCCTTCCTCGCGCTGGTCTCGGCGCTGATCGGGTTTGCGACGCTCCTGACCGGCGGATTCAGCCGCTTCGGCCTCTGGCGGCAGATCGGCATGGCGTCGGTGCTTCTCGTCTTCGTGCAGTTCCTGGCCAACGGGGCGACGAGCCTCGTCACCCGTTCGCCCGCGGCCTGGCCGGTGGTCTACCTGCCGGTGGCGGCGGGCCTCGCGATCGCGGCGCTGGCGCTGTCCTTCGCCGGGCGGGCCCGGCGGGTCCGCCACGGCCTTGTCGCGGCGGTGGCCTCGTGACCCTGTCGCGCTATATCGCGCGGCGCTTCGCCGTCACCGTCCTGGCGGTCTTCGCCGGCTTCTTCGTGCTGCTCTACCTCATCGACATGATCGAGGAGATCCGTCGCTTCGCCGATGCCGACATCGGCCTGGCCGCGGCGGCGGAGCTTGCGCTTCTCAACACGCCGCAGGCGGTCTACCGCATCCTGCCGATGATCCTGATCCTGGCCTCCATCGCGCTCTTCCTCGCGCTCGCGCGGTCGTCGGAACTGGTGGTGATCCGCGCCGCCGGACGCTCGGCGCTCAGGATGCTGGTCTCGCCGCTGATCACGACGCTTGTCATCGGGGCCTTTGCGGTGGCCGCGCTGAACCCGATCGTCGCCGGCACCGCCAAGCGCTACGACACGCTCGCGAGCCGCCACAGGCTCGGCGAGGGCAACGTTCTCTCGGTCTCGCGCGACGGGCTGTGGCTCAGGCAGGGCGGGGCCGAGGGGCAGACGGTGATCCACGCCGCGCGGTCGAACCCCGACGGCACGGTGCTCTACGACGCGAGCTTCCTCGCCTTCGCCGGGTCGAGCGGCCCCATTTCGCGGGTCGATGCGTCCGAGGCGCGGCTTGGCACGGGCGCGTGGCACCTGACCGGCGCCAAGGAATGGCGCTTCACCACCGGCACCAACCCCGAGCGCGACGCCCGCAGCCACGCCACGCTCGCGCTTCCCTCGGACCTGACGGCGGACCAGATCCGCGACAGTTTCGGCACACCCTCCACCATCGCGATCTGGGATCTGCCCGCCTTCATCGCCGGGCTGGAGCGGGCCGGATTCTCGGCGCGCAAGCACAGCGTCTGGTTCCAGATGGAACTGGCGCTGCCGCTTCTGCTGATGGCGATGGTGCTGGTCGGCGCCGGCTTCACCATGCGCCACGCGCGCTCCGGCCACACCGGGGTGATGGTGCTTCTGGCCATCGTCTCGGGCTTCGCGATCTTCCTCCTGCGCAACTTCGCGCAGGTTCTGGGCGAGAAGGGCCAGATTCCCGTCCTCCTCGCCGCCTGGAGCCCGCCGGTCGCGGCGATCCTCCTGTCGCTCACGCTTCTGCTGCATCTGGAGGACGGCTGATGCGGCGGCTCCTGCTCTGCCTGCTGCTGTGGCTTGCCGCCCTTCCCGCCCGGGCGCAGGACGAACCGGCGACGCTGGTCGCCGACCGGGTGTTCCTGACCGCCGGCGACACGCTGACCGCCGAGGGCGCGGTCGAGGTCTTCTACAGGGGCGCGCGTCTGGCCGCGCGGCGGATCGTCTATGACGGCGCGACCGCGGAACTGACGATCGAGGGGCCGATCACGCTGACCGACGGCGCGGGCACGGTGATCCTCGCCGACCAGGCCGAACTGTCGCGCGACCTGACCGAAGGGGTTCTGCGCAGCGCGCGGATGGTGCTCGACGAACAGCTCCAGATCGCCGCGGACGAGATCGCGCGCACCAGCGGGCGCTTCACCCGCGCCTCGCGCGTCGTCGCCTCCTCCTGCCAGGTCTGCCCGTCGAACCCGACGCCGCTGTGGGAAATCCGCGCCCGGCGCGTCCTTCACGACCAGGTGGAGCGTCAGCTCTATTTCGACCACGCCCAGTTCCGCGTCGCCGGCCTGCCGGTCTTCTATGTGCCGCGCCTCAGGATGCCCGACCCGACGCTGAAGCGCGCGACCGGCTTCCTGATGCCGCGCTTCCGCACCACGACCGCCCTCGGGCCGGGGCTGAAGCTTCCCTATTTCATCGCCATCGGCGACAGCCGCGACCTGACGCTGACGCCCTATGTCTCGGCCAGCCGGACGCGGACGCTCGAATTCCGTTACCGCGAAGCCTATCCGACCGGGGCGATCGAGGTCGCGGGCGCCTTCACCCGCGACGACCTCATCTCCGGCGAGACCCGCGGCTATGTCTTCGCCGAGGGCGCCTTCGCGCTTCCCCGCGACTTCCGGCTGGCGTTCAGCCTTCAGGAGGTCAGCGACGACGCCTACATCCTCGACTACGGGCTCGACGAGACCGACCTTCTGGAAAGCGGGGTGGAACTGGCGCGGACGCGACGCAACGAGCATATCGAGGCGGCGATCTTCCGCTACTGGTCGATCCGTGCGGGCGACGACAACGCGGTGCTGCCGACCATCGTGGGCGATTTCAGCATCACCCGCCGCTTTTCGCCCCGGATCATCGGCGGCGAGGCGCAATTCGAATTCGACCTGCACAGCCACCGCCGGTCGTCGGACGTCGCCACCGACGCGAACGGCGACGGCACCGTCGACGGTCGCGACGTGGCGCGGGCGAGCGCCGTCGCCGACTGGCGGCGCAGTTGGATCCTGCCCAACGGCATGGTTCTCGCCGGTGCGGCCGAGGTGGCGGCGGATTTCTATTCCATCGGCCAGGACGCGTCCTATCCCGGCACCGTCACCCGCATCCTGCCTGCCGCAGCGGTGGAGCTGCGCTGGCCCTGGGTGAAGGCCGCGACCCGGACAGGTGCCGCCCATGTGATCGAGCCGGTGGCGCAACTGGTCCTTGCCCCCGACAGCGCCGAGGCGGTGCCGAACGAGGACAGTCAGATCGTCAACTTCGACGAGGGCAACCTCTTCGCCTTCAGCCGCTTTCCCGGGGCCGATGCGCGCGAGCTTGGATCGCGGCTCAACCTCGGCATGAGCTGGACGCGACTGGACCCCGCCGGCTGGTCGCTCGGGGTCACGGCGGGCCGGGTCTTCCGCGCCGGCGACCGCGGCCAGTTCTCTGCCGCCTCCGGGCTCGACGGCACCGTGTCGGACTGGCTGGTCGCCGCGCAACTGACCACGGCGGCCGGCCTCGATGTGATGAACCGGATGACCTTCGACGACGATCTCGACGTCAGCCGCGAGGAGCTGATCATCGGCTACGCCACCCCCCGCCTCGATCTTTCGGCGGGCTATCTCTGGCTCGTCGCCGACCCGGCCGAGAACCGCGCCCTGCCCACCTCGGAACTCATCATCGACGCCGGATGGGACATCGGGCGAAGCTGGCGCGGCTCGCTGACCGGGCGCTATGATTTCGAGGCCGAGCGCGCCACCCGCGCCGCCCTCGGCCTCGCCTGGCGGACCGATTGCGCCACCGTCGATCTTTCCCTCTCGCGTCGCTTCACGTCCTCGACTAGTGTGAAGGCCGACACCGACATCAACCTGTCGGTCATCCTGCACGGGATCGGCGCGGGGGGCGACGGACGGCGCTACAGGCGAAGCTGCGGGCCGTGACCGGCAATCCCGCGGGATGAACAGAACAGAGCAGAGCAGACGGACGGCAGACGATGCGCATCACGACCCTGATCCCCCTCGCCCTCGCGGGCCTGACCGCAGTCGTGGCCCCGGCCGGCGCGCAGGCGGGCAAGTTCTCGCCCGTGGTCATCGTGAACGATTCCGCCGTGACCGAATACGAGCTTGACCAGCGGACACGCTTCCTGACGATCCTGCGCGCGCCCGGCGACCCGGCCGCCGAGGCCGAGAAGGGCCTGGTCGAGGACCGGCTGAGGGCGCAGGCGGCGAAGGCCGCGGGCATCACGATCAGCGACCAGCAGGTCGCTTCCGGCATGGCCGAATTCGCCGGCCGCGCCAATCTCGACGCCGAGCAGTTCGTCGAGGCGATCGGCGAGGCCGGCGTCGCCCCCGAGACGTTCCGCGATTTCGTCAAGGCGGGCCTTGCCTGGCGCGAGGTCGTCCGCGCCCGCTTCGGCCAGAAGATCGCCATCAGCGAGGCCGAGATCGACCGGGCGATGTCGGTGCCCGCGCAGCGCGGTGCGGGGCCGAGGGTGCTTCTGTCGGAAATCCTCATTCCGGCCTCGGGTGGCAGCCTGATCGAGAAGCGCGACTTCGCCGAGGATCTGGCGAAGTCGATCGGGTCGGAAGCCGCCTTCGCCGCCGCGGCGCGGCAGCATTCGGCGGCGCCGTCGCGGATCAATGGCGGGCAGGTCGGCTGGGTGCCGGTCACCAACCTGCCGCCGCAGGTGCGCCAGGTCATCGCCGGCATGGGCAACGGCCAGGTCAGCCCGCCGATCAATCTCGGCAACGCCATCGCCATCGTCCGGCTGCGCGGGATGGAACAGGGCGGCGAGATTTCGCCGGCGAACCTGACCGTCGACTACGCGCAGGTGCTGATCCCCGGCGGCCACACCCCCGGGGCGCTGGCCGAGGCCGGCCGCATCCGCGGCGAGGTCGACACCTGCGACGACCTCTACCGCGTCCTCAAGGGCGCCCCCGCCGGGACCATCCTGCGCGAGACGCGGTCGCTGACGCAGATGCCGGGGAACATCGCCGCCGAGCTTGCGCATCTGGACGACAACGAGGTGTCGACGGCGCTGACCAGCGGCGGTTCGCTGGTGTTCCTGATGCTCTGCAAACGTTCCGCCACGCTCGCCGCCGGCGCGGCGCCGGCGGTGGCGGACACCTCCGCCCCGGCCGTCGGGGGACCGCCGGCGATCGACCCGACGCTCGGCTTCGGGCAGGGGCCGAGCCGGGCGCAGGTGCGCGAGGAACTGGTGAACCAGCGGCTCGGCGCGCTGGCCGATGGCTGGCTGGCCGAGCTGAAGGCCAATGCCATCATCCGCACGCCCTGAGGTGCGGCCCAGATGCCCGGCCCGATCGCGCTGACCTGCGGCGACCCGTCCGGGATCGGCCCCGAGATCGCCGCCAAGGCGCG
>JBDHSQ010000037.1:0-29679 GCA_039808285.1 Paracoccaceae bacterium
TCACCACCAAGATCAACTCCTACCTGTCCAGCCAGTCGATCAACTCGACCTTCTGATCCGGCGAACCGCAACCGACGCGAACCGCGCCCCCAGGGGCGCGGTTTTGCTTTGCGCGGGCCGGCAACGCATCGTTTCCGTTCGGGGCCAGGCTTGCGCGAAAATGCACGACGCGCGCCCCAATCATGCCATCTTGGACGGCTTCAATGCGATCAAGGGGCGACGTGTGACCATGTGGCACTGCCGGTCTCCGGCGGCGGCGAAAGAACGGAGCGTGAGATGAAAGTGTGGAAGAGTGTGAAGCGGTTTCGCGCCGAGGAGAGCGGTGCCGTCACCGTCGACTGGGTCGTGCTCACCGCGGCGGTCGTCAGCCTCGTCCTCGTGGCCATGGCCGGCCTCAAGGGCAACATGACGAGCATCGGCCAGAAGACCGAAAGCTGGCTGAGCTCGCAGTCGATCAACACCACGTTCTGATCGCTGCCGAAGCGGCGGGGATGATCGGGTCGGGCGTCCGCACCAGGGGCGCCCGTTTACGTTCCCGGGTCCAGGGCGGCGACAACGCGCCGAGTGTTTCCGAAGCAGCCGAAATTCCACCCGAGGGGCGTGCTTTGACCACCATTTCGCCGTATTCGAAAACGATATAGACCGCTGGTGAGGTCAGGCTTCCTGCGGATGAACCCTGCGCGACCGGCCTGACGGACGAAAGGATGAACGATGCGACTGGTATTTGCTCTGGTTCTGGTGCTCGGGGTCGCGCTGGCGGGCTTCGCCGTCTACATGGCGCAGGGGTTCATCGCCCAGACCCAGGCCGAACGCGACCGGCTCGCAGCCGAGCAGGCGAACGCGCCGCGGCTCGTCGACGTCGTCGTCGCCACGAAGGCGCTGAAATACGGCGACCGCTTCACCCGCGAGGATCTGGAAGTGATCAAGGTGCAGGAGGGCAAGGTTCCGGCCGGTGTCTTCAACGCGGTCGTCGCGCCCCAGGGCGGCGACAAGGCGATCGTGCCCGTCTTCTGGGAGGGCGAGACCCGCGCCCGCGCCGCGCTGCGCAGCTTCGAGCCCTTCGAGCCGATCCTTCTGGCGAAGATCACCGAGCCGGGCGTGGATGCCGGCATCAATGCCAACCTCACCGGCGGGATGCGTGCCTTCGCGATCAACGTCGACGTGACCTCGGGGGTGTCGGGCTTCCTGAGGCCGGGCGACCGCGTCGACGTCTACTGGTCGGGTGCCGTGAACGGGCAGGACGTGGCCAAGCTCATCGACTCGGCGGTGCGGCTCATCGCGATCAACCAGAGCGCGGATGCCGACCGCAGCGAGGAAACCATGATCGCCCGCACCGTCACCGTGGAGGCCACGCCCGAGCAGGTCGCGGCGCTCGCGCTCGCCCAGCAGACCGGACGGCTGACGCTTTCGCTCGTGGGCACCGGCGACGAACAGAAGGTCAGCGCGATCGAGATCGACCGCAACACGCTTCTCGGCATCGAGGAGCAGGCCCCCGCCCCCGAAGTCGAGGCGCCGAAGGTCTGCACGATCCGCACCAACAAGGGCGGCGAAGTCGTCGAGACCGTCATCCCCTGCACCGACTGATCTCCGGATCACCCGTTCGGCAGTCACGCGCCGCCCACTTGATCTAGTGGGCGGCGCCTGCCTTTGCACCACAGATTCCCCGGTGTTGCCACTTGTCCACATAAGAAGGCGGGCCCAAAGCGTTGATTCTTGCAAAAAAAGCCGAGTTCCCGCATTCTTGCGGCAATCTGGGCGCACGAGACCCGTGAAGACGGGCGAAAAGACCCATCCTTGAGGCGTGATCGGAGAGGCAGGTCACATGAGCATGAAAAGATCCCTTGCGGCAGGCATGCTGGGCGTTTCGCTCTGCATGATCGCCATTCCGGCCGCCCACGCGGAAACCCTGAAGATCGTCAACGGCACGGCCACGAGCGCGCTGACCGTTCCGATGAACCGCGCGGTCGTCGTCGAATCCGACCAGCCCTTCGCCGAGCTGTCGATCGCCAATCCCGGCATCGCCGACATCTCGACGCTGTCCGACCGGTCGATCTACGTCCTCGGCAAGGCGCCGGGGCGCACCACGCTGACGCTTCTGGCGCCGGACGGAAAGCTGATCACCAACGTCGACGTGCAGGTCTCGCTCGACGTGGCGGAGTTCAAGGAACGGCTCCAGCAGATCCTTCCGGGCGAGAACATCGAGGTGCGGACCGCGAACGACGGCATCGTGCTGTCGGGCGTCGTCTCCTCCACCGCGAAACTCGACCGCGCGCTCGACCTCGCCGGGCGCTATGCCCCCGACCGGGTGTCGAACCTGATGGTGGTCGGCGGCACCCAGCAGGTGATGCTGAAGGTCCGCTTCGCCGAGATGCAGCGTTCGGTCACCAAGCGGCTGCAAAGCAGCCTCGGCATCCGAACGCCCGACCCGACGCGTTCGGTCAACGTCGAGGCGGGCACGGGCGCGAACCTGAACGGTGCGGTCAGCGTCGCGGGCGGTGGCGGCTTCACCACGGCGCAAACCGGCGGTTTCGGGGTCGGCTTCACCGCCGGCAGCATCCAGTTCGGCATCCTTCTTGAGGCGCTCGAGAGCAAGGGCCTGGTGCGGACCCTGTCGGAGCCCAACCTGACCGCGCTTTCGGGGCAGGAGGCGAAGTTCCTCGCCGGCGGCGAATATCCGATCCCGGTCCGCAACGAGAACGATACGGTCACCGTCGAATACAAGCCCTTCGGCGTGGAGCTTGCCTTCACTCCACGCGTGGTGGACGGCGACATCATCAACCTCGCGATCAACGCAGCGGTGTCGAGCATCGACACCACCGTCCAGACGAGCGTCGGCACCGGCATCACGCTCAATGCCTTCAAGCGGCGCGAGGCGGAGACGACGGTCGAGATGCGCGACGGCCAGAGCTTCGCCATTGCAGGTCTTCTCCAGGACGACTTCACCGACTCGAGCGGGCAGATCCCCTGGCTCGGCGACGTGCCGGTGCTCGGCGCGCTCTTCCGGAGCGCCGACTTCCAGCGCCAGCAGTCCGAACTGGTGATCATCATCACGCCGCATCTCGTGTCGCCGACAAGCGGCGAGGCGCTGGCGCTTCCGACCGACCGCGTCAAGGCGCCGACGGAGGCGGAACTTTTCCTCTTCGGCAAGACCGCCTCGACCGGCAAGTCGAAGGGTGCCGTCGGCGAGGTCGCCAAGCAGGACTACTCCGGCTCCTACGGCTATGTGATGGAGTGAGAACATGACGAACAAGATCCGCCTTCTCCTCCTTTCGGCCGGCCTGACCGCGCTTGGCGCCTGCTCGAAGGAGACCAACATCGCCCGGACCTTCTATTCCGAGGCGGGATCCGAGGTCGAGACGCGCGACTTCGGCAACGCGACGATGAACAACTCGCTCGTCCAGCGGGGAGAGAAGTCCTACGTCATCGACCTGACGCGGCGGTTCGCGGCCGAAGTGCCGAACACGGTCAACTTCGCCTTCGACAGTGCCGTTCTGGACGGCGAGGCGCAGGCCGCGCTGATGCGGCAGGCGGACTGGATCCGCCAGTTCCCCGAAGTGCGGTTCCGCGTCTACGGCCATACCGACCTCGTCGGCTCCAACGCCTACAACAAGTCGCTCGGCCTCAGGCGTGCGAAGGCGGTGGTGGCCTTCCTCTCGGCCCAGGGCATCAGCCGGTCGCGGCTCGAGGCGGTGGCCTCCTTCGGCGAGACGCAGCCCCTGGTCTATGTCCAGACGGAAGAGCGCCGGAACCGCCGGACGGTGACCGAGGTTTCGGGATTCGTGGCCAAGAACCCGCTGGTGTTGAACGGCAAATACGCCGAGATCATCTGGCGCGAATACGTCTCGAGCGCCCAGCCGGTGCACACCCAGGAAGAGGTCTCCTCGGGCGGTCAGACGGCCGGCTCCGGCGGCTGAGACGCCCCTTTCCCGAATTGTTTCCCGGTTTGGGCGGCCCTTGGCAACAAAGGCCGCCCAGCCATTTTCATCGTCGCCGGATAACGCATAATTTCGGTATTTCGGCCCCAATATTGCCAAAGTTCTCACGGACTTTCGAAACCCGGGAACAAGGGCGTGGCCAGAGAGTCGCGCCCGGTGAGTGGGACTGGACCTGTAGCGACGTGACAGCCAAGCACGACAGACAGGACGAAGTCCGCCACAGGCGTGAAGAAGGACGTGTGGGAATGAGCAGTGTAGCCGCCTTGCAGCCGGAACCGGCACCGATCGTCGCGTGCACGATTTCGCGCGATGTCAGCAACTTCGACCTTCTCATCGAGGACATGGAGGTCGAGCTTGGCGAAAGCTGGGGCGACCTTTCGTTCGACGATGCGATGCTTTTCCTGAACCAGCCCGACGCGGACGCGCTGGAATTCGTGGCGATCGCCGTCGATTCGGACGACGAGAACGATCTGGCGCGAATCTCCGGGATCATCTCCACCGCCAAGGAAAAGGGCGTCAAGGTGATCCTGATCGCCGAGGAGGTCAGCCCGATCGCGCTCCATCAGCTCCTGCGGCTCGGCGCGGACGATTTCGTGCCCTACCCGCTGCCGGAAAACGCGCTTCACGACGCGATCGAGCGGCTGCGCCGCGCGCCGGCGATCGACCAGATCCTGCCCGAGCAGCCGGCCGCCCCGGCCTTCAAGCCGAAGGGCGACCGCGACGGGGTGATCCTGCCGGTGCATGGGCTCGCCGGCGGCACCGGCGCCACGACCTTTGCGGTCAACCTCGCCTGGGAACTCGCCACGATCCAGAAGGCGAACGGCCCGCGGGTCTGCCTTCTCGACTTCGACTTCCAGTATGGCTCGGTCTCGACCTATCTCGACCTGCCCCGCCGCGAGGCGGTCTACGAGATGCTGTCGGACACCGCGGCGATGGACAACGTCAGCTTCCTTCAGGCGCTGCTGAACTACAACGACAAGATGCATGTGATGACGGCACCGTCCGAGATGCTGCCTCTGGACATCGTCACCTCGGAGGACATCAACCGGGTGCTCGACGTGGCGCGGGCGAACTTCGACTTCGTCGTCGTCGACATGCCCTCGACCGTCGTGCAGTGGACCGAGGCAGTGCTGAACAAGGCGCATGTGTATTTCGCCACGATGGAGCTGGACATGCGCTCGGCGCAGAATGCGCTCAGAATGATCCGCGCGCTCAAGGCCGAGGAACTGCCCTTCGAAAAGCTGCGCTACGTGCTGAACCGCGCGCCCAAGTTCACCGACCTGTCGGGCAAGAGCCGGGTCAAGCGGCTGGCCGAAAGCCTCGACATCACCATCGAATTGCAGCTTCCCGACGGCACAAAGCAGGTCACGCAGTCGAACGACCACGGCCTGCCGCTGGCCGAGACCGCGGCGAAGAACCCGCTCAGGCGCGAAATCGCCAAGCTCGCCAAGTCGATCCACGACCTCAACCTCGCCGCTGAAGCGGCGGCGGTGTGATCCCGCCGCAAGCCTGTCCGGAGTAGCCCATGTTCTCGCGCTTCAAGAAGCCCGACGCCGCCGCACCAGCCGCTGCCCCCGTGGCGTCCGCGGCGAAAGCCGCGACGCCGATGGCCGCGGAGGCGAACCGCACCGTCGTCGCGCGCCGCACGCCCGCCGGCGGCAATCCTGCCCAGGCGGTCGCCGGCGACAAGGAGAAGAAGCGCAAGGAGCGCATGGGCGAACTGAAGGTGGAGCTGCACAAGCGGCTTCTCGACAACCTCAACCTCGGCGCGCTGGAACATGCCAGCGAGGCCGAGCTTCGCCAGGAAATCGTCTCGATCTCAACCGAGGCGCTCGACGAGCTTTCGGTCGTCCTGAACAAGGAGGAGCGCTCCTCCCTCTTCCAGGAGCTTTACCACGAGGTCATGGGTCTCGGCCCGCTGGAGCCGCTTCTCCAGGACGACACGGTCAACGACATCCTTGTCAACGGCCCGCAGCAGATCTTCGTCGAACGCAACGGCAAGCTGCAACTGACCGACATCACCTTCAAGGACGAGCGCCACCTTCTCAGGATCATCGACAAGATCGTCTCGGCGGTGGGCCGGCGGGTCGATGAATCGAACCCCTATTGCGACGCGCGCCTGGCCGACGGGTCGCGCTTCAACTGCATGGTGCCGCCGATCGCGGTCGACGGCAGCCTGGTCTCGATCCGCAAGTTCAAGAAGGACAAGCTTGGCGTCGACGATCTTGTCCGCTTCGGCGCCTTCACCGAGGAGATGGCGGCCTACCTTCAGGCGGCGGTGGCGACCCGGCTGAACATCATCGTTTCGGGCGGGACCGGTTCGGGCAAGACCACCACGCTCAACGCGCTGTCGTCCTTCATCGACAACTCCGAACGCATCCTGACGATCGAGGACACGGCGGAACTCCAGCTCCAGCAGGTCCATGTCGGCCGGATGGAAAGCCGCCCCGCGAACGTCGAGGGCAAGGGCGCCGTCACCCAGCGCGACTGTCTCAGGAACGCGCTCAGGATGCGCCCCGACCGCATCATCGTCGGCGAGACCCGCGGCGAGGAAGTCATCGACATGCTCCAGGCCATGAACACCGGCCACGACGGGTCGATGACCACGATCCACGCCAACAGCGCCCGCGACGGCATCAGCCGTCTGGAGAACATGATCGCGATGGCCGGGATCGAGATGCCGATCAAGGCCGTGCGCAGCCAGATCGCCTCGGCCGTGAACCTGATCGTGCAGGCGAGCCGCCTTCAGGACGGCTCGCGCCGGATGACCTCGATCACCGAGATCACCGGGATGGAGGGCGACGTCATCTCGATGCAGGAAATCTTCCGCTACGAACGGCTCGGCCTTGCGCCCGACGGCAAGATCATCGGCCGCTTCACCGCGACGGGCGTGCGTTCGGCCTATGCCGACCGGTTCCGGGCCTGGGGCTACGACCTGCCCGCCTCGATCTACGAACCCGTGGCCGCGGAGTAACGCGCATGATCATCAGCCCCACCCCGATCATCTACGGCCTGATCTTCATTGCCGTGCTTCTGCTCGTCGAGGGCATCTACCTCGTCGTCTTCGGCAAGTCGATCTCGCTCAACTCCAAGGTCAACCGCCGGCTCGACCTGCTGGAAAAGGGCGGCCAGCGCGAGAAGGTGCTGGAACAGCTCCGCAAGGAGGCGAGCCAGCACCTCAAGGCCAAGGGCATCCCGCTCTACTCGATCCTCGCGACCAAGGCGCAGAAGGCCAACATCGCCTTCTCGCCCAGGGCGCTGATGGGCATCATGGCGCTTCTGACCGTGGTGGCCTTCCTCGGGCTGAAGATCGGCACCTCCGCCTCCACCCCCGTCCAGATCGCCGTGGCGGTCGTCATGGGCGTGGGCGCGGTCTACTTCTGGATTCACCGCAAAGCCAAGAAGCGGATGGACCTCGTCGAGGAACAGCTTCCCGATGCGGTGGAACTGATGGTCCGCAGTTTGCGCGTCGGCCACCCGTTCTCCTCCGCGATCCAGATCGTCGCCAAGGAGGTGCCCGATCCCCTGGGCACCGAATTCGGCATGATCGCCGACGAAAGCGCCTACGGGCGCGAGATCTCCGAATCGCTCAAGGATCTCGCCGAGCGGATGGACATGCAGGATCTGCGCTTCCTTGCCGTGGCCGTAACGATCCAGCAGCAGTCGGGCGGCAACCTGGCCGAAATCCTCGACGGCCTCGCCAAGGTGATCCGGGCGCGCTTCCGGCTGTTCCGCCGCGTCCGCGCGATCACGGCCGAGGCGAAGTGGTCGGGCATGTTCCTGTCGGCCTTCCCGCTCGTCGTCCTCGCGGTGATCCAGATCCTGAAGCCGGACTATTTCGACACGGTGAAGGATACCTCGGCCTTCGTTCCGGCCGCGCTGATCGTCTTCACCTTCCTCGCCATCAACGTCATCTTCATGAAGATGATGGTCAACATCAAGGTCTGAGGGGGCCTGGCCAGAATGCTGTCCCAGATCAATGACTTCCTGATCGCACGGATGGGGCCTCTGGGCCCCCTGTTCGCAGTCGGGATGCTCGGCGTGCTTCTCGTCGCGATCGCGCTGCCGACGATGCTGAAGAAACGGGCCGACCCTTTCGCCAAGCTGCGGGAGACGTCCAGGCCAACGGGCGAAAACCGCGCCGCGCGCGAGGAGAAGAAGTCGCTCCGCGCCGGGCGCGGCAGCAACAAGCTCGACAAGTTCGCAAACTTCCTCGAGCCCAAGACCGAGGAGGAGATGAGTTCCTCGCGGCTGAAGATGACCCGCGCGGGCTATCGCAGCAAGACCGCGGTACGCAGCTTCCACGCGATCCAGTTCATGCTCGGCATCGTGTTCCTGCTGATCGGCGTGATCTACGCCATCGTCGCCTCGGCCACCGGTGAAATCTCGACCACGAAACTCGTCCTGGCGGTGATCATGCCGGGTGCGATCGGCTACTACCTGCCGAAATACTGGATCGAGCGGCGCATCCAGACGCGGCAGGGCGAAATCCAGAACGGCTTTCCCGACGCGCTCGACATGCTTCTGGTCTGTGTCGAGGCGGGCCAGTCGCTCGATCAGGGCATCATCCGGGTGTCGAAGGAACTGAAGACCGGCTACCCCGCGCTTGCCGAGGAGTTCGAGATCGTCGCGCAGGAGGTCAAGGCCGGCAAGGAAAAGACGAGCGTCCTGCGCACCTTCTCCGAACGCACCGGCGTGCCCGACATCGCCTCGTTCGTCACCGTGATGATCCAGTCGCAGACCTTCGGCACCTCGATCGCCGAGGCGCTGCGCGTCTATGCCTCGGAAATGCGCGACAAGCGGGTGATGCGCGCCGAGGAAGCGGCGAACAAGCTGCCCACCAAGATGACGCTCGGCACGATGATGTTCACGGTGCCGCCGTTGCTCATCATCCTTGTGGGCCCTTCGGTTTACGATATGCTGCAACTGTTCGCCAACTTCAAACCCTGAGGCGATGGGCACGAGCAGGACCGCCCTACTGGTTGCAACCGCACTGCTGGCCGCCTGTCAGTCGACAGGCGGCCCGCGTGCATTTGGCGACTCTCCCTTTCCGCCCTCGGGTCCGGTGCGCGGCGAGGACGCCGTCGACGGGCTCATCGTCGGCCACCGGCTGATGGCAGCGGGCGAATACGAGCTTGCGCTCAAGGCCTATTACCGTGCCGCGGCCGATCAGGGGATGACCGCCGACGTCCTTTCGGCCGTGGGCTCGGCCAACCTGCATCTGGGCCGGCTCGGACAGGCGGAAAAGCTGCTGAGGCAGGCCGTGAAGAAGGACGAGGGTTTCGTGCCGGCCTGGAACAACCTCGGCGTCGTGCTGATGGAGCAGGGAAACTACGCGGAAGCGGCCCGCGTGTTCAGGATGGCCTTCGCGCTCGACAGTGGCCAAACGGACGCCATCCGCGAAAATCTGCGCCGCGCCCTCGCAAAAATCGAACAACCGTCGTATGTTCCATCCAATAACGAGAAATTCTCGCTGGTGAGGCGCGGGAACGGGCAATACCTGCTTCTCACCACACATTGAGGCATGAGCAGCAAAGGACGCATGAAATGCGCCACCCCATCCTGATTTCCCTCTGCGTGGCGGGGACGGCCGCGCTGTCGGGCTGCCAGAAGGCGTCCGACGCCGAGGTCGACCGCGCGATCAAGGAAGTGAATGTCATCGACGAAAGCAACCTCAGCGACGTGATGCTGACGGTGGGGGATCCGAACGAGGCGGTGGCCTATTTCCAGAAGACGCTCGGCCAGAACCCCGACCGCATCGACATCAAGCGCAACCTCGCCAAGGCCCTGGTGCGGGCGAAGAAGCCGACCGAGGCGGCGCTGGCCTGGCAGGCCGTGGTCGAGAGCCCCGGGGCCACCAACGAGGACCGCGTCGGCCTTGCCGATGCGCTGATCCGAGCGAACGAATGGAAGAAGGCGGAAGCCGCGCTGAACCTCGTCCCGCCGACCTACGAGACCTACGAGCGCTACCGGCTGGAAGCGATGGTCGCGGACGCCAACAAGAAATGGCAGAAGGCCGACAGCTTCTACGAGACCGCGTTCGGGCTGACCACGCAGCCCTCGGGCGTGCTGAACAACTGGGGCTATTCGAAGCTTACGCGCGGTGATTTCACCGGTGCCGAAAAGCTCTTCGCCGAAGCGCTCAGCTATGACGCATCGAACTTCACGACCAAGAACAACCTTGTCCTTGCCCGCGCGGCCCAGCGAAAATACGACATGCCGATGGTGACGATGACCCAGTCGGAACGGGCGGAGCTGCTCTATACCGCCGCGTTGACCGCGATCAAGCAAGGCGACGTGACCACCGGCAAGGGGCTTCTGGAGGATGCCGTGGACACCAGCCCGAAGTATTTCGAGCAAGCCGCCCGCGCGCTCGAAACGCTCAATCACGGCGCCTGAGCGGCCAGAGCGATGCTGAACCCCTTTTCGCCGACGAGCCCCGAAGCGGTGATCTTCGCCTACCGGGTCTTTCTGCTGCTGTGCCTGCCGGTCTGCGCCTGGGTCGCCTGGTCCGATCTCAAGTTCATGAAGATCCCCAACAAGGCGGTGATGGCAATCGTCGCCGTCTTCGCCTTCGCCGGCTTCGTGCTGATGCCGGCCGAATACTGGCTGTGGCGCTGGATGAACCTCGTGGCCGTTCTCGCGATCGGGTTTCTGCTGAACATCGCCGCGAACGTGGGTGCGGGCGACGCGAAATTCGCCGCCGCAGCCGCCCCCTATTTCGCCCAGAGGATCGAGCACCTCCAGTTGGCGCTGGTCCTTCTGGCGGCCTTCCTTCTCGGCGCCTTCGCCGCGCACCGGCTGATGCGGGCGATCCCGGCCGTCCGGGAGGCGACGCCCGACTGGGTGAGCTGGCAGCGCAAGGACTTTCCGATGGGGCTCGCGCTTGTCGGCACCTTTGTCGCCTATCTCGTCTTCATGGCCTTTCCGGGCATCCTCTCGCTCGTTCAGGGCGCAACGGGCTCGACCAATATGTAAAGCGCGGTCCGGCGCACCTCGCGCAGCGTCCAGCCGCCCTCCTCGAAGGCCTTCAGCATCTGCGAGCGCAGCGAGAAGGCCATCGGGCAGACCGGCACGACGATGTAGTCCGCGTTCTTTGCCCCCGAAAGCCCGCCGTAATACCAGGGCGCCGCGCCTTTCACCGGCTTGAAGTCACCGAACATCCAGTAGGCCGAATAGAGATCGGTTCCGAGGATCGCGCTGCCGGCGTAGCCGGCCCGCGTCAGGTCGTCGTCCACAAGCTCGAACCAGCCGGAAATGCCGCCCTCGATCTGGCATTCGGGCAGCGCCTCGCCGTTCAGGACCGGCGGCTGCTCGCGCTTGGCAAGGTCGCGGAACGTGGCGAAGGGATCGCCGGGCCGGTCATAGGGCTCTTTCAGGTTCACGGTGTAAAGCCGCGCCCCGGGCGTGCGCAGATCGTCATGGACCGGCAGCCGCGGCAGAAGCGGCACCGTATCCTCGGTGTCGGCGGCGAGGTGGCGCCAGGGGCTGAAGGCCAGATTGATGGCCGAGGGCGCCCCGAAGCACAGGGCGGCGATGCCGGTGACCGTCAGTGCGGCCCGCAGATCCCAGCCCATGCCGTTCGCCATGCCCGGCGCGGGCCGGAGCACGAAGGCGAAAAGCGCAAGCAGGTAAAGCCACTGGGGGTCGTTGCCGAAGTTCTGGTAGGCCACGTAGAAGCAGCCCGGCATCAGCACGAGGAGCGAAAGCCCCTCGGCCGCTCTCCCCGCCTGCCTGAGGAAGATCACGGTGGCGACCAGCGCGAGGCTTCCGCCCATGTAGAGCGGCGCCACGATGACGTCGGCGAAGCTCTCCCCCGGCGCCGCACGGCTCTCGCCCGCGGCGACGGTCAGGAGATCCTTCAGATAGGCGGCCCAGAAGGCGGGTCCGGCGAGCGCGGTCATCAGCGCCGCCACGCAAAGCCCCGCGATCAGGGCCGAGACGATCATCGCGCCTTGCCGCCGTGCCAGCAGCGCGACCGTGACGCCGGGGGCGAAGGCGGTGAAGTAGGTGACCTTGGTCAGCACCAGCGCCGCCATCCCGAGCCCGACCAGCGCCCCGTCGAGCCAGGGCCGCTCGCGACCGAGCGGCGCGAGCAGCGCCAGCGGGATGACGACGTAGCTCACCGCCCAGGCCCAGCGGTTGTAGTGCATCGAGATCGAGACCGAGCTTTCCGCCTCGCCGTGGACGAGCGCAAGGCACAGGAGCATGACGAAACCGCCGTAGGCCCAGGGCCAGACCCCCGTCATCCGGCTCGCCGCCACCCGCAGCACCGCCGGAAGCAGGACCAGGGCGACGAGAAGCTGCGCGTAGAAGATCGCATGCCCGAGCCCCGCGCCCGCCTTCACGAAGGCGGCGATCGGCGCGATCGCCAGAACCCCGATCGGGGTCATGAAGTCGAGATGCGGCCACTCTCCCCGCGCCATCCGCAGCACCAGCTCCGCCAGGTGCAGCGTGTCACCCTCGTGCTTCTCCAGATAGAGCGCACCCTTGAGAAGCGGCAGCCCCCCCAGCACCAGGATCAGGAGGGCGAGATAGGCCGCGAGGGCGGCACTTCGGGGTCTGCTCATTGCTGCCTCTTGTGCGGAATTGTTCCTTCTTTTGGCCACAATAGCCCGGCAGAGTCACGCTGTGAATCCCGAGTTGCGGGGCGCCTGCGATAGCGTGCACCGCCGCCCCGAACCGCCGCGAGGTCCGACCCACATGAACATGCAGGTGCCCAACGTCATCGCGCCGACGCCACCCCGGTCGATCGCCGACACCGGCCTTTCGGTCGTGATGATGCGCGACATCCTCCTCAAGACCATGTTCCGGATGAACCTCGAGACGGTGTCGGAAATCTCGCGTCAGATCGCGCTGCCGATCCCGGTCGCACAGGAGCTGATCGACATGGTGCGCAGCCAGAAGCTTCTGGAGGCGACCGGCACGCTGCACGCCAACTCGGGCGGCGAGATGGGTTATCAGCTCGCCGACGCCGGCAAGGCGCGCGCGCTCGACGCGCTCAGCCAGTCGGAATACTACGGCGCCATGCCGGTGCCGCTCGAGATCTACCGCGAGCAGGTCAGGAAGCAGTCGATCCGCAACATCCAGATCACCCGCCAGCGGCTGACCTCGGCGATGGGCCACCTGATCCTGCCCGACGAGTTGCTGGACCACCTCGGGCCGGCGGTCGGCGCCGGCCGGTCGATCCTGATGTACGGCCCGCCGGGCAACGGCAAGTCCTCGATCTCGAACGGCATCCGGGACGCGATCGGCGACAAGATCTATATCCCCCGCGCGGTCGAATACGCGGGCCAGGTCATCACCGTCTACGACCCGATCGTCCATTCCGCCGCGCAGGCCTCCGAGGACGACCCGACCGCGCTGCGCCGGTCCTCGAACCGCTTCGACAACCGCTATGTGCTCTGCGACCGGCCGACGGTGATCACCGGGGGCGAACTGTCGCTCGACATGCTCGACCTCACCTACAACCCGACGGCACGGACCTATACCGCGTCCTTGCAGATGAAGGCCACCGGCGGCGTCTTCATCATCGACGACCTCGGTCGCCAGGCCGAACCGCCGCAGAAGATCGTCAACCGCTGGATCGTGCCGCTGGAAGAAAACCGCGACATCCTCGCATTGCAATCGGGCGAGAAGTTCGAGGTGCCGTTCGATACGCTGGTGATCTTCTCCACCAACTTCCATCCGAACGAAATCTTCGACAAGGCCGCGCTGCGCCGTATCTTCTTCAAGATCAAGATCGACGGGCCGAACCAGGAGATGTTCCTGAAAATCTTCGCGATGGTGGCGAAGAAGAAGAAGATGCCGCTGGACGAAAAGGCGCTGATTCACCTGCTCAAGGTGAAATACCCGACCATCCACAACGTCTACGCCAATTATCAGCCGGTTTTCCTCATCGACCAGATGATTGCAATCTGCCATTTCGAAGGGATTCCCTACCAGATGTCTCCCGAACTGATCGAGCGGGCCTGGGCGAACATGTTCGTCCGCGACGAAAAGATCGTGCACTGATGTCGGGTCTCGGGATCGCCGGTTCGGGCCGCGCCGCCCGGACCTTCCTCGCCCGTCTCCGCGCCACGGGATTCGCGCCGCAGCCGGCGGCGGAGGACATCGCCGGGCTGAGGACGCTCCTTCTCGTGCCGCGCGACATCGGCGACTGCGAGGCACTCCTGTTCGAGACCGAGGCTTTCGCGCGGAAGGCTCCCGCCTTGCAGACGATCGTCATCCTGGCCACGCTGTCGCCGCGCTACGTGCGGGCGCTCCGCGGCCGTATCCGCGCCGAGATCGCGCTTGTCGACGCCCCCTTCACCGGTACGCTCCGCGCGGCCGAGCACGGCGCCCTCACCTTCTTCGTAGGCGGCCGGCGGGAGGACGTGGACCGCATCGCCCCCGTCTTCGACCGTCTCGGCGCCAAGGCGATCCGCATGGGCGGGTTCGGCGCGGCGATGGCGGCGAAGGTGATGAACGACTTCCTCGCCGCCTCCTCGAATGCCATGACGCGGATCGCGCTCGACTGGGCAGAGGCGCAGGGGATCGAGGAGGCGCGCCTGCTCGACGTCGCCGGCGAGACGCTCGGCGGCCTTTCCGGGCAGGGCCAGGAGGGCGACACTCCTCCCGCCCTGCCGGGAAGCGACGATTGCATCACCGCTCTGGTGCGCGAGGTGGAAATCGCGCTCGACAATGCGCTCGCGGGCGCACATCTGACGCCCCCGCGGGCGCTTGAAGATGTGTTCCGCGGCCTCCGGCAGCGCCACCTGCACTGACTTGCGCCGGGGCCTATCGCGCCTAGATTGGGGCCATGCGCCCCCTGCCCCCCAGGTTCGTTCAATGGTTCGCCGCGAGAGGGTGGCAGGTCCATCCGCACCAGCAGGCGCTCCTTGACCGCGCCGATGCCCCGGCAACGCTTCTCGTGGCGCCCACCGGGGGCGGCAAGACGCTTGCAGGATTCCTGCCCTCGCTCGTCGAGCTTGCGGCAGGAGACCGGCCCGGCTTGCACACGCTCTACATTTCGCCGCTCAAGGCGCTGGCCGCCGACGTCCGCCGCAATCTCACGCGGCCGGTGGAGGAGATGGGGCTGCCGGTCCGGATCGAGGACCGCACCGGCGACACGTCCTACACGAAGCGCCGCCGCCAGCGCGCCGATCCGCCCCACATCTTCATCACCACGCCGGAAAGCCTCGCGCTCCTTCTGAGCTACGAGGACGCGCCCCGCATCTTCGCCGGCCTCTCCCGGGTGATCGTCGACGAGGTCCATGCGCTGGCCGAATCGAAGCGGGGCGACCAGCTCATGCTTGCCCTCGCGCGGCTGGAAACGCTTGCCCCCGGGCTTCGCCGTGTCGGTCTTTCGGCGACGGTGGAAGACCCCGCCGCGATCGCCCGCTTTCTCGCCCGCCACCCCGATCCCTGCGCGATCGTCCACGCCGACCCCGGCCCCGATCCCGACATCGCGATGCTGGAGACCGAGGCCCCGCCGCCCTGGGCCGGTGGCGGCGGACGCCATGCCATCCCCGAGGTGCTGGCGGAGGTGCGCCGCCACCGCACCACGCTGATCTTCCACAACACCCGCGCCCAGGCGGAGCTTTTCTTCCGCGACCTCTGGCTGGCCAACGACGACGGCCTGCCGATCGCCATCCACCACGGCAGCCTCGCCCGCGAGGCGCGCGAGAGGGTGGAGGCCGCGATGGTGCGGGGGGAGTTGCGGGGCGTGGTCTGCACCGGCTCGCTCGACCTCGGCATCGACTGGGGTGACGTCGACCTGGTGATCCAGGTGGGGGCGCCGAAGAACGTCAAGCGGCTGGTGCAGCGGATCGGCAGGGCGAACCACCGCTACAACGCGCCCTCGAAGGCGCTTCTCGTGCCGGCGAACCGCTGGGAGGTGGTGGAATGCCAGGCGGCACTCGACGCCGTGCGCGCGCATGACCTCGACGGCGACCCGCGCGGGCCCGGCCCCCGCGACGTGCTTTGCCAGCACATCCTGATCGCCGCCTGTTCCGGCCCTTTCGCGGCGGACGCGCTTTTCGCCGAGGTCACAAGCGCCGGGCCATATGCGGCGCTGGCCCGGCCAGAGTTCGACGCCTGCCTGGAGTTCTGCGCCACGGGGGGCTATGCGCTCAAGGCCTATGACCGCTGGCAGCGGCTGGTACTGCGCGACGGGCGCTGGGGCTTGCGCGATCCCCGCGCCGCGCGCGACATCCGGATGAACATCGGCACCATCACCGACGCCGAGATGGTCAAGGTCCGCTGGCAGAACCGGCTGGGCGGCGCGGCCCTGGGCGAGGTCGAGGAAAGCTTCGCCGCGACACTCACGCCCGGCGAGACCTTCCTCATCGGCGGTCAGGTCGTCCGCTTCGTCTCCTTGCGCGAGATGGCGCTGGAGGTCGCGCCGGCGCCGGGGCGGGAGCCGAAGATCGCGGTCTATTCGGGCACAAAATTCTCGACCTCGACGCAGCTTTCGGACCGCATCCTGAGGATGCTGGAAGAGACGAGCTGGCCCGCCCTGCCGCGGGCCACGGCCGCATGGCTGGCGCTCCAGCGCGAGGTGTCGCGCCTGCCCCGCCGCGATCGCCTGCTGGTCGAAACCTTCCCCGCCGAAGGGCGGGCGCACCTCTGCGCCTACGGCTTCATGGGGCGCGCGGCGCAGCAGACGCTCGGGCTTCTCCTGACCAAGCGGATGGAGGAAGACGGGCTTCATCCCCTGGGCTTCGTCTCGACCGACTACGCGACGCTGGTCTGGGGCCTCGATCCGGTGCCCGATCCGGCGGCCCTTTTCGCACGTGACAGGCTGCGCGAGGGGTTCGAGTCCTGGCTTGCCGGCAACGCGGTGATGAAGCGCACCTTCCGCAACGTGGCCATCGTCGCGGGCCTCATCCTGCGCAACCATGCGGGCGCGCGGAGCTCGGGCCGGCAGGCCACCTTCTCTTCCGACATCCTCTACGACACGCTGCGCCGCCACGATCCCGGCCATCTCCTGCTGGAGGTGACGCGCGAGGAGGCGATGCGCGGGCTGGTGAGTTTCGGCCGGATCGAGGCGCTGCTCGACCGCGTCGCCGGGCGGATCGAGCATGTGGCGCTCGCGCGCGTCAGCCCGCTCGCCGCTCCGCTCTTTCTGGAACACGGCCGCGTGCCGGTCGAAGGCGCAGCGCGGGAGCGCATCGTCGAGGAGACGGCCGCGCGTCTGATGGCCGAGGCCGGGCTCGGCTGACGGCCCCTGCCTGTCGGGCGGATGGAACCGGGAGTTGCATTTTCCCCGCCGCCACGGCAGGAACAGGCCATGAACGCATTCGCTTTCGATCTGGCCGGGGCGCGGCTTTCGGCGCTGCCCTCAGGGGCGCTCTTCTGGGCCGGGGAAAGCTGCCTTGTCGTCTCGGACCTGCATCTCGGCCGGTCGGCGCGCTTTGCCCGCCGCGCGGGCGCACTTCTGCCGCCCTACGAGGTCGAGGCGACCCTGGAGCGTCTCGATGCCGACATCGCGGCCTGCGCACCACGGACGGTGATCTGCCTTGGCGACAGTTTCGACGACCCCGGCGCCGCGGACCTGGACGAACGCGCGGCACTCTGGCTCGCCCGGCTGATGGCGGGGCGCCGCTGGGTCTGGATCGCCGGCAACCACGATCCCGCGCCGCTGGCGCTGGCGGGCGAACACCGGGCGGAACTGGCGCTTGGCCCGCTGACCTTCCGCCACGAAGCGCGTGCGGACGCGCGCGGCGAGGTTTCCGGCCATTATCACCCCAAGGTTCGTCTGGCCGGCCGGGCCATCGCCTGCTTTCTTGTCGACAAGGCGCGGGTGATCCTGCCAGCCTACGGCACCTATACGGGCGGTCTTTCGGCCGGGAACCGGGCGCTCGACGATTTGATGGGAGAGGCGGCGCTGGCAATCCTGACCGGCCGCGCCGCCCGTCCGATGCCGATGCCACGCAGAAGGAACGGATGATGAGCGCAACCGTCGCTGCGGCAGGCGCGGCCAAGCTGCGCGACAGTTTCGCCCGGCAGAACCTGATGGCGACCTTCGGGGCGGCGCTTTCCGCGATCGAGCCGGGCCGGGTGGTGATCGAGGCCCCGATCCTCGATCTCGTCCGCCAGCAGCACGGCTTCGGCCACGCCGGACTGAGCTTCGCGCTCGGCGACACCGCGGCGGGCTATGCGGCACTGACGCTGATGCCGCCCGCGGCGGAGGTTCTGACGGTGGAGATGAAGATCAACCTGGTCGCCCCGGCGGCCGGCGACCGGCTGATCGCCACCGGCCGCGTGGTGAAGGCGGGGCGGCGGCTCACCGTGGTCACGGCCGAGGTCGAGGCGGAGGCCGGCGGCGGCCGCAGGACCGTCGCCCTCCTCCAGGGCACGATGCTTCCGGTCGAGCCGTAGGCCTCAGGCGGTCAGCCCCTCGGGCTCCGGCAGGCCGTTGGCGCGGCAGCAGGCGGTGAGCGTGTTGGCCAGCAGGCAGGCGATGGTCATCGGCCCCACCCCGCCCGGCACCGGCGTGATCGCGCCCGCGACCTTCGCCGCGCTGGCGAAATCGACGTCGCCGACGAGCCTCGCCTTGCCGTCGCGCTCGACCCGGTTGATGCCGACGTCGATCACCGTCGCGCCCGGTTTCACCCAGTCGCCGGTGATCATCTCCGGCCGGCCGACGGCGGCGACGAGGATGTCGGCGCGCCGGCACACCTCGCCAAGATCCCTTGTGCGGGAATGCGCGACGGTGACGGTGCAGCTATCGCCGATCAGGAGCTGCGCCATCGGCTTGCCGACGATGTTCGACCGGCCGACCACGACCGCCTCCATCCCGGCGAGCGAGCCCAGATGGTCGCGCAGCATCATCAGGCAGCCCAAGGGCGTGCAGGGCACCATCGCCTTCTGCCCGGTGCCGAGAAGCCCGACGTTGGAGATGTGGAACCCGTCGACGTCCTTCGCCGGGTCGATCGCGTTGATCACCAGGTCGGCGTTCAGGTGCTTCGGCAGCGGCAGTTGCACGAGGATGCCGTTCACCGCCGGGTCGGCGTTGAGCCGGGCAATCAGCGCCAGAAGCTCGGCCTCGGAGGTCTCCGCCGGCAGCCTGTGCTCGTAGGAGTTCATCCCCGCCTCGAGCGTGGACTTGCCCTTGGAGCGGACATAGACCTCGCTCGCCGGATCCTCGCCGACGAGTACGACGGCGAGGCCCGGGGTGATGCCGCGGTCGGCCTTCAGCCGCGCGACATGGGCCGCGACCTCGCCCCGCACCCTGGCCGCAAAGGCCTTGCCGTCGATGATCTTCGCCGTCATTCCCGTCTCCTCAATTGGCCACCGCATAGGTGTCGCGGTACTGTGCCATCTGCATCCGCGTCGCCAGCACGGCGTTCTTCAAGAGCACCGCCACCGTCACCGGCCCGACGCCGCCGGGCACCGGAGTTATCCAGCCGGCGACGCCGGCGCAACTGTCGAAATCGGCGTCGCCCACCGTGCGCGGGCCCTCCGGCGTCTCGATCCGGTTGATGCCGATGTCGATCAGCGCCGCCCCGGGCTTCAGCATCTCGCCGGTGACGAGGCCCGGCTTGCCCACCGCGACGAAGACCGCATCGGCGCGGCGCGAATGGACCGCGACCTGCCGCGTCATGTGGTGGCAGACCGTCACCGTGGCGCCGAGCCCCATCATCAGGAAGGCGATCGGCTTGCCGACGATCTCGGAATGGCCGATCACGGTCACGTCCAGCCCCTCGACCTTCAGCGGCAGGGTCTTGAGGATTTCCACCGCCGCGACCGCGGTGCAGGGGCCGAGCGCCAGGTCGTTGTAGACGATGTTGCCGATCGAGGCCGGGTGCATCCCCTCGACGTCCTTCAGGGGGTGGATCGCGCGCTGCAACTCCTTCACCGGGATGTGGCCGGGAAGGGGGCGCTGGATGATGATGCCGTTGACCCGCGGATCGGCGTTCAGCCCGTGAAGGATACCGGTAAGCTGTTCGAGCGAGATACCGGCCGGGTAGTTCCGCGCCTCGAAGGCCAGCCCCGCACCTTCCGCCTGCCGGCGCTGGTTGCGAACGTAAAGTTCGGCCGCAGCGACGTCGCCGACCGAGATCGAGATCAGGCGCGGCGCCCAGCCCTCCGACGCCAGCCCGGCGGCGTCAGCGGCGGCCTCGTCCTGGATCCGGCGCGCAATCGCCCTGCCGTCGATGATGGTCGCGCTCATCCGCCCCGTCCCGTCGCGGCCCGCAGACCCCCTCGCCCGCGTGCGCCCCGTGCTTCTTCGTTGTCCAAATACCCCGCGGGGGCGTCCATCGGCGGGGCCGATGGACGGCGGGGGGCGCGAAGCCCCCGTCGCTTTCTCAGAACAGTCCCTCGACCTGACCCGCGTCGTTCAACCGGATGACCTCGGCCGAGGGTACCTTCGGCAGGCCCGGCATGGTCATGATCTCGCCGCAGATCACCACGATGAACCCCGCGCCGGCCGACAGCCGCACCTCGCGCACCGGCACCGAATGGCCGGTCGGCGCGCCGCGGACGTTCGGGTCGGTGGTGAAGGAATACTGGGTCTTCGCCATACAGACCGGCAGATGACCATAGCCCGCGGCCTCCCAGGCCTTGAGCTGGTCGCGGATCGACTTGTCGGCCAGCACCTCGTCGGCGTGGTAGATGCGCTTGGCGATGGTCTCGATCTTCTGGAACAGCCCCATCTCGTCGGGGTAAAGCGGCGCGAAGTTGGCCGTGCCGCTTTCGGCGAGCTGGACGACCTTCCTGGCCAGGTCGACGGTCCCGGCGGAGCCTTCGGCCCAATGCTTGCAGAGGATCGCTTCCGCGCCCTGCTGCGCGACATAGTCCTTCACCGCCGCCACCTCGGCATCGGTGTCGCTGTAGAAATGGTTGATCGCGACCACGACCGGCACGCCGAACGACTTCACGTTGGCGATGTGGCGGCCGAGGTTCGGGCAGCCCTTCTGCACCGCCTCGACGTTCTCGGCGCCGAGGTCGGCCTTGGCGACGCCGCCGTTCATCTTCATCGCCCGCACGGTGGCCACGATCACCGCCGCGGCGGGTTTCAGCCCGGCCTTGCGGCACTTGATGTCGAAGAACTTCTCGGCGCCGAGGTCGGCCCCGAAACCCGCCTCGGTCACCACGTATTCGCCGAGCTTCAGCGCGGTCGTCGTGGCGATGACCGAGTTGCAGCCATGCGCGATGTTGGCGAAGGGGCCGCCGTGGACGAAGGCGGGGTTGTTCTCCAGCGTCTGCACCAGGTTCGGCTGCATCGCGTCCTTCAGAAGCACGGTCATCGCGCCGTCGGCCTTGATGTCGCGGGCATAGACCGGCGACTTGTCGCGGCGGTAGGCCACGACGATGTCGCCGAGCCGCTTCTGAAGGTCTTCGAGGTTGCGGGCGAGGCAAAGGATCGCCATGACCTCGGAGGCCACGGTGATGTCGAAGCCCGCCTGCCGCGGGAAGCCGTTCGACACGCCGCCGAGCGAGACGACGATGTCCCTGAGCGCGCGGTCGTTCATGTCCATCACGCGCCGCCAGGAAACCCGGCGGGTGTCGATCTCCAGCTCGTTGCCCCAGTAGATGTGGTTGTCGATCATCGCGCTGAGAAGGTTGTGCGCCGAGGTGATCGCATGGAAGTCGCCGGTGAAGTGGAGGTTCATCTCCTCCATCGGCACGACCTGGGCATGGCCGCCGCCGGCAGCCCCCCCCTTCATGCCGAAGTTGGGCCCGAGCGAGGCCTCGCGGATGCAGACCACCGCCTTCTTGCCGATCCGGTTCAGCCCGTCGCCGAGGCCCACGGTGGTCGTGGTCTTGCCCTCGCCCGCCGGCGTCGGGTTGATCGCGGTGACGAGGATGAGCTTGCCGTCGGGGCGGCCCTGGAGCGCGGAGATGAACTCCTGGCTTACCTTGGCCTTGTCGTGGCCGTAGGGCAGAAGGTGCTCGGACGGAATGCCGAGCTTGTCGCCGATTTCCTGGATCGGCTTCTTCTTCGCCTCGCGCGCGATTTCGATATCGGTCTTGAACGCCATCTCTCGGTTGTCTCCCTTTCGCCCTTCAGAGGGCCTGCCTTGAGCGCCCTATAGCCTTGCCCGGCGGCAAGGTCAGGATGGATTGCGACGCAATCCGACGCGGAATCGCCAGATGCCGTTTCCGATCGGAAAACCGGTCCCCGCAGCGGCGCGGGAACCCTTGCCGGCCCGGCCGCGTTGACACCGGGACAGCGGACGGGAGAGACAGGATGCAGACGGCAACGATCATCGTGAACACCGCCTTCGCCCTTGGCCTCGCGCTCGGTTCGGCCGTGTGGATTCTGCTTTGACCCGCACCGGCCACCCTCAGACCGTCAGCACGAAGAAGAGCCTGCGGAACGGAAACAGGACCGAACCGTCCGCCTCGACCGGATAGGCCGAGGTCAGAGCGGCATCATACCGCGCCACGAACTCGGTCGCCTCGGGCGCCGACAAGGCGTCGAGAAAGGGCCGCATCGCCGTGGACTCGGTGAAGCGGCGCACCGGATGCCCGCCCGCCACCGGGCCCAGCCGGTGGACGTAGTCGGTTTCCCACACATCCACGCGGCCGAGCGGCGCAAGCATCCGGTGATAGTCGACCGGCGGCGCCACCGGCGCCAACCAGGCCGAAGGATCGAAGCGGTCGGGGAACATCTCGGCCGCGAAATCGCGCAGGAAGCGGTGCGACGGCGCGCCGTACTGGCGTGGCATCTGCACCGCCAGAACCCCGCCGGGGACCAGTTGCGCCGCCAGCCGCGGCATCAGCCGGCCGTGATCGGGAAGCCATTGCAGCGCCGCGTTGGAGAAGATGAGTGCGACCGGCCCGAGGGCCGTCCACAGCGCCGCATCGCCTTCGACGAGCGCCGCGTAGGCGCCGCTCCGGCTCGCCGCCTCCAGCATCGCGGGTGAGGTATCGAGACCCACGATCCGCCGCCCGGTGCCGAACCGGTCCTTCAGCGCGGGGCCCGCCGCGCCATTGCCGCAGCCGAGATCGAGGATCTCGCCCGCAGGCGGCATCGCCACCCGCGCCAGCAGGTCGAGTGCCGGACGCAACCGCAGGTCGCCGAAGCGCGCGTAGCTTTCGGGATTCCAGTCCTGCCGCACCGCGTGCCCCTCCCGGGCGTTGGCCCGGATCAGGCCGAGGGCTCGGGCTCCAGGCCGCCTTTCGGCGCCTTCGGCTTCTTCGTCTTCGGCACCGAGGTCAGCACGGGGGCCTCCTGCGCCTTCTCGGCGCCGCCGCCGCCCTCGCTCTCATCGCGCGGCGGGTCGCCGCGGATGACGCGCATCATGTCCTCGCCGGTGAGCGTCTCGAACTCCAGGAGGCCCTGGGCGAGGTTTTCCATCTCCTGCCAGTTGTCCTTCAGGATCGCCTTGGCCCGCTCATAGGCCTCGTCGACCAGACGCCGGACCTCGCGGTCGATGATCTCGCGGCTTTCGTCGGAGGCGTTGAACTGCGACTGGCTGCCGAGGAAGCTTTCCTGCGTCGAGGTGTAGTTGATGTTGCCGAGCTTGTCGGACATGCCCCACTGGCTGACCATCGCGGTGGCGAGGCGCGTGACGTGCTGGATGTCGCTGTAGGCGCCGTTGGTCACGTTCTGCGGCCCGAACACCAGTTCCTCCGCCGCCTTGCCGCCCATCGTCGAGGCAAGCTGCGACAGCGCCGCCTCGCGCGTCAGCGACAGCTTGTCGCGCTCGGGCAGGTAGAACGTCACCCCGAGCGCGCGGCCCCGCGGGATGATCGTGACCTTGTGGACCGGATCGTGCTGCGGAACGTGGATGCCGACGATCGCATGACCGGCCTCGTGATAGGCGGTCAGCTTCTTCTCGTCCTCGGTCATGACCATGCTGCGCCGCTCCGGGCCCATCATGACCTTGTCCTTGGCCTTCTCGAAATCCTCCAGCGAGACGAAGCGCTTGCCGACCCGCGCGGCGAGAAGCGCCGCCTCGTTCACCAGGTTGGCAAGGTCGGCGCCGGAAAAGCCGGGCGTGCCGCGCGCGATCACGCGCAGATCGACATCGGGCCCCATCGGCACCTTGCGGGCGTGGACGGAAAGGATCTTCTCGCGGCCCTTGATGTCGGGGTTCGGCACCTGCACCTGGCGGTCGAAGCGGCCGGGGCGCAGCAGCGCGGGGTCGAGCACGTCGGGCCGGTTGGTGGCGGCGATGATGATCACGCCCTCGTTGGCCTCGAACCCGTCCATCTCGACCAGGAGCTGGTTCAGCGTCTGCTCGCGCTCGTCGTTGCCGCCGCCGTAGCCGATGCCGCGCGACCGGCCGACCGCGTCGATCTCGTCGATGAAGACGATGCAGGGCGCGTTCTTCTTGGCCTGCTCGAACATGTCGCGCACGCGGGAGGCGCCGACGCCCACGAACATCTCGACGAAGTCGGAGCCCGAGATGGTGAAGAAAGGCACGCCCGCCTCGCCGGCGATGGCGCGGGCCAGGAGCGTCTTGCCGGTGCCCGGCGGGCCGACCAGCAGCGCGCCTTTCGGGATCTTGCCGCCCAGACGGCTGAATTTCTGCGGGTTGCGCAGGAACTCGACGATCTCCTCGAGCTCCTCCTTGGCCTCGTCGATGCCGGCGACGTCGTCGAAGGTCACCCGCCCGTGCTTCTCGGTGAGAAGCTTGGCGCGGCTCTTGCCGAAGCCCATCGCGCCGCCGCGACCGCCGCCCTGCATCCGGTTCATGAAGAAGATCCAGATGCCGATCAGCACGAGGAACGGCAGCCAGAGCGAGAGGACCGAGAAGAAACCCGACTGCTGCTGGCGCTCGGCGCGGACCGACACGTCCTTCGAGATCAGAGTCTCGACGAGCTTGTCGTTCATCTGCTCGCTCTGCGGCTGGACGGTGACGTAGGTCTGGCCGTCCTTGGTCTGGATCTGAATCTGCTCGCCGTCGATGACGACCGCGCTCACCTCGCCCGCGTCGATCTTCCGCACGAAGTCGGAATAGGCCATCGAGCGCGCGTTCATCGACGTCTGGCCGTTCCCGAACAGGTTGAACAGTGCCAGAATCAACAGGAACAGCACGACCCAGAAGGCGATGTTTCTCGCGTTACCCAAAGGTGACCTCCAAACGCAGCGTCCCCGCGACACCGGGGCGCGCGGGCTTTCCCTTAAGATAGAGATACGGCGGCGGGGTTCAATGCGTTAAAACGGCGGAGGGAAAGTCTGTGGCGATTTCCGCCATCCACCCGTTGGCCATTCCCGCGAGGGGCGCGGCGACAAGCGCGTCGCCGCGCCAGACCGCGGGCGAGACGACGAGCGCGGCCCGGCTTCGACCGGTCGCGCGCCAGCCGTCGCAGAGGCGCAGCCCCTCCGCCCCCAGCGCCCTCACCGCAAGCCCCGGCACATGCGGGCCGGTCAGGCGCCAGCGGCTGTCCCAGAGCGCATCGGTCGGCGTCGCCAGCCCGGTCACGGCCCCGGGCTCCCGGACGATGCTGAACGCCACCCCGCCGATGCGCAGCCGGCAGCCTGCAAGCGTCGCCGAACGCCCCTCCCAGATCGCGGCTTCGAATCGGGCGATCTTCTCGGCGCGCGGGGCATGGGGGGGCGAGCCCACCCAGCGCAGCGCGGCTACCAGAAGACGGCGCCGCGTGTCGTTGCCCTCACGCTTCCATCCCGCAAGGTCGAGGACCACCGCGCCCGCATCGGTGCGGGCGATCCGCGCAGCCGAGCGCAGCGCGAGGTCTACGAGATCGCCCCGTGCAAGCGCGAGGTTGGTGGCGACACGGGCGAGACCCTCGGCCGTGATCCCGACGGGCGCGAGCGCCGCCAGCGCCCGCCGCGCCCTGACCCGCAGGAAGCGTTCGTCGGCATTCGAAGGATCCTCGACCCAGGCGACGCCATGACGGCCAAGGTAGGCGCGCAAGTCGCGGCGGGGCGTCTGAAGACAGGGCCGCGTCCAGCGCACGCCGCCCTCCTGCCACGACCGGCGCATCCCCGACAGCCCGTCGATCCCGGCCTCCCGCGCCAGCCCCATCAGGACGGTCTCGGCCTGGTCGTCGGCGGTGTGTCCGAGCACGACGTCGCCGATGCCGCCCCGTCGCGCCCAGTCCGCGATCAGCGCATAGCGCGCGCGGCGCGCCCGGTCCTGAAGGTTGCCACCGATCTCTCCATGCTCCCACGCCAGCGTCTCGTGCGGCACGCCGATCCGTGCGCAGGCGCACGCAACGAAGCGGGCCTCGTCCGCCGCCTCCGGTCGCAGGCGGTGATCGACCGTCACGGCATGGACCGCCCCGCCGCGGCTGCCCGCAAGCCGCACGAAAAGATGCAGCACAGCCATCGAATCGCTGCCGCCGGAGACGGCAACCGCGATCCGCGCGGGCCATGCGCCGGGGTATGCCCGTCCGGCGGCGCGAAGAAGAAGGGCGTCCTCGCCTTCGGCTTCGGGCCGGCCGGCCTGCGTCACTGGCAGCCGAGCGACCGCATCGCGGTCGTGGCCTCCACCGCCTCCGGCGCGGTCGGGAACCGGGTGCCGACCTCGCCCAGCGTCACGCAGGCTTCCTGGGACTGGCCGAGAAGCCCGAGTGCCGCACCGAGCTTGAGAAGTGCTGCCGGCGCGCGCGGCCCGTCCGGCGCACCCGAGAAGGCGTCGAGATAGGCACGGGCGGCGTTCGACGTGTCGCCGAGCTGGGTCAGCGCCTCGCCGCGCAGGTAGTTCGCCTCGCCGGTCAGGGGGCCGCCCGGGTAGGATTGGGAAAAGGCCGCAAACTGGTCAGCGGCGCCGCGAAAGTCACCGGAATCGAGCGCCCCCTTCGCCCGATCGAAATCCGCCTGTTCGCTGACGGCAAGCTCCGGCGTGGGGCCAGCGGCGGGCGCGGGCGCGGAGGGGGTTACCGCGGGGGCGGGCGCCGCGCCCGTCTCGCCGCCCAGGCTTTGCGTGACCGGAAGGTTCGCGGTATCGCAACCCTCCTCCAGCTCGCACAGGCGGAACTCCAGATCGCCGATCCGGTTGGTCCCGTCGGTCACGACCCGGCTCACCCGGTTCTGCAACGCCTCGGTCTCCGAGGTCAGCCGCGAAAGCTGCGCCTCGATCGCGTTCATCCGGTCAAGCGCCGAGGCGCCGCCCGCGGCCTGCATCGCCGCCTGCCCGCCGGACAGAAGCTCCGACTTCAGCGCCTGCAACTCGGCCGCGAGCGTGCCAAGCTCGGCACGGATGTCGGCCAGCGTCCGCGCCTTGTCCTGGGCAAGGCCGGGCGCGGTCGCGGCGGCCAGGACGGCGGCCGCCAGAAGGAACCGGATGGGGCGCAGCATTGCCGCCTCAGACACCCGCGCCCGCGCCGACCACGGTCACCGCGCGGCGGTTCTGCGTGTAGCAGGCCTCGTCCGAGCAGACGGCGAGCGGGCGTTCCTTGCCGTAGGACACGGTCTGGAGCCGGTTGGCGCCGACGCCTTGCGAGATAAGGTAGGCCTTCACCGCATTGGCGCGGCGGTCGCCCAGCGCGATGTTGTATTCGCGCGTGCCCTGTTCGTCGGCGTGGCCCTCGATGATCGCGGTATAGGCGGGGTGCTGGTTCAGCCAGCCCGCCTGCTGGGTCAGGGTCGACTGCGCCTCGGCCGAAAGCGTCGACTGGTCGACGGCGAAATGAACCTTGTCGCCGATCGTCTGGTTGAAATAGGCGATCGAATTCGGATCGCCGGGATCGCCCAGCGCGCCGCCGCTGATGCCGCCGGCGCCGCCCATGCCGCCTGCCCCGGCGCCGCCGGCGCCAAAGCGATCAGGATTGTTGCAGGCCGAAAGCGCCAGCGCGCCGGTCAGAAGAAGGATCGTCGAAAGCTTGGTCATGGGGTCTGCCGCCTCTTTTCTGGCTCGATTTGATTACGATAGCATTCCGCGCTTCGCTTGGAAACGTGCAGTCATCACGCCCGTCACGGCAGCAGCGGCGACCACGCAGGGTCCGACGCGCCGCCCTCCATCGGCACCGCCCTGAGGTTCCGCCCCGAGATGTCGACCGAGAAGAGCTGCGACACGCCACCCGCGCCCGCCGTCTCGCGCGTGAACATGATCACCCGCCCGTTCGGCGCCCAGGTCGGGCCCTCGTCGAGGAAGGAGGCCGTCAGAAGCCGCTCCTCCGACCCGTCGGTGCGCATCACGCCGATGTGGAAGCGCCCGGCGTTCTGCTTGGTGAAGGCGATCATGTCGCCGCGCGGCGACCACACGGGCGTGCCGTAGCGCCCTTCGCCGAAGCTGATCCGCGTCGCCTCGCCGCCGCCTGCCGGCATGACGTAAAGCTGCTGGGTGCCCGACCGGTCGCTCTCGAAGACGATCCGCGACCCGTCGGGGGAGAACGAGGGCGCCGTCTCGATCGAGGGCGCATTGGTCAGCCGGCTGGTCTGGCCCGAGGAAAGCTGCATCGCGTAGAGGTCGGTATTGCCGTCCTGCGACAGCGAGAACACCACCGTCGCGCCATCGGGGGAGAAGCGCGGCGCGAAGGTCATGTTGCCCTGAAGGTCGGCCAGCGCGCGCGAGTTGACCGAGGCGAGGTCCATCAGCCTGATGCGCGGGAAGCCGGTCTCGAACGAGGTGTAGAGGATGCGGTCGCCCGAGGGCGAGAAGCGCGGTGCCAGCACGATGGTGGAGGAATCCGTCAGATACTGAACGTTCGCCCCGTCGTAATCCATGATCGCCAGCCGCTTCAGCCGCTGGTCCTTCGGTCCGCTTTCCGAGACATAGACCACCCGGCTGTCGAAATAGCCGGTCTCGCCGGTGATCCGGGCATAGACCTGGTCGGCCACCTTGTGGGCGATCCGCCGCCAGTCGCCCTGGCCGCCGCCGAATTGCAGGCCGTCGCCGAGAGGCGCCCCCGAGAAGACGTCGTAGAGGCGGAACTTGACGTTGATCCTGCCGTCGGACCCCTGCGACACCGCCCCGGTGATCAGCGCCTGCGCGTTGATCGCCTTCCAGTCGGCATAGGCCACCGGCGCATCGAAGCTGGTGACCGGCGAGATGAAGGCCGAGGACGGGATTTCGCGGAAGAGCCCCGTTCCCGCAAGGTCGGCCGCCACCACGCGGCTGATCTGGTCGGCGACCTGCCCGGCAGAGGGGTTTTCGGCCACGAAGGTCGGCACCGCGAAAGGCAGGGGCTCGATCACGCCCTCGGTGATCTCGATGCGCAGCGGGCCCTGCTGGGCGAGCGCCGCAGGCGCGGCCGCGGAAAGGCCGAGGCCAGCGAGGCAGAGCGCGAGGCAGAGCGTGCGGACAGGTGTCATGGACTCCCCTTCCCTTCGGGTTCGATTCGTGGTGGTGCGGTTACGACCGATCCGGTCGCGGGTCAACGCCGTGCAGGTCATGCCGGTTGCCTTTCTGCGGCGCCGGCGCGGGTTTCCGCCCCGCGGGCGGGTCCGGCGCAGGCGGCGGGCGAAGGGGCGCGGCCGGCCGTCACTTCATCCTCATCTTCGCGGGGTCGAAGGTGATCTCAACCTCCTGCCACTGGGCATATTTCTCCGGCGGCAGCGGATAGCCGTTCCTGGCGCAGCGGATGATCGCCCGGCGCCCGGCCTCGTAGGCCTGCCGGGCCGCCGCCTCGTCGCCGCCTTCGTAGCCGATCATCCGGATCGAGTTCTGGATCGGCATCCCCGCCTGGTCCATGCTCACCCCCACCGTGACGGTGGTGTTCAGCGCGTCGGTCGAGAGCGCGCCGACGTTCCAGCAGGCCTTCACCGCGATCACCAGCGCGTCCTTCTCGCCGCCGGTCAGCGGCGGGCCGGAGGGCGCGGTGCCGGTGCCGGGCGCGGGTTCCTCGGCCGCCTCGCCCGACAGTGCCTCGGCCAGCGCGTCGGCCACGGCGTCCT
>JBDHSQ010000038.1:0-29076 GCA_039808285.1 Paracoccaceae bacterium
TCGCGGCGTGGCCGACCAGGGCGGCGAGGGCGAGGGCACCGGCCCGCTGCTTGCGGCGCTGGTGGCCGACCTCGAACCGCTCCTGACCGATTTCGCGGCGATGCGCGCGGCCGAGGGGCGGGCGCTTGCGGCCGTGGTCGCGCGCCAGATCGACCGCGTCGAAAGGCTTGGCGCCGAGGCCGCCGCCGCCGCCGAGGCGCGGCGGCCGGAGACATCGCGGGCGCTGAACGAGGCGCTCGCGCGCGTGATGGCCGGCGCGGCCGAGGCCGACCCCGCCCGCGTGGCGCAGGAACTGGCGCTCCTTGCCGTCAAGGCCGACGTGACCGAGGAACTCGACCGGCTCACGGCCCATGTCGCTGCGGCGCGGGCGCTTCTGACCGAAACGGGCGCGGTCGGGCGCAAGTTCGACTTTCTCATGCAGGAATTCATGCGCGAGGCGAACACGCTCTGCTCGAAGTCGGGAAACCCCGCGCTGACGCGGATCGGGCTTGACCTCAAGCATGTGATCGACCAGATGCGCGAGCAGGTTCAGAACGTGGAATGACCATGAAACGCAAGGGCTTGCTCATCATTCTTTCATCGCCGTCCGGAGCCGGGAAATCGACGCTCGCCAAACGCCTCATGGCCTGGGATCCGACCTTGCGCTTTTCCGTCTCGGCCACGACCCGCGCCCCCCGTCCGGGCGAGGTGGACGGTCGCGAATACTGGTTCCACAGCCGCGCGGAGTTCCTGTCGATGGTGGCGGCGGGCGACATGCTGGAACATGCCGAGGTCTTCGGCAACCTCTACGGCAGCCCCCGCGCACCGGTCGAGGCGGCGATGGCCGAGGGGCGCGACACGCTCTTCGACATCGACTGGCAGGGCGGACAGCAGATCCGCAACTCGGTCCTCGGCAAGGATGTCGTGTCGGTCTTTGTCCTGCCGCCCTCGATCGCCGAACTGGAACGCAGGCTGCGCACGCGCGCGCAGGACAGCGACGCGGTGATCGCCGGACGGATGGCGAAATCGGAATCCGAGATCAGCCACTGGGCGGAATACGACTATGTGCTGGTCAACGACGATGTCGACCGCGCCGAGGCCGATCTCAGGACGATTCTCCTGGCCGAGCGGATGCGGCGCGACCGCCAGCCGTGGCTTTCGGACTTCGTGCGCGGCCTCAACCGGGAGTTTGAATCAGGATGATCTGGGAACTCGATGGAATCGCACCGCAAATTCCGGATGACGCCTGGGTGGCGCCGGACGCGAACCTGATCGGCCGCGTGGTGCTGGAGGCGGGCGCGAACGTCTGGTTCGGCGCCACGCTGAGGGGCGACAACGAGGAGATCCGCGTCGGCCGCGGCTCGAACGTGCAGGAGAACGTGGTCTGCCACACCGACATGGGCTTTCCGCTGGTGATCGGCGCAGACTGCACGATCGGCCACAAGGCGATGCTGCACGGCTGCACGATCGGCGACGGCACGCTGATCGGCATGGGGGCGACGGTACTGAACGGCGCACGGATCGGCCGGGGCTGCCTGATCGGGGCCGGCGCGCTGATCACCGAGGGCAAGGAGATCGCCGACGGAAGCCTTGTCATGGGGGCGCCGGGAAGGGTCGTCCGGCTGCTCGATGCCGCGGTGCAGGCGAAGCTTCTCGCCTCGGCCGCCCATTACCGCGAGAACGCCGCCCGGTTCCGCCGCGGCCTGAAGCCGGTCCGCGACTGACCGGGCCCGGGGTCAGCCCCGCTCGCGGGCGGTTCCCTCGCGCCCGGTCACGACGAGGTCGAAGGCGATCCCGGGCGCGTGGCTCAGGACTTCGGCGCGCACCGCATCGGGCCGCGGCAGGGGCGCGGTGAGGGCATAGAGCCGCCCCGCGAACGCCGCCTCGGCGAGCCGGCCGGCAAGGTCGAGGATGTCGAAATCCGGTCCGAACAACGGGGCGACGACGATGTCCGGCGCGGCCAGCGCGAGGAAGTCGGGGGTCAGCTTCGCGAACCGCACGAAGACGCAGGCACGCGGCGGCGGCGTCATGAGCGCCTCTATCTCCCCCGCGACGAGATCGACGGCGAGCACGCTCGCACCGCCGGTGCCCAGTCCGGCGCAAGCCGTGGTGGCCGCCGCGTCAGGCCGCGTTCGCTTTTCGACGTCCGACATGCCGCCTCTCACATCATCCTTCACATCGATCGGTCCACCGGGATCGTCCATGTCGGGAATGGTCGATGGTGGAGTCGCGCTTAACGTGTATCAACGACAATGACCCGCGCCAAGGGCGCCGCCGGGCCCGGATGAGCTGCGGGTTGAACCGCCCGCCGTTTCGCCCGAGACAGGGGCGAAGGCGGGAGGGGCGGCCATGCAGACGGCAGAGATTCGGCGCATTCTCCAGGCGGTGCCGATGGCGCTTGTTCTGGTCGATGCCGACCAGCGCGTCCTCGCGGCCAACCCAGCCGCCGCGGCATTGTTCGGCCAGCCGCTCGAGGGCCGATCCTGCGCCACGTTCCTGCGCCATCCGGAATTCCTCAACGGCTTGGAATCCTGCCTGTCCGGCCGGCCGCCGCCGAGCGCACGAATCGTTCTGGCCGGAATCGCCGGCGAGACCCATCTGGAGGTGACCTTCACCCCGGTCGCAACGCCCGGGGGCGAGGGCGTGCTGATGGCCTTCGACGATCTGACGCAGCTTGAGCACGCGGTGGCGATGCGGCGCGACTTCGTGGCCAACGTCAGCCACGAACTCCGCACGCCGCTCGCCGCGCTCGTGGGCTTCATCGAGACGCTCAGGGGCACGGCGCGGGACGACCCCGCGGCGCGCGACCGCTTCCTGGGAATCATGGAGCGTGAGGCGGGCCGGATGATCCGGCTTGTCAACGACCTTCTGTCGCTGAGCCGGGTCGAGGCCGAGGAGCGGCGGCGCCCCGACACCAGCGTCGATGTGATCGCGGTGTTGCGCACGGCGCTGGCAAGCCACCGCGATCCGGCCCGGCAGGCCGGGGTCGACCTCGTCCTCGACGCCGAGGAGGAGAGCGTCGCGGTGCGCGCCGATGCCGACCAGCTCGCGCAGGTCTTCCACAACCTCGTCGAGAACGCGATCAAATACGGCGGCGCCGGGCATCTGGTGACCGTGCGGGTGCGGCGGATCGCGCGGGAGCCGGTGCTGAGGGGGCCCGCGGTGCAGATCGACGTCATCGACCGGGGCGAGGGGATCGACCCCCTCCATCTGCCGCGGCTGACCGAGCGGTTCTACCGCGTGGACAGCGACCGGTCGCGGGCGAAAGGCGGCACCGGGCTTGGCCTTGCGATCGTCAAGCACATCGTCAACCGCCATCGCGGCCGCTTCCGGATCGAGAGCGAGGTCGGAAAGGGCAGCCGGTTCATCGTCATCCTGCCGAAGGCGGACCCTGACGGCCCCCGCCTGCCGGGCTGAGACGCGCGCCTGGCTCCGGCCGGGCGCCGCGCGTCATGAAAGAGTTACATCCATGTCACAAAACCATTGGCGCCGCGCCCTAAAGCCGGGGCAGGGCGATCCGGACCGGATGGCCCGACCCGATGTGCAGGAGAACGCAATGAACATCGCAAGATTCGCCCTGCCGGCGATGGTTGCCGCCGTGGCGGCCACCGGCGCCGGGGCGCGTGACCAGATCCAGGTCGCCGGCTCCTCGACCGTGCTGCCCTATGCCACGATCGTCGCCGAGGCCTTCGGCGAGAATTTCGACTTCCCGACCCCGGTGGTGGAAGGCGGCGGTTCCGGCGCGGGGCGCAAGAAGCTCTGCGAGGGCGTGGGCGAGAACACCATCGACATCGCCAACTCGTCCTCGCGCATCAAGCAGTCCGACATCGACCTCTGCGCCCGGAACGGCGTGACGGAGATCATGGAGGTCCGCATCGGCTATGACGGGATCGTCTTTGCGTCCGACGTGAACGGCGCCGAATTCGCGTTCACGCCCGCCGACTGGTACAACGCGCTCGCCGCCGAGGTCGTGAGGGACGGCGCGCTTGTCGCGAACACGGCGAAGACCTGGGCCGACGTGAATCCCGCGCTGCCCGCGCAGGACATCCTTGCCTTCATCCCCGGCACCAAGCACGGCACGCGCGAGGTCTTCGACGTGAAGGTGCTGGAGGCCGGTTGCAAGGCGTCGGGCGCCGAAGAGGCGCTCGTCGCCGCAAAGGGCGAGGAGGAGGGCGCGAAGGCCTGCCTCGCGCTGCGCACCGACGGCACATCGGTCGACATCGACGGCGACTATACCGAGACGCTCGCGCGTCTGGACGCCAACGGGGGCGCGATCGGCGTCTTCGGCCTGTCGTTCTACCAGAACAACACCGACAAGCTGCGCGTGGCCACGATGGAAGGCATCGTGCCCTCGGTCGAGACGATCGCGTCCGGGGACTATCCGGTCTCCCGTCCGCTCTACTTCTACGTGAAGAAGGCGCATCTCGGCGTGATCCCGGGCCTGAAGGAATATATCGAGTTCTTCGTGTCCGACGACATGGCCGGCCCGGACGGCCCGCTTGCGGACTACGGCCTCGTGTCCGACCCCGATCTTGCCGCGACGCAGGAGGCGGTTGCCGCCGGGACGCCGATGGGGCCGCTCGAATGAACGAAACAGCCCGGAGGCGCCCGGACGGGCGCCTCCGTCACCGGCGCCCCGGCGCCGGCTCCGGTCCGGGTGGGAAATGACGAACGGTTACCTGATCCTCTCTGTCCTGGCGCTCGCGGCGCTGGCCTTCGCGCTGGCGCGCAGGCGCGCGGTGGCGAGCGTGGCAGGCGACACGCGCAAGCTGCATTCGCTTCCGCGCCATCACGGCCAGACGGCCTTCCTCCTTGCCGCGGTGCCGGGGCTCGTCCTGATGGGGGCCTGGCTCCTGCTCCAGCCCGTCGTCATCGACGCCCGTGTCGGCGGCATGATCGACGCCGCGGACATCCCCGCGGGATCGACGCCCGGCCTCGTGATGGCCGACGTGCGCCGGATCGGCGAGGGTCTCGACCGGCTCGTCGCGGCGGGCGCGGTCGGGGAAGAGGCGCTGGCCGCGCTGTGCGCGGATGCGGGCGGTCTGCGGGCGCGGCTGGCCGAGGCCGGCGTGGCGCTCGGCGGCGACATCGGCCCCTCGGCCGTCGACGCGGCGCTGGCCCGCCGCGACATGGCGCGCGGCGGACACCGGGCGATGACGGGGGCGGTTCTGGCGCTGGCGCTTGCCGGGCTCGGCTACGGGCTTTCCCGCGTCCGCCCCGGCTTCCGCGCGCGCAACGTCTCCGAGACCCTCGTCCTCGGCCTCCTGATCGGCTCGTCGCTGATCGCGATCCTGACAACGGCGGGGATCGTCGCGTCGCTGCTGTTCGAGACGCTGCATTTCTTCCGGCTCTATCCCGCCGCCGATTTCTTCTTCTCGACGGTGTGGAACCCGCAGTTCCGCGGCGGCTCGGACCTCGGCATCTGGCCGCTTCTGTGGGGGACGCTCTATGTCTCGCTGATCGCGCTCCTCGTCGCGGTGCCCGTCGGCCTCATGTCGGCGATCTACCTGTCCGAATACGCCTCGGCCCGGGCGCGGGCCTGGATCAAGCCGGCGATCGAGCTTCTCGCCGGCATCCCGACGATCGTCTACGGGCTTTTCGCGCTGATCACGGTCGGGCCGCTCCTGCGCGACTGGCTCGCCCGGCCGCTCGGGATCGGATCCTCGTCGTCCTCGGTGATGACGGCGGGCCTCGTCATGGGCATCATGGTGATCCCGTTCGTCTCGTCGCTGAGCGACGACATCATGAACGCGGTGCCGCAGGCGCTCAGGGACGGCTCACTCGGGCTTGGCGCGACGCGGTCGGAAACCGTGCGCAAGGTGGTGCTGCCCGCGGCCCTGCCGGGGATCGTCGGCGCCGTCCTTCTGGCGGCGAGCCGCGCGATCGGCGAGACGATGATCGTGGTGATGGGGGCGGGGGCGGCGGCGAAGCTGTCGCTGAACCCGTTCGAGGCGATGACCACGGTGACGGTGAAGATCGTCAGCCAGCTCACCGGCGACACCGAATTCGCCAGCCCCGAGACGCTGGTGGCCTTCGCGCTCGGCCTCACCCTTTTCGTCATGACGCTCGCGCTCAATGTCCTCGCGCTGGTCATCGTGCGCAAGTATCGGGAGCAATACGAATGACCGACGCCGCCGCCGTCCCGGCCCCCCGCACCCGCGGCGCATCGCTTCTCGCGCCCGACGAAAGGGTGAAGCGGCGCAACGCCGCCGAGGCGCGGTTCCGTGCCTCCGGCCTTGTCGCCATCGTCACCGCGCTTCTCGCGCTCGTGTGGCTTCTGGCGTCGATCCTTTCGGCGGGGCTGCCGGCCTTCCGCCAGACCTTCGTCACCTTCCCGGTGACGCTCGATGCCGCGGTGCTCGACAGGAAGGGCAGCCGCGACCCGGCCGACCTCGCCAAGGTCACCACGGTGGGCTATGCGAAGGTGCTCGGTGCAGGCTTTGCCGCCGCCGTCGAGGCGGCCGGGGTCGGCACCGACGGCCTCACGCCGAAGGAAATCGCGGGGCTTCTGTCCGAACAGGCGCCCGCCCGCCTGCGCGACATGGTGCTGGCCGATCCCGGCCTGATCGGCCAGACCGTCGCCTTCACCGCGCTCGCCTCGGGGCGGATCGACGGCTACCTCAAGGGGCGGGTGACGATGGAAAGCGCAAGGCTCGATTCCAACGTCAGTCCGGGCCAGCTTGCGCTTGCCGAGGCGCTGAAGGCGAAGGGGATGCTCGGCCTGGCGTTCAACCCCGGCTTCCTGACCATGCCCGACGCGTCGGACAAGCGCCCAGAAGCGGCGGGCCTCGGCGTCGCCGTGCTGGGCTCGCTCTACATGATGATCGTCGTCCTGGCGCTGTCGCTGCCCATCGGTGTCGCGGCCTCGGTCTATCTGGAGGAATTCGCGCCGCGAAACCGGTTCACCGACATCATCGAGGTCAACATCGCTAACCTCGCGGCAGTGCCCTCGATCGTCTACGGCATCCTCGGCCTTGCCGTCTTCATCAACTTCGCGGGCCTGCCGCAATCCGCACCGATCGTCGGCGGGCTGGTCCTGACTCTGATGACATTGCCGCGGATCATCATCCCCACGCGCGCGGCCCTGAAGGCGGTGCCGCCGTCGATCCGCGACGCCGCGCTCGGCGTCGGCGCCTCGAAGCTCCAGACCGTCTTCCATCATGTCGTGCCGCTCGCGCTGCCGGGCATCCTGACGGGCATGATCATCGGTCTGGCGCAGGCGCTCGGCGAAACCGCGCCGCTTCTTCTCATCGGGATGGTGGCGTTCGTGCGCGACATGCCCGGCGGCCTGCCCGCGGGGCTCTTCGACCCGGCGGCGGCGCTTCCGGTCCAGGTCTACAACTGGACGCAGCGCGGCGATCCGGGCTTCGTCGAGCGCGCCTCGGGGGCGATCGTCGTGCTTCTCGTCTTCCTTCTGGTCATGAACGCGCTGGCGATCTTCCTGCGCCGCAGGTTCGAACGGCGCTGGTAGGGGGCACATCATGACAGGGACAGACATCATGGACGACATGCGACCGGCCGGCACGGCCACTGCCGCCGCCGTGGCCAAGATCGCGGCGCGCAACGTGCAGGTGTTCTACGGCGAGACCCACGCGATCAGGGACGTGAGCATCGACATCGGCGACCGCACGGTGACGGCCTTCATCGGCCCCTCGGGCTGCGGCAAGTCCACCTTCCTGCGCTGCCTCAACCGGATGAACGACACCATCGCCGGCGCCCGCGTCGAGGGCAGGATCACACTGGACGGCGAGGACATCTACGACCGGCGGGTGGACCCGGTGCAATTGCGCGCCCGCGTGGGAATGGTCTTCCAGAAGCCCAACCCGTTTCCGAAGTCGATCTACGACAACGTGGCCTACGGGCCGAAGATCCACGGTCTTGCCCGCAACCGGGCGGAACTCGACGTGATCGTCGAGGCCTCGCTCAGGAAGGCCGCGCTCTGGGCCGAGGTGAAGGACCGGCTGTCGGCGCCGGGAACCGGGCTTTCGGGCGGCCAGCAGCAGCGCCTGTGCATCGCGCGCGCTATCGCCACCTCGCCCGAAGTGCTCCTGATGGACGAGCCCTGTTCGGCGCTCGACCCGATCGCCACCGCCCAGGTGGAGGAGCTGATCGACGAGATCCGCACCCAGTTCTCGGTCGTGATCGTCACCCATTCGATGCAGCAGGCCGCCCGCGTCAGCCGGCGCACCGCCTTCTTCCACCTCGGCCACCTTGTCGAATACGGCGAGACGTCGCAGATTTTCACCAATCCGCGCGACCCGCGGACCGAAAGCTACATCACCGGCCGGATCGGCTGAACGGGGGGGACCGGACATGACCGAGCAACACATCCTGCGCGCCTTCGACCGCGATCTGGAGGCGATCCAGGAAATGGTCATGCGCATGGGCGGCATGGTGGAGACCGCGATCCTCCAGGCAGCCGAGGCGCTGGAGGCGCGCGACGAGGATCTGGCGGCAAAGGTGCGCGCGGCCGACAAGGCCATCGACGCGCTCGAGGAGAAGATCAACGAGGAGGCGGCGCGGCTCATCGCGCTGCGCGCCCCGGCCGCGTCCGACCTGCGCACGGTGCTGACGGTGATGAAGATCGCGGCCAGCCTGGAACGCGTCGGCGACTATGCCAAGAACATGGCCAAGCGCGCCAACGTGCTTGGCCACATGGCGGCGATTCCCGGCGCGGGCGGGTCGCTCCGCCGGATGGCGCGGGCGGTGGTGCAGATGCTGTCGGACGCGCTCGACGCCTACAACACCCGCGACGTGGCGCTGGCGGGGGACGTGCGCAACCGCGACCGTGACGTCGACCAGATGTACAATGCGCTCTTCCGCGAGTTCCTGACCCACATGATGGAGGATCCGCGCAACATCACCGCCTGCATGCACCTGCATTTCATCGCCAAGAACGTCGAACGCATGGGCGACCACGCGACCACCATCGCCGAACAGGTCATCTACCTGGTGACCGGCGCGCTGCCGGAGGAAACGCGCCCCAAGGCCGAAAGCGTCACCACGATCGGGATCGAGGGCAAGTGAGATGCAGACGCCCACCGTCCTGATCGTCGAGGACGAGGCCGCCCAGCGCGAGATCCTCGCCTACAACCTGAAGGCCGAGGGCTATCGCGTGGCCGAGGCCGACAACGGCGAGGAGGCGCTGCTGATGGTCGCCGAGGAAGCGCCGGACCTGATCGTGCTGGACTGGATGCTGCCCAATGTCTCGGGGATCGAGGTCTGCCGCCGGCTGAAGTCGCGGTCCGAGACGCGGGCCGTGCCGATCATCATGCTGTCGGCCCGGTCGGAGGAGGTGGACCTTGTCCGCGGGCTGGAGACCGGCGCGGACGACTACATGGTCAAGCCCTATTCGGTGATGGAGCTGATGGCGCGGGTGCGCACCCAGTTGCGCCGCGCGCGCCCCTCGGCAGTGGGCGAGATCCTGGAATACCAGGACATCACGCTCGACCCCGAGACGCACCGGGTTCACCGCGGCGGCAATGCACTGAAGCTCGGGCCGACCGAATTCCGGCTGCTGGCGACGTTGATGGAGAAGCCCGGCCGGGTCTGGAGCCGCGAGCAACTGCTGGACCGGGTCTGGGGGCGCGACATCTACCTCGACACGCGGACGGTGGATGTCCATGTCGGGCGGCTGCGCAAGGCGCTTTGCACGCATGGCGGCGAGGATCCGGTGCGCACCGTGCGCGGCGCGGGCTACGCCCTGGGATAGGGCAGGGCGTCCGGCCCCTCAGTCGCCGTCGTCCGGCACCGCGTCGTCGTCGCCGAAGCGGGCGTCGTCGTCGTATTCGTCCTCGCCCTCGGGAAGGAACTTGCTGGACAGGCGGATCGAGTGGTCGTCGTGGCGCGGGTCCATCACCACGTCGGAGGGAAGCTCGCCCGTCAGCCACTCGCGGATTTCCTCGCGCACGTCGGCGGGCTCCTGCTCCGTCAGTTCGGCGATATAGGCGATGAAGGCGCGCTGGTCGCCGTCGACCGCCTCAAGCTCGGTCTCGTCGGCGTCGGGCCACCTGTCGAGGATCGCCTCGAAGAAGGCGGGCCAGTTTTCCTGGACATGGTGCCATTTCATCGCCAGGCCTCGTTACGTGGGGCGGGTACCTCCCTCCAATGTGCATGTCTATTGCGGCGGAGAAAAGAGCCTCGGCGGAAAAACCGCGCCGGCAGAGGCCGCGGTGTTCCGTGCAGGGACGAACCCCGGGGCATGGCGGCGCCCGCCGAAGATCGCGAAGACGAGCCCGAGCGTGAACGAGCGTCCCGGCCGGGTTGAGATGCGCCCCGGAAACGGGCGCCAGCGCGGTGACGAGGGCGAAAAGCGCGCGAGCCGTGGCGATCGCATTTGCCGGAAGCGCCAGGCCCGGGTTCCCGGCCGACAGGCGTTCGGCCATGATGCCGGAGCCCAGGGCGGCGGTCAGGAGCACCGCCGCCCCGGCGCCTCCGCCCACGGCATCCGCGCCATTCAACCCTCCCCGATACGGTTGAGCGCCGCGCCCAACTCCGCCGGCGTCATTGTCGCGAGTGGCAAGGCGAGAAGGGCCGCGGCGCGGGCCTCGAGCGCGGCGTAGGCGGCCTCGAAGGCCTCCGCCCGCTCCGCCTCGGGCGCCGCGGCCGGATCGTCGACGCCCCAATGGGCACGGACCGGCACACCGGGCCAGAGCGGGCAGGTCTCGGCCGCGGCCGCGGCGCAGACGGTGATGACCGCGTCCATCCGGGGGGCGTCCGGCCGCGCGAACTCGCCCCACGACTTGGAGCGGAGCGCCCCCGTCGCCAGCCCTTTCCGGGCAAGCAGTGCAAGCGCCGCCGGATGCACTTCGCCCTTGGGCTGCGACCCGGCTGAGAACGCCGCCAGCCGCCCGCCCGAGCGGGCGTTCAGCATTGCCTCAAGCAGGATGGAGCGGGCAGAATTGCCGGTGCAGAGGACAAGGATGTTCATGAACGCGGCTTACGGCCGCATTGTAACGTTGTCGCGATGCGCCTTCCCGAAGAGGTCAGAACCAGTTCTGCACGGTGCGCGCCCCGGCGGACACGTCATCGCCCACGCCGGCGACGGTGTTGCAGGCGGCAAGCGCGGCAAGGGCGGCGATCAGGATCAGTTTCTTCATGCTCTCAGTCCTCATACCACCAGGTTTCCGGCTGGAAGCCCGGCCAGTCCCCGTATAGCGGAATCCTTTCGGGGTAGTGAAGCCGGGCGGAATGGGCAATGCGCGAGACCTTCGGGAACCAGACCGGGATGACGTAGCGCCCCGCCGTCAGCACCCGGTCGAGCGCCTGGGTGGCGGCGATGAAATCCTCCTGGCTGCGGCTTTCGACCATCGCCGCCACCATCGCCTCGGCCGCGGGCGAGTTCATCCCCATCCAGTTGCGCGACCCCGGCTCGGTCACCCCCCTGGCGCCCCAGTAGAGCATCTGCTCGTTGCCGGGGCTGAGCGAGAGCGCGCGGGTATACCAGGCCATGTCGAAGGCGTAGGTGTTCGTCCGCTCGGTGTATTGCGCGCTGTCGACGACGGTCACCCGCGGGGTGATGCCGATGGTCTTCAGCGCCTCGGTGTAGATGTCGACGATGGTCTGGGTCTCGGTGGCACCCGCGGCCAGCACGATCTCGAAGGTGAAGGGCTTGCCCCCGGCGTCCTTCATCGCGCCGTCCTGCACCGTCCAGCCCGCTTCCTCGAAAAGTTTCAACGCCTTGCGCAGGTTGCCCCGGTCGACGGCGCGGGCGGCGTCGCCCTCGGGGAGGGCATAGCCTTCCAGCGTGCCGGGCGGCAGATCGGCGGCGAAGGGGGCGAGAAGCTCGGCCACCTTGCCCGCCGCCGGCCCGTGATCCATCCCGAGCACGGAGTTGGAGAAGTAGGAGGTGATGCGCGGCTCGATCCCGCCGTTCAGCGTCTGGTTGATGAACTCGAAGTTGAAGGCGAGGATCATCGCCTCGCGCACCCGCCAGTCGGCGAAGACCGGGTTGCGGGTGTTCATCACCAGCCCGGTGATGCCGGAGGGGCGCTGGTTCGGAATCTCCGACTTCACCACCTCGCCGGAGCGGATCGCGGCGAAGTCGTATCGCTCCTGCCATTTCCGCGCGTTGGTCTCGCGCAGGCTGGTCGTCTCGCCGGCGGTGAAGGCCTGGAAGACCACGTCGCCGTCGCCGAAATAGTCGTAGCGGATCTCGTCGAAATTGTTCTGGCCGCGGTTGAAGCCGAGATCGCGGCCCCACCAGTCGGGGTTGCGGCGGAAGCGGATGAAGCGTCCGGGCTCGAACGCCTCGACCACATAGGGGCCGGAGCCGACCGGCACCTCGAGCGTGCCGGCGGCGAAATCCTTGCCCTGCCACTGCGCCTTCTTCAGGACCGGCCGCATCCCCATCAAGAGCGCAAGCTCGCGGTCGGGCGCGTTGAAGGTGAAGCGGACGGACCGTTCGCCGGTCTGCTCCATCCTCGCCACCTTGGCCCAGGCGGTCTGGTAGCGCGGATGGCCTTTCGTGCCGAGCGTCTCGTAGCTCCACATCACGTCCTCGATCGTGACGGGGGAACCGTCGGAGAATCGGGCCTCGGGGCGCAGCGTGAACTCGACCCAGGAGCGGGCGTCGTCGGTCTCCACCGATTCGGCGAGAAGGCCGTAGAGCGTGAAGGGCTCGTCGATCGACCGGCCCATCAGCGTCTCCACCGTGTGCAGGCCGAGCGCCCAGGGCGCGTTGCCCTTGAGGATCCAGGGATTGAGCGAATCGAAGCCGCCGGGCTCGCCGAAGACGATCCGCCCGCCCTTGGGCGCATCGGGGTTGACATAGGGCAGCGACACAAAATCGGGTGGAAGCGCGGGGTGGCCATACATAGCTATGCCGTGCTGCGGCTCGGCGCCCGCCGGCACCGCCACCACCAGCGCGACGATCAGGGCGAGGCCCTTTCCCGCCCGCGTGAAAAACTCCGGTCGCATTTGCGCAACAATCCCCGCTGCCCCGCCGTATCGGCCGCGACGCTATCGCCGCTTCCCTGCCTTTTCAAACTTTTAGCTTGGCCGCCGGCGAAGGACCGCGTATAAAGTGATCACTGCTCGATAGGTTTCTTGCCTGTATGAAACCTGCCTCAATGACTTAACGCCCGCCTCGTGCGGGCGTTTTTTTCTTCGTCTGCTGCGGATGCCCGGGCCGGCGGATTTCCCGAATCGGATTGCGGCGCAACACCTGCCACGATGGCGTGAAGGCGGTGGATTTTGCGCCCGCGGCGTCTATGTTTGCTGCATCGCAAAACACAGGAGGCGAACATGTCCCTTTCCGGAAAGACCGCGATCGTCACGGGCTCCAACTCGGGCATCGGGCTCGGCACGGCACGGGAACTGGCCCGGGCGGGCGCCAACGTCATCCTCAATTCCTTCACCGACGGCGAAGAGGACCACAAGCTGGCCGACGACATGGCGGCGGAGTTCGGGGTGAAGGTGCGCTACATCAAGGCCGACATGTCGAAAGGCGAGGAATGCCGGTCGCTGGTGGAAAAGGCCGGCGGCTGCGACATCCTGGTGAACAACGCGGGCATCCAGTTCGTGGCGCCGATCGAGGAATTCCCGGTCGAGAAGTGGAACGCGATCCTGGCGATCAACCTCACGTCGGCCTTCCATACCACGGCGGCGGCGCTGCCGGGGATGCGCAAGACCGGCTGGGGGCGGATCGTCAACATCGCCTCGGCCCACGGGCTGACCGCCTCGCCCTTCAAGTCTGCCTATGTCGCGGCCAAGCACGGGCTCGTCGGGCTGACCAAGACCGCAGCGCTCGAGACCGCCGGGCAAGGCATCACCGTGAACGCGATCTGCCCCGGCTACGTGCTGACGCCGCTCGTCGAGGCGCAGATCCCCGACCAGATGAAAGTGCACAACATGGACCGCGAGACGGTGATCCGCGAGGTGATGCTGGAACGCCAGCCCTCACGCCAGTTCGCCACGGTCGAGGAGATCGGCGGCACGACGGTCTTTCTCTGCTCGGCCGCGGCGGCGCAGATCACCGGCACGACGATTTCCGTGGACGGCGGCTGGACCGCGCTCTGAAAGGGCCCCGGGGCGGGCGCAGGGGGCGCGCGCGCCTGCGGGCCTCGCGCAGGGCTCACGCGGGACGCGCCTGCGGGAGGGGGGCGCTGCCCCCCGGGCCCCCCGGGATATTTCCGCCAGAATGAAGGGGGTGAGCGATGCGGAGGATCAACCTCGCACTCCAGGGCGGGGGGGCGCATGGCGCCTTCACCTGGGGCGTGCTCGACCGGCTTCTGCGCGAGGACGGGATCGAGATCGCGGGGATTTCGGGCACGTCGGCGGGCGCGCTGAACGGCGCCGCGGTGAAATCCGGCCTTGCCCGGGGCGGGCGGCAGGCGGCGCGGGAAAACCTCGACTGGCTCTGGGAACAGGTGGGCGCGGTGGGCGATGTGCGGCTGGGCGACTGGTTCCGCGCCTTCCTGCCGATCGCGGGCATCTGGTCGGGCGTGACCGAAAGACTCGCGCCCTTCTCGCCGGTCGACGTCGCCTCGCGCGTCTTCAGCCCCTATGATTTCGGCCCCTTCTACAGGAATCCGCTGGAGCGCGTCGCGCAGGCGTTCGAGTTCGACCATGTCCGCGGCCCGGCCGGACCCGACCTCTACGTGGCGGCGACGAACGTGCGCACGGGCCGGATACGGGTCTTTCCCTCGCACCAGATCACGCCCGAGGTGATCCTCGCCTCGGCCTGCCTGCCGACAGTCTTCCAGGCGGTGGAAATCGAGGATCCGAAGACCGGGCGGATGGAGGCCTACTGGGACGGCGGCTACACCGGCAACCCCGCGCTCTTTCCGCTCTATGCCCGGCACCTGCCGCGCGACATCGTCGTCGTCAGCATCAATCCGCTCGTCCGGGACTCGGTGCCGAGGATCGCCGCCGAAATCCAGGACCGGATCAACGAGATCAGCTTCAACACCTCGCTTCTGGCCGAGTTCCGCGCGATCAGCTTCGTCAAGCGGCTGATCCGGATGGGCGCGATGAATGCCGAGGCGATGAAGGACGTGCTCGTGCACATCATCGCCGACGACGACCTGATGGACGACCTCTCCGCCACGAGCAAGCTGACGCCGACGCCGGGGCTTCTCTTCGCGCTGAAGGAGGCGGGGATCGCCGCAGCGGACCGGTTCCTGGCCGAACATGGCGAAAGGCTCAACCGCGAAAGCTCGGTCGACCTCGTGCGGATGTTCGGCTGAGGCGCGCGCGTCAGCCCGGCTCTGCCGGGGGTTCCGGCTGGCGCGGGGCGGGAGGATAGACGAGGCCCGCCGAGATGATCAGCTTGGCCGCATCCTCCACCGACATGTCGAGGAAGATCACGTCGCGCCTGGGCACGTAGAGAAGGAAGCCCGACGTGGGGTTCGGCGTCGTGGCGAGGAACACCGTCAGCACCTCGTCTTCGGGGATCTTCTCCAGGATCTCGCCCTTGGCGGTGGTCGAGACGAAGCCGATGCCCCACATGCCCTTGCGCGGATATTCCACGAGGCAGGACTTGTCGAATTTCGCCTCGGACTGGCTGAAGACGGTTTCCGCGACCTGCTTCACGCCATTGTAGACCGACCGGACGATCGGCATCCGGTCGACGACGCTTTCCCCCCAGGCGATGAGCGACCGGCCGATCAGCCCCTTGGCCACCCAGCCCACGAAGACCGTGAAGACCAGGAACAGGACGACGCCGATCCCGCGCACGTTGATCGCCGTGTCCTCGCCGAACGCGTCGCGGATCAGACGGTCGGGCTGGTAGGCCGCCGGGACGAAGGGCAGCACCCAGCCGTCGATCCAGCCCGTCACCGTCCAGATCAGCCAGAGCGTGAAGCCGATGGGGGCGATGACCACCAGGCCGGTGATGAAATTCGCCCGCAGCCGCGCGACGATCCCGCGCCTGCGGTGCCCGTGGCTGCCCGACCCGTGGCTGCCCGGCGCCTGGCTGCCTGGCCCGTGCACGCCTCGCTCGTGATCGGGGCCATCCTGGTCGGCCGTCATCGCGCTCTCCCCCCGTCCTTCACCGGCGACTGTAGGCCGCCCCCGCCCGCCTCACAATGGCCGGGCAGACGGCTCCTGCGCAATGGCGGCGGCGATCCGGGCGGCAAGGCGGGCGTTGTTGAGGATGAGCGCGATGTTGGCGGGAAGCGAGCGGCCTGCGGTCAGATCGAAGATGCGGGAGAGCAGGAAGGGTGTCACCTCCTTGGCCGCGATGCCCCGCCGCGCGGCCTCGGCCAGGGCCGCCTCGATCGCGGGCAGGATGCTTTCGCGCGGGATTTCCGCCTCGGCCGGGATCGGGTTGGCGACGAGCTGGCCGCCCCGGAGCCCGAGGCGGGCGCGCATCAGATGGGCGCGGGCGATCTCCTCCGGCCGGTCCATGCGCAGGGGCGCGGGCAGGCCCGAACGGCGCGACCAGAAGGCGGGAAGCTCGTCCTGGCCCACCGCGATGACCGGCACGCCGAGCGTTTCCAGCACCTCGAGCGTCTTCGGCAGGTCGAGGATCGCCTTGGCGCCGGCGGCGACGACGGTGACGGGGGTGCGGGCCAGTTCGTGCAGGTCGGCGGAGACATCGAAGCTCGTCTCGGCACCGCGGTGGACGCCGCCGATCCCGCCGGTGGCGAAGACGGCGATCCCGGCCAGATCGGCGGCGATCATCGTGGCCGCGACCGTGGTCGCGCCGGTGCGCCCCGTGGCGAGGCAGGGGGCAAGGTCGGCGCGGGAGAGCTTCATCACGCCGGTGGCGGAGGCGAGGCCTTCAAGCTCGGCCGGCTCCAGCCCGACGTGCAGCCGGCCCGCCATCACCGCGATGGTCGCGGGCACCGCGCCTGCGGCGCGGACCTCGGCCTCCACCCGCCGCGCCGTCTCCAGATTCTGCGGGAAGGGCATTCCGTGGGTGATGATCGTCGATTCCAGCGCGACGACCGGCGCGCCGGTCCGGCGGGCCTGCGTGACCTCGGCGGAGAAGGCGAGGGGGGCGGTCATGTTCCGATGTCTCCCGTGACGAATTGGGCGGCGGCGGCGAGGGCCGAGCGAAGGGCGGCGGCACGCGCCTCGCCACGGCGTTCGGCGACGATATGGGCGGCCATGAACGTGTCGCCCGCGCCGGTGACCCGTGTCACCGCAACCGCGGGCGGGGCGGCCGTCAGGATGCCGTCCGCGGCGCCGTCGGCGCCGGTCCGGGCGCCGTCGGTGACGAGGACGCGGGCCGCGCCGCGCCGGAGAAGCGCCTCGGCCGCCTCGGGCGCGGTGGCGAAGCGGCACTGGCAGAGGATGCCCGCCTCCTCCAGATTGACGTAGAGCGTGGCGCGCCGCAGGGGCAGAAGCGGCAGGAGCCGCTCGGCCTTGCCGGGCGAGGCGGGCGCCACCCGCAGGTCGGCCGCGGCGAAGAGAGGCGAGGCGGCGATATCGGCGAGAACGCCCCGGGTGAGGTTGCCGTCGAGCGCGACGGGCCCTTCCCAGGGCGCCCCCGCCGACCCGAGCCTGCCGTCGCCGAGGGGGCGCAGGATCCTATCCCCCGCGGCCTCGAGCGAATGGGCGTCGGCGATGGCGGCGACAAGCCCGTTGCCGTCTTCCACGGCGATGTAGCGGTCGGTCGGCAGGTCGTCGGAGCGATGGATGTGGCCGGTATCGAGCCCGAGGCGGCGGCAGGCCGCCACAAGCTCGTCGCCTTCGGCATCCCGGCCGATCACGCTGAGAAGCGCGGGGCGCAGACCGAACCCGGCCAGCGTCATGGCGATGTTGAGCGCGACCCCGCCCGGCGACCGCGTGATCCGCCCCGGCAGGTCGGCGCCGGCGGCCATGCGGGCGGGGGTGCGGCCGATGATGTCCCACAGGACCGAACCGATGCAGAGGATGTCGGGGCGTGTGCGCATCGCCGCTCCTTGCCGCGAAACCTCGGGACAGGCAAGCGCCCCCCGCGTCAGCCGCGCAACGGATAGCGGTCGGGTTCCTCGAAGACGTCCATGACGAGGGTGCCGGCGGCGATGCGCGCCGAATGCACCGTGCCCGCGGGGATGTCGTAGGGTTCGCCCGGCCGGATGCGGCGGGTGACCCCGCCGGCGGTGAGTTCGATGGAGCCTTCGAGCACGGTTCCATACTGGCCCTTTTGCGAATGCGGTGGCAGGTCGAAATCCTTCAGGAAGGTGAAGAAGACGACGAGGCCCGTGTCGGAGCGGACCGCGTTCGTCCGCACCGCATCGTCGGGAAAGGGCAGATCGAGCGCGGGCAGGGCGCGGATGAAGGCCGGGAGCGGCATCGGCAGGATCCTTGCTGGGGCCGCCCGATACTGCGCGCCGCCGGGCCCCGGCGCAAGGGGCGGGCCGGTTCGGCGGCCGGGGCTTGTGTGCGGCGCCGATCTGGCATATATGCCCGCCACTTCACAGGCGAGGCTTGGGCCTTTCGGGGAGAAATCCCGACAGTGTCCGCCGGTTGGGAGCGATCCCTGATGGCTTCGCCGAGGCGCAAACCGGAAAGGAAATGGACATGGCGCTTCCCGATTTCTCGATGCGCCAGCTTCTGGAAGCTGGCGTTCACTATGGCCACCAGACGCAGCGCTGGAACCCGCGGATGGCCGAATACATCTACGGCGACCGCAACGGCATCCACATCATCGACCTGACGCAGACGGTGCCGATGCTGGACACCGCGCTCAACGTCATCCGCGAGACCGTTGCCAAGGGCGGCCGCATCCTCTTCGTCGGGACCAAGCGGCAGGCGCAGAAGCCGGTCGCGGAGGCCGCCGAGAAATGCGCGCAGTATTACATGAACCACCGCTGGCTCGGCGGCACGCTGACCAACTGGAAGACCGTTTCCCAGTCGATCAGCCGCCTGAAGCAGATCGACGAGGTTCTCGGCGCCGGCGCATCCGGCCTGACGAAGAAGGAACGGCTCGGCATGGAGCGCGAGCAGACCAAGCTTCAGGCGGCCCTCGGCGGCATCCGCGAGATGGGCGGCCTGCCGGACCTGATCTTCGTCATCGACGTCAACAAGGAAGACCTTGCGATCCTCGAGGCGCAGAAGCTCGGCATCCCGGTCGTGGCCGTGGTCGACACCAACTGCTCGCCCAAGGGCGTGGACTACGTGATCCCGGGCAACGACGACGCGGCCCGCGCCATCGCGCTTTACTGCGACCTCGTCAGCCGTGCCGCGCTTGACGGCATGTCGGCACAGATGGGCGCGGCCGGCATCGACCTCGGCGCGCTGGAAGAGGCGCCGGCGGAGGAAACCGTCGCCGAGGCCTGAGGCGGCCGACACCCGACGGGGCAGGGGGCCATCGCCCCCGCCCTCCCGCCCATCGGGCGAGGGCCAGGCCCCGCCCGACCCATCCGAAGTTGAAGGAGAGCCAGACATGGCGATCACCGCACAAATGGTCAAGGAACTGCGCGACACCACCGGCGCAGGCATGATGGACGCGAAGAAGGCCCTGACCGAAACCAACGGCGACATGGAAGCCGCCGTCGACTGGCTGCGCACCAAGGGCCTGGCCAAGGCCGCCAAGAAATCGGGCCGGGTCGCGGCCGAGGGGCTCGTCGGCATCGCCGTCCGCGACGGCCGCGGCGTCGCGATCGAGATCAACTCGGAAACCGACTTCGTGGCGAAGAACGCCGATTTCCAGCAGATGGTCCGCGACATCACCGATCTGGCGCTCCAGACCGGGGAAAGCGTCGAGGTGCTGCGCGCCACCCACCTGAACGGCACGCCGGTCGAGGACGTGATCACCGAGGCCATCGCGCGGATCGGCGAGAACATGAACCTGCGCCGGATGCATGTGCTGGAAGGCGACACGGTCGTCTCCTACGTGCACAATGCCGCCGCCGAGGGCATGGGCAAGATCGGCGTCCTCGTGGCGCTGAAGGGGCCGAAGGACAAGGCCGCCGCGATCGGCAAGCAGATCGCGATGCATGTGGCCGCGACCTCGCCCGCCTCGCTCAGCGAACGCGACCTCGACACCGCGCTGATCGAGCGGGAGAAGGCGGTGCTGACCGAACAGGCGCGCGAGTCGGGCAAGCCCGAGGCGGTCATCGAGAAGATGATCGTCGGCCGCATGGCGAAGTTCTTCGAGGAGGTCACCCTTCTCGGCCAGAAGTTCGTGATCAACCCCGACATCACCGTGGCACAGGCCGCCAGGGACGCGGGCGTCGAGGTCACCGGCTTTGCCCGCGTCGCCGTGGGCGAGGGCATCGAGAAGGAAAAGGAAGACTTCGCCGCCGAGGTCGCCAAGACCCGCGGCGCCTGACCGCCGGAGTCCGCCCGGAACCAGGGGGGGCCGCGATCGCGCGGCCCCTTTTTTGCGCCGCCCCGGCTGCCGGCAACAAAAAGGGCGGCGCGCATCCCCTTCGGGGATACGCACCGCCCATGAAGCGCGCCGCACCTGTTGGGGATGAGGACAGGGCGCGTCTGGTGCCGGGACTGCCGGATGGACAATACATCCGACAGGCCCAGCGTCCGGTTTCCCGGGCTTCCCGTTCCCCCGCAAACCGCGGGTTGGTCCGGGCCGCTGTTCCTGGCCAATGCCACCACTCACGGAACCATCGCAGTATGGCCCGCTTACCCTGCGTCACGGAAGTCAGGGAATCCTTACCCGCCGGGCTCGGGGGTCGGCCGCGCCTCAGCCCGGCAGCATGAAGATCTGGTTCTGGAACGAGGCCTTGAGCACGGCCTGGGCGGTGGTGTCCACGTCCAGCGCCTCGCGCGCCAGCCGCAGGTGCTTTTCCACCGTCGCCGGCGTCAGGCCCATGATCGTGGCGATGTCCTGTGTGGTCTTGCCGTCGCCCACCCATTCCAGCGCCTCGCGCTGGCGCGGCGTCAGCGCGCGGCGGGACGAGGCGAAGGGCATCGCGGTGATCCTGAGATGGGTAAGGTTGTTGATCACCGTGATCTCGCGGCCATGTTCTTCCCAGATCGCATCGACCTCGTGCTGCCGCAGCCCCGGCCGGGCACAGAGGCCGATGGCCCCCTTGGCGCGGACCGAGACGTCGCGGAAGCTGATCGAATAGCCGGCGCGGACGCCGTGGCGGTCGTTCAACTCCAGGATGCGCCGCTGCGCCGGGGTGAGCTGCCCCGAGGCGGCAACCTCGCCGATCAGCCGCCAGGAACAGGCGCCCTCGTGGGCGGCGGCCCACTTCACCATCGGCGCCTGGGCATAGGCGCCGCTCTGGACGAAGGCGGCAAGATATTCCTCGGGGTGGTTCGACAGCACGAGCACGTCATCGGCGCTGCCGAAGGAGTTCGTGGTGCGGAAGCGGGTGAAACCGTAGAGCAGCCGCGAGAAGCCGTATTCGGCCATCTTCGCCAGATGCAGCGACCAGATATCCTCGATCGAACCGGCTTCGATCACACGCTCGAGATGTTCGACAAGGGCGGGGGCGGGGGCGGGGGCGGACATCATCGAGCCTCAATACGACCGGGGGTGGCTCGGCCAAGGCGCAACGGCTCCTCCGCGCGGGCAGACGTGCCGACGCGGGCAGCCTGTCCTGCCGTCGGCGAAAGCAAGGCCAAAGCTACATCCCCGCCCCCTAATTGCCATGTCCGCGGGATTCTGTCGAGAGTTGCCCTTTCCCTTTCCGCCGGGGCTGTTACCTATGGGCGCGACCAGAAGTCGGGGCAGAAGATGGATACGACGCGTTCGGATGTGGTGATCATCGGCGGGGCGGTGACGGGGGCGGCGACAGCCTGGTGGCTGATGAAGATGTCGCCGGGCCTGAAGGTGACGGTGATCGAGAAGGACCCGACCTATGCGCAATCGGCGACGGCCCTGTCGGTCGCCTCGGTCCGGTTGCAGTTCTCCAACCCGGTGAACGTGGAGATCTCCCGCTTCGGCGCCGCCTTCATCCGCGACTTCGCCGACCGGATCGGGCCGGAGGGCGGCGTGCCCTCGCTCGGCCTGAAGGAGAACGGCTACCTGTTCCTGTCGGGCACCGGAGAGGGGGCGCGCACGCTCGCGGATCTGGCGGCGATGCAGCGCGGGCTCGGCGCCACGACCGAGGTGCTGGGGCCCGAGGCGCTGTCGCGCCGCTTCCCCTGGATGCGGTTCGACGATGTGACCGCCGGCAGCATCGGGTCGCGCGACGAGGGCTGGTTCGACAACATGGGGCTGCTGCACGGGTTCCGCAACGCCGCCCGGGCGATGGGGGCCGTGTTCCTCGCCGACCGCGTGACCGGGCTCGACTGCGCCGGCGACCGGGTGCTGGCCGCGTTGACCGGGGGCAGGCGGCGGGTCGAGGGCGGCGCCTTCCTCTGCGCCGCCGGCACCGGATCGGCCGCGGTCTGCGCAATGGCCGGGATCGCCCTGCCGGTCGAGCCGCGCAAGCGCACCGTCTTCGTCGTCGACGCGCCGGAAGCGCGCCACCCCGAGGCGCCGCTGATCATCGACCACACCGGCATCTACCTGCGCCCCGAGCATGGGCAGTGGATCACCGCCACCGTGCCCGACGAGGACGGCCCCTGCGACCCCGACGACTGGGAGCCCGACCATGCCCAGTTCGAGGACTTGATCTGGCCCCGGCTCTACAACCGCGCCGAGGGGTTCGGCGCCGCCAAGGTGCTGCGGCTCTGGGTCGGGCATTACGACTACAACACGCTCGACCAGAACGCGATCCTCGGCCGCTGGCCGGGCCATGCCAACTTCCATGTCGCGGCCGGCTTCTCGGGCCACGGGTTGCAGCAGTCTCCGGCGGTGGGCCGGGGCATGGCCGAGATGATCCTCAACGGCGGCTACCGCAGCCTCGACCTCTCGCCCCTCGGCCCCGAGCGGGTGCTGGAGCGCCGGCCCTTCCTGGAGAAGGCAGTGGTCTGAACCGCGCCGTCAGAGCTTGTTGACGGGCACCTTGAGATAGGTCTTGCCGTCTTCCCCGGGGGGCGGCATCTGGCCTGCCCGCATGTTGACCTGAAGCGACGGGATGATCAGCCGCGGCATGGCGAGCGTCCTGTCGCGCGCCTCGCGCATGGCGACGAATTCCGCCTGCGTGCGGCCGGCGCCGACATGAACGTTGCGCGCGCGTTCCTCGGCGACGGTCGTTTCCCAGGCGAACTGCTCGCGCCCCGGCGCCTTGTAGTCGTGGCCGACGAAAAGGCGCGTCGCATCGGGCAGGGCGAGAATCTTCTGGATCGAGTTGTAGAGCATTCCGGCCGAACCGCCGGGGAAGTCGCAGCGCGCGGTGCCGAAGTCGGGCATGAAGAGCGTGTCGCCGACGAAGGCCGCATCGCCGATGACATAGGTCAGGCAGGCGGGCGTGTGGCCGGGGGTGTGCAGGACATGGCCCTGAAGCGCGCCGATCGTGAATCCGTCGCCTTCCCGGAAGAGCCGGTCGAACTGGCTTCCGTCGCGCTGGAACTCGGTGCCTTCGTTGAAGACCTTGCCGAAGGTTTCCTGCACGACGGTGATGTTCGCGCCGATCCCGATCCGGCCGCCGAGGCGGTCCTGAAGATAGGGCGCGGCCGACAGGTGATCGGCATGGACATGGGTTTCGAGAATCCACTCGACCGCCAGCCCGCCGGCCGTCACATGGGCGGCGATCGCGTCGGCCGAACGGGTGTCGGTGCGCCCCGAGGCATAGTCGAAATCCAGAACGGAATCGATGATCGCGCAGGCCGGGCCGCCGGGATCCTTCACGACATAGGTGATCGTGTTGGTGGCCTCGTCGAAGAAGCCCGTGACCTCCGGCTTCACATGTTTGGTCATTCGTCGCCTCCCACCGGGACTTGCCGCATCATACAGGATACAGGCGAAGGCGTCACATATCCACTTTTGAATGTGTTGACGGCCGCGGCGGGCGGATCAGGCGGCCTTCCACTTGATCGAACATCCCATCGAAGGCACCTGATCTTCCGGGCCTTTTCCGGTTTCGGCGATCCGGATCATCGCCTCGAAAAGCTCGCGCCGCGCACCCGGAGCGGCGGGCTGGCGGCCCGAGGCATCGAGCCGGCCGCGATATTGCAACTCCAGACCGGCGTTGAATCCGAAGAAGTCCGGCGTGCAGGCCGCCCCGTAAGCCTTTGCCACCTCCTGGCTTTCGTCATGGACATAGGGGAAGGGGAAGCCGTGTCTTTCCGCCTCGGCCTTCATGTTGGCGAAGCTGTCGGCGGGATATTCCGTCGCGTCATTGGCCGAAATCGCGACGACGCCGATGCCCTCGGCCTGAAGCGCCCTCGCGTCGCGCAGGATCCGGTCGAGCACGGCCCGGACATAGGGGCAATGGTTGCAGATGAACATCACCAGCGTGCCCCTCGGACCGCGGATGTCGTCGAGCGACCAGTCGCGGCCGTCGGTGCCGGGCAGGGTGAAGGCCGGTGCCTTCCGGCCGAAGTCGCAGACAGGCGGGGACACGGCCATGACGTCCTCCTTTCAGCGCAGCGCCGCCCCGGCGGCGGACCGGATCGCGCGGATGTTGGCGCCATAGGGCGCGGGGTTCGCCACCGACCCGCCGCCGAAGACGGCCGATCCGGCCACCAGCACGTCGGCGCCCGCGGCGGCGACCGACGGTGCGGTTTCGGGGGTGATGCCGCCGTCGATCTCGATGTGGATCGGCCGGTCGCCGATCATCCCGCGCAAGGAACGAACCTTATCTATCTGGGAATGAATGAATTTCTGGCCTCCAAAGCCGGGATTCACGGTCATCACGCAGATCAGGTCACAGAGGTCGAGAAGCGGCTCCGCGGCGGCGGCCGGGGTTCCCGGATTGAGCGCGAGGCCAGATTTTTTTCCTGTTGAACGAATGGCTTGCAACGTCCGGTGAATGTGCGGACCGGCCTCCAGATGGGCGGTGATGATGTCGGCGCCGGCCTTGGCGAAGGCGTCGATGTAGGGATCGACCGGCGCGATCATCAGATGCACGTCCATCACGGTCGTGACATGCTTGCGGATCGCCTTGCAGAGCGGCGGTCCGAAGGTCAGGTTCGGCACGAAATGGCCGTCCATCACATCGACGTGCACCCAGTCTGCGCCATGCGCCTCGATGGCGGCGATCTCGCGGCCGAAGTCGGCGAAATCGGCGGAAAGAATCGACGGGGCGATCTTGATCGCTCGGTTGAAGGTCATGCACGCGCTCCGGCTCCGGTGGCACAGGTTTAGAAGCAACGGGGGGCAAGGTCCAGCACGGCCTTGACGGGGGCCTCGACGTGGTTTCGACGGGGCTTCGACGGGCACCGGTCAAGGCGGTCGCCGGCCCGGGCATCAATTCATATTACATAATTCAGCTTATCGGACATCTTGATCCATGTCAGCATGCCGCCAGACGCTCCCCTCCGCGCCAGACCGAGGCCAGGGAAAGGTCCGGCGCGAGGTGCACGAAATCGGCCGCACGCCCCGGCGCAAGTTTGCCATGTCGGTCGCCGCGCCCGAGGATCCGCGCCGGGCCGGACGTCGCCATCGCCAGCGCGCGGTCGAACGCGACACCCACATCGCGCGTCAGCACGGCAAGCGCGCGCGCCATGTCGAGATCGGCCCCGGCAAGCGTGCCATCGGCCAGCGTCAGCCGGCCGGCCTCGCGCCGGATCTCGCGGCCGTTGAGGCGGAAGGCCCGCATCCCGGTGCCCGCCGGCGCCATCGCATCGGTGACGAGGAACAGGCCCCCCGGCCCGGCCTTGGCAGCCAGCGCCGTGCGGATCGCGGCGGGATGGACGTGGATGCCGTCGGCGATCAACCCGGCGGAAACCCCGCCCGTCACCAGCGCCGCGCCCACCAGCCCCGGCTCACGGTTGCCAAGCTGGCTCATCGCGTTGAAAAGATGCGTCACCACCCGCGCACCCGCCGCAAAGGCGGCCCGGCAGGCGTCGAAACCCGCATCCGTGTGGCCGAGCGAGACCACGATCCCGGCCTTCGCCATCTCGGAAATCTGTTCTGTCGCAACGCTTTCCGGGGCGATCGTGACAAGAAGCCGCGGCAGCTTCCGCGCCGCCTCGAGAAGAAAGCCCAGATCGTCCCCGGTCATCGGCCGGATCAGCGACGGGTCATGCGCGCCCTTGCGCGCGAGGCTCAGATGCGGCCCTTCAAGATGCAGTCCGGCGATGCCGGGAACCCCCCGCGCCACCGCCTCCGACACCGCGTCGACGGCGGCACGGGTGATCTCGGGCATGTCGGTGACCAGCGTGGGCAACAGCGTCAGCGTGCCGAGCCTGGCGTGCGCCCCGGCGATCCGCGCCAGCGTCGCCACATCGGGCGTGTCGTTGAACATCACCCCGCCGCCACCATTGGCCTGAAGATCGACGAAGCCGGGGCAAAGCGTTCCGCCGCCAAGCTCGACGCTGCCTGCCCGGTCCGGCGCGGCGGTATCGGCGGGCAGGATCGCGGCGATCCGCCCGCCCTCCACCAGAAGCGACCCCGGCCCCAGCCGGTCGCCGTCGAAGATGTCCGCGCCGCGGAAAAGCGTTCTGGCCATCAGGTCGTCTCCGTCACCTTGCTCAGATGGCGCGGCCGGTCGGGGTCGATCCCGCGGGCGCGGGCGACCGCCTCCACCATCGCGTAGAACGACACGATCAGCGCGATGGGATCGGTCAGCGGGTGATCGGTGCGCACGCCGGGCAGCGGCCGGGCCCGGCGCACCCTGTCAGAGGTCACGAAGACTTCGGCCCCCTTTCCGGCCAGCGCGTCTGCCACCGTGGCGACGCTTTCCTCGGCGGCGTCGGCGGCGGCGAAGGCCAGAACCGGGAAGCCTTGCCCGACGATGGTCACCGGCCCGTGCAGCACCTCGGCCGAGGAATAGTTCTCTGCGTGGATGCGGCAGGTCTCCTTGAGCTTCAACGCCGCTTCGCCCGACACGGCGAACCCCGGGCCACGGCCGAGGGTGAAGACCGACTCGGCCGTCGCAAGCCGGTCGGTCAGCCCCCCCCAGTCGACCCGCGCCGCCCGGTCGAGCGCGCCGGGCAGGGCATGGATCGCCGCCAGAAGCGCTGCGTCCCCTGCCCATTCGGCCACGAGCGCCAGCGCCGCGACGGCAGAGGTCACGAAGGTCTTGGTCGCCGCGACGCTGAGTTCCGGCCCCGCGGCGATGTCGATCACCCGCCCGGCCGCCCCGGCCAGCGGCGAGGCCGGATCGTTGGTCAGCGCGACGGTCAGCGCCCCGCCCGAAGTCGCGGCACGCGCCATCTCGACGATGTCGGGGCTCTTGCCGGACTGCGAGATCACGACGCAGATCCCGTCCGCAAGCCTGAGCGGCGCGTGGTAGATCGAGGCGACCGAGGGGCCGATCGAGGCGACGGGCAGCCCGAGCGTCAGTTCGCAGGCGTATTTCAGATAGGTCGCGGCATGGTCGGAGGAGCCGCGCGCGACGGTCGCGAGGAAGGCGGGCGACCGCGCGCTTGCATCCGCCGCGGCCTTTGCGATCGCCGCGCCGCTGCGGTCGAGAAGCCGCGCCACCGCGTCGGGGATTTCGCGGATTTCCCGCAGCATCTGGCTGACGGTCGACATGGTTCAGCCCTCCGGAATGCGCAGCTCGGCCACGAAATCATAGGCATCGCCGCGATAGAGCGAACGGGTGAATTCCACCACGCGGCCGTCCGGCAGATACGAGATCCGTTCGATCCTGAGCCCTGCGGCGCCGGGCGCCATGCCCAGAAGTCCGGCCTCCGCGGCGCCCAGGCCGACGGCCGAGATCTTCTGCACCGCGCGAACCGGCCGCAGCCCCCCCTGCCCGAGCACCTCGTAGAGCGACCCGGTGACGGCGAGCGGATTGGGCAGGATGTCGGGCGGCAGCGAGGCCCGCTCGATCGCCATCGGCCGGTCGTCGGCGCGCCGCAGCCGCGCGAGCCGCGCCACCTGGTCGCCGGGCGCGAGGCCCAGCACCGCCACCTCGTCCGGCCCGGGCAGGAAAAGCCCGCGCTCCAGCCAGTCCACTCCCGGCCGGTAGCCGCGCCGCGCCATGTCCTCGGTGAAGGAGGTGAGCCGCGACAGCGGCTGTTCCACCCGCGCCCGCGCCGGTGCCACGAACGAACCCGACCCCTGCCGTTGCAGGATGAGCCCCCTTTCGGCGAGGTCGGCCATCGCCTTGCGCACGGTCACGCGCGACAGGTCGGTCAGGGCCGCGATCTCGCGTTCGGGCGGCAGCGGCATGTCGGGAGCGAGAAGGCCCGAGGCGATGCCGGTCTCGATGCGCTTGCGAAGCTGGACATAGAGCGGCCCGTGCGCCGGATCCAGCCAGTGTTCGGGGTCGAGGAAGTCGGCGATGGTCACGGCCCCTCCCCCGCCACCTGCCCCGCCACCTGCCCCGCCGCTTGCCCCGCGGTCTGCGCGGCCAGCAGCAGCGCGCCGTCGAGCGCGCTGCCTTTCGCCGGCACCACGGGCTCGCCCAGCCATCCGGCGTAGGCGGGCCCCAGTCCGCCGGTGAGGCAGAGCGTCCCGCCCCGCTGCCAGCCGAGCGCGGCGAGGCCGCGGCGGATGTAGTCGGCGCCCTCGGCCATGAGGCGGGCACCCAGCGGGTCGCCCTCCGCCGCGGCGGCAACGACCGCGCGCGCGAGCCCTGCGTAGTCGGCCGGGTGCGCGGCGACCGAAAAGCGCACGATCGCGGCCGGATCGCCCTCGTGGCCGGACAGGATCGTGCGGACAAGGCCGGTCTCGGCCGCGAGCCCGTCGACGACCAGCATCACCTCCTCCAGGCAGCGCCGGCCGAGCCAGGCGCCCGAGGCCTGATCGCCGATGAAGAAGCCCCAGCCGCCGAGGCCGCGACTCCTGCCGCCCTCCTGCCGGCCGAGGAACGACCCCGTCCCGATCGCCACCACGGCGCCCTCGGCCGGCCCCAGTGCGCCGGCGATGGTCGTCGGCCGATCGTCGGTCACCGTGGCGCGGGACAGGGGGAGCGCCGCGCGGACGCGCTCGGCCAGGGCCGCGTCCACGACGCCCGCGAGACCGAGATGGGCGGGTGCGCGGAAAAGCGTCTCGGACGGCAGTCCGCTTCGGTCGGCCAGCATCCCCAGCGCCCGGACGATCGTCGCGACGGCACCGTCGAAACCGGTGGTGACATTGGCCGGGCCGAGGGTCACCTCGTACCGCACCCCGCCCGCCACCGCCGCGGCCCGGCAGGAACTGCCGCCGCCGTCGATTCCAAGAAGCACTGTGCCGGACGGTATCATGAAGATACCTTTATGATACCTTTCACCGAAAGGAAAGGGGCGCGGGTTGCGGCAGGCCGCGCATCC
>JBDHSQ010000039.1:0-28791 GCA_039808285.1 Paracoccaceae bacterium
GGCCCGCGCTGCCGCTGCGCGGCTGGCCGGGACCGATCCGGAAGGCGCGCTTCTCTACCGCCTCTACCGCGCGCTCGACAGCCGGCCCTCGTCCTGGTGGCGCGAGGATGCACCTGCCGCGGCCGCGGCCGACCTCGCGCTCCTGCACGGTGCGATCCGCGACAGCCGCCCGGTGGCCTTCGGCTATACCGATCTGTCGGACAACGAGTCCGCGCGCACGGTCCTGCCGCTGGTGCTGGTCCACCCGCCGCAGGGCGTCAAGCTGCTGGCCTGGTGCCGTGCGGCCGAAGGCTACCGCCAGTTCTTCGTCCGCGCGATGCGCGACGTCACCGTGCAGGCCGGCGGCTTCGCCGACGACCGGCTGGCGTTGCTGCAAGGCCTGGCCGAGAAGGAAGGCGCCTGAGCCCCGCTCAGGCGCCGATCCGCTCCACCGTCAGGTTGCCGTTGGTATAGACGCAGATGTCGGCGGCGATGGCCATCGCCTTCCGCGCGATCGTCTCGGCGGAAAGGTCGGTCTCCATCAGCCCCCGCGCGGCGGCCAGCGCGAAGTTCCCGCCCGAGCCGATGGCGGCAACGTCATGCTCGGGCTCCAGCACGTCGCCCGCGCCGGTGACAACCAGAAGCGTGGTGCCGTCGGTGACGATCAGCATTGCCTCGAGCTTTTGCAGATACTTGTCGGTGCGCCAGTCCTTCGCCAGTTCGACGCAGGCGCGGACCAACTGGCCCGGCGCGGCCTCGAGCTTCTTTTCCAGTCGTTCCAGCAGCGTGAAGGCATCCGCTGTCGAGCCGGCAAAACCCACGACCACTTCGCGGCCGCCGGGGGAAAGCCGGCGCACTTTGCGCGCCGTGCCCTTGATGACGGTCTGGCCCAGGCTCACCTGCCCGTCGCCCGCCACCACGACCTCGCCGCCCCGCCGCACGCCGAGGATCGTCGTGCCGTGCCATCCCGGAAACTCGTTCTCTGCCATCCGGCCCTCCACTCTTCCGGTCCTATATGGCGGCAGCCGCAGATGCCTGCAACGACCCATGCAAAAGGGCGCCCGAAGGCGCCCCCCGGCCGTGCGGATGCAGGGCGTTCAGATCGCCGAATCGATCCAGTTCTGCAACGCGGCCTTCGGCGCGGCGCCGACCTTGTTGGAAACGACCTGCCCGTCCTTGAACATGAACAGCGCCGGAATCCCGCGCACGCCGAACTGCATCGGCAGGTCAGGATGGTCGTCGACGTTGATCTTGGCGATCTTGACCTTGCCGGCGTAGTGTTCCGACAGTTCCTCCAGCGCGGGGCCGATCTGCTTGCAGGGGCCGCACCATTCCGCCCAGAAGTCGACGACGACCGGAATTGCGGAATTGCGGACTTCGGTATCGAAATTGGCATCGGTGACGGCGACGGTGGCCATGATCATTCTCCAATCGGGGAAGCGTTGGTCAAACGTATGGATGGCCGCCGGGGACGTCAAGGGATGGTGGTCGCGGCGAGTGCTTCCCTCACGATCTCGGGAGACAGCGGCATCAGCCTTCCGGTGCGGGTCCAGAGGATCGCGGTCTCGACCCTGCGGCCGGGATAGATTTCTTCCAGCATGGCGGCATAGGCGCCCATCTGGCGGAGGATGCCATCCGGCACGTCCTGCGGCCGGTCCGGCACGACGGCGTTCGACTTGTAGTCGACGGCAAGGATGCGCGCGTCGCCGACCAGCAGCCGGTCGATCGTTCCGTGCAGAAGCCGCCCGCCGAGTGCCGGGACACGGGCTGTCACCTCGACCTCGACAAGCGCCTCGGGTCCGAGGAGGCCTGCCATGTCGGGCAAGGCGAGAGTGTGCCATGCTTCCTGCAGAATCGTCTCTGTTTCGGCGCAATCGGCGCTTTCCGGCTCCCCTGACAGGAGTGCCGCCGCGATATCGGGCCAGTCCGGCTCGGGCCAGAGCGGCAGATGTTCCAGAAGACGGTGAAGGATCGTCCCCCGGCGCAGCGCCGCCGCCTCATCAAGCGCACCCTCCCCCGGCAGCGCCTTGGCACCGCCGAGCGCGGAGGGCGACAGCGCGCTTTGCGCGGCAACGGCTGCGGGGGGCCGTTCGCGCACCCAGTCCGGCAGCGCGAATGCCGCCGGCGCTTCGGGCATTGTGGCCGCCAACGGCTCGGGCCAGCATCCGTGTTGGTGGCGCCGCCCGATGCCGCCCTCGGTCGGCAGATCCACCGCGCCTGCCTTTTCCACGCCATCGGCGACCAGCTTGTGCCAGCTTTCCGCCCCCTCGCCTGCGTCCCCCGCGCCGCAGACGATCAGCCAGCTTTCCGCCCGCGTCATCGCGACGTAAAGAAGCCGCATCCGCTCGTCCCGCTGGCGTTCGAGAAGGGCTGCGCGTTCTGCCGCGATCAGTGCCGGCGTGTCTTCGGCCGGCGTCTTCCAGACGGCCCGGCCGTTCACGTTCAGGATGTTGTCACGCACATCCTCGCGCCGCCTGGCGGTATCCGGCAGGATCACGATCGGGGATTCCAGCCCCTTCGCGCCATGCACCGTCATGACCCGGATTGCCCGCGGGGCGGTGTCGAGCCGCCGCTTGATTTCCACCTCGTCGGCGTCGAGCCAGGCAAGGAACCCCGTGAGGCTGGGCACCTCGGTGCGTTCGAAGGCAAGTGCCTGGGCCAGAAGCGCGTCGATTCCGTCCTCCGCTTCGGCGCCGAGCCGTGCCACCAGCCGTTCGCGCGCGCCGTGGCGTGTCAGGATCCGCTCCATGAGTTCGAAGGGCCGCAAGTAGTCGGCCCCGTCCCGCAGATCGTTCAGGATCGCGAGCGTCGGGGCGTGCTCGTCGGTCCGGGCGCGCAAGGCCGTCCAGAGAAAGCTCTTCGGCGGACGCGGCCGGGCGAGCTTGTAAAGCGCCCCTTCCGTCCAGCCGAAGAGCGGCGAGCGCAGCGCGGCCGCAAGAGACAGGTCGTCTTCGGGCGTCGCGAGGAAGCGCAGGAGCGCGGTCAGATCCTTCACCGCCAGCTCGCCGCCGATCTTGAGCCGGTCGGCCCCGGCGATCTGAAGCCCTCTGGCTTTGCAGGCACGGATGATCTCATGGAAGAGCTCCGACCGGCGCTGCACGAGGATCAGGAAATCGCCTTCGTGGACCGCGCGCATTTCCGTCTTTGTCCGGATGGCGACGCCTGCGTCGATCATGCGACGGATTTCCGCGGCGATCCGGCGTGCCAGCACGACATTGTGATGGTCCTCGGGCAGAAGGTCGACCGGATCGAACCAGTTCTCCGGCTCCGGTTCCTCGGCCTTTGGCGCCAGGGGCCAGACATCCACCCGCCCGGGCAGGTCGCCGTGGAAGGCGATATGCTTGGGCGATCCGCCCAGCCCGCGGTTCACCCGTTCGTCGAAGGTAAGGTCCGCCACGCGCAGGATGGCGTCCGACGACCGGAAGGAATGCTCCAGTTCCAGGGCCAGAACCGCCCGGCCGATCTGCGCGTATTTCAGCGCGAAATGGCCCCGCATCGCATCGAAGGCATCCAGGTCGGCTCCCTGGAAGGAATAGATCGACTGCTTCTTGTCGCCGACGACGAAGATCGTCCGTTCGATGCCGCGGGCGCTTTCCCCGGTGGTGAACTCGTCGGCCAGGCGTTCGATCACCCGCCACTGGCCGGGGCTCGTGTCCTGCGCCTCGTCGACGAGGATGTGGTCGATGCCGCCGTCAAGGCGGAACAGCACCCAGGCCGCCACCTCGCGGTCCGAAAGGAGTCGGGCGGAACGGCTGATGAGATCGTCGAAGTCGAGCCAGCCGGCACGGGCCTTCTGCGCCTCGTAGCGCGGCAGGAACGCGGAAGCGAAGCGGTGAAGCGCATGGGTCTTCTCGGCCGCGGCCAGCGCAAGGCGGCGTTCGCGGCCCGTCTCGACCCGGGACATGAGCGCTTCGATCTGCGGCATGATGCCGGCCGCCGGCCCATCACGCAGCGCCTTCGTGGGGAAATCTCCGGTCTTGGCAGTGTAGCCGCCCGCCTTGGCCTTCGCGCCATAAAGGAACACGCCCTCGAGGGCGGCGAGCCGCTCCGCGCCCGGTGGCAGGGCCAGCGCGGCGGCAATCCTGCCGCCCGCCGTGACGTCGGTCGATTTCCCCCCGGCAAGGAGCGGCAGAAGACTGCGCAGCAACGCCCCATCGCCGGGTGCCAGCGTTTCGACCACAAGGCGAGCCTCATCAAAGCCGGCCGGCAATCCGAATTCGGCAAGGATGCCGTCACGGCCGACGGAGATCGCAAAACCGTCTCTGTTCCGGCACAATTCGGCAAGAAAGCCCGCGATGTCCTCGCCCGGGATCACGCTCACCCCGGCGTCGAACGCGGCCTGATCGCCTCCGGCCGCCATGTCTTCGGCGATGCTTTCTCGCAGAAGGCGGGCGGCGCGATCGTCGAGTTCCGAAAAATCGGGCGACACACCGGCTTCAAGCGGGAAGCGCCGCAGAAGACCCGCGCAGAACGAGTGGATCGTCTGGATCTTCAGGCCTCCCGGGGTTTCGATGGCGCGCGCGAAAAGCCGCCGGGCGCGCGCCAGCGTATCGGCATCGACGGGACCATCCACCCCGAGCAAGGTCAGAGCCTCGCGCAGCTTCGGTTCGGGCAGCATGGCCCATTCGCCCAGCCGTCGGAACAGGCGGTTCTGCATCTCGCTCGCCGCGGCTGTCGTATAGGTCAGGCAAAGGATGCGTTGCGGCTCGGTTCCGCCGAGAAGCAGCCGTGCCACCCGGTCGGTCAGAACCCTGGTCTTGCCCGACCCCGCATTGGCCGAAAGCCAGGTCGAGGCCGCCGGGTCGGCCGCCTGCACCTGCCGCGCGCCGGCATCGTCGCGCCTCATCCGACGTCCTCCGGAAAGGACGGCGACGCCATCTCCCATTCGCCGAAGCGTGCGAGATGATCGTAGTCGCCCGCCGAATTGGCCCCGAACATCGCGCGGCGCGAGGTGTAGCCGGTCGCGGCCCGGCCAAAGGCCGCGATCAGCCGGCCGAGCGATCGCCAGGTTTCATCGAGAATCTCCGGGCTGATTTCAACCCTGGCCTCCCGGCCCCCGCCGCCAAGCCGGATATAGGTTGCCCCCTCCACCGTGCAGGGGCCGATCGCCCCGAAGGCCCCGCGTTCCGCCATCGCCGCTTCCAGAAGAAGCTGCTTGTCGAAGCTGCGCTGCTGCTTCGGGCTGGGCGGGTTGCCCGACTTGTAGTCGTAGATATGCACCCTGCCGTCCGCGAGCAGGTCGATCCGGTCCGGCCGTGCGGTCAGGGTGAATCCGCTTTCATCAACCAGAACGGCCCCCTTTTCCTCCAGCACGACGGGATGTCCGCGTGCCGCGCGGATCGCCTCGGCCGCGACGAAAAGCCCCGCGATTCGCGCGATCCGCGCCCGCCACATCCGCTGGGCGCCGGGCCAGGGAACCTTCACCGCAAGGAGGTGATCGCTCAGTGCCAGAAGCCGCGCCTCGGCCCCGGCAAGCGTTTCGACGGGTGGCCGGTCGCGGACGAAGTGTTCGACGATGTCGTGCAGGATCTCGCCCCGTAGCCGCGCGTCGGGTCGGCCGGACAGCGGGTCCAGCGGGAAAAGGCGCAGGATATGGCGGGCATAGATGGCGTAGGGATCGCGGATCAGGGTCGCGACCCCTGTCACCGCGAGCTCGCGCGGCCGCGCGCCCACGGGCGGGCGGGGCGACGGCCGGACGGCGGGCGGAACGGCCGCCCCTGGGTGTTCCAGCGAGGCTGCGAGATCAAGCCATTCGCGCCCGCGCGCCTGCATCGCCTTCAGCGCATCCGGACCGCCCTGGTCGGGCAGACCGGCGACGAGGTTCGTCAGCCGTGCAAGCCAGCGCGACGGCACGGTTTCGGCGTCGTCGTCGCGGGCGGCGCGCGACAGGACCACTTCCGCCGCGCCCACGGCCTGCTGGTAGTCATGCGCCGAGAGCCCGATCTGCCGTTCCGGCAGAAGCAGGCCCGCCTTGAGGCGCATCTGGCGCGAGAGCCACGGGTCGGGCGCGGGCGCCGCGGGCCAGACTCCTTCGTTCAGCCCGGCGAGAATCGTCACATCCGCGCCGCCGACCCGCGCCTCCAGCGTGCCGCGGATCGCGATCAGCGGATGGGCCGCGGCCGTCTGCCGCACGCCGGCCGCAGAAAGCAGCGACATCACAAGATCGGCATAGTCCGCAGGCGAGAACCGCGCGCCGTGAGCGGCCTCGCGCCGCAGCTCCTCCATCATGCTCAAAGCGAGTTGCCCCGCCTCCTTGCGCCAAAGCTCGCTTGCCGCCACGGTTCCGGAAGGTCCGGCAGCAAGAATGCCTGCCAGCGCGAGATGCGTCTCTACACACGCCGAAAGAGGCCGCTCCTCTGCTTCGTCGACCCCGGCGAGGCTGCTGCCGATCCATCTGGCCCAGGCAATCCGATCGGCCTCGCCCGTCGCGCCGGCCCAGGCCAGAAGCGTGTCTTCCGCGGGAAAGGCAGGTCCGTGCCGGCGCAGGGAAAGTTCAAGTTCGCGCGTGAAGCGCAAATGCGGCCCGCGGTCCTTCCCGCCCGTCGCCGTCAGGGGATGCTTCAGCAGCACGATCAGCGCTTCGGCTGAAACGCGCCGTCCGAACAACTGTGCCACATGGCGCAACAGGCGTCCCGGCGCGGACTGGACAAGCGGCGAGCCCGCGCTGTCGTCGGGGAGAATCCCCCAGCGGTCGAGCGCGGCGGTGACTCTGCGGGCGAGGATGCGGTCCGGCGTGACGAGGTGCGCGCGCTTGCCCTGCTCGGCCGCCTTGCGCAACCGAAGCGCGATGGCAAGCGCCTCGGCCCGGGGGGTCGGCGCCTCGATGAGCGTCAGCCCGGCGGTTGCAGGTGCCAGCGGGCCTAGCGCCGCGCCCTCGGCCATCCATTGATCCGTCACCGGCGCGGGTCGCAGCGAGAGCGAAAGGATACGGTTGCGCGCAGGGTCGGGGGCCGGGGCGTCAACCCATCTCTGCACGGCTTCAGGTCCGGCCCCCAACGAACGCGTCAGCGCGAGGAAGCGATACTGCGGATGGTCCTCGTTCGGGATCGGGCCGGAACGTAGGCTGGTCCAGGCCGATTCCGGCATGTCGAAGTCGAACCCGGGCAGCACAACGGCGCCGTTCGGGAGGCTGGCCACGGCACGCATCAGAATCTGCGTCGCACCGCGCGAACCGGTGGAGCCGGCGACGATCACCGGATCGGCCGGCGCGGCCCGTGCCCAGCGTTCCGCCATTGCCTCTGCCACGCGACGCTGCCGCGCCTCGGCATCCGGCTCGGCGTCGGCAGCGAAGTAGCGGGCGATGATGCGGATGAAGGCGAGGCTGCGTTCCCAATGCGCGGCGTGGTTTTCGGCAAGATTCGCGGCTTCGAACGCATCGGGGGCGACGCCTTCGCCCTGCATCTCGGCCAGGAGGACCGCAAGGCTGTCGGCCAGGGCGAACACCGGCGTTCCGGGGGCGAAGGTGCGTTCCCGGCCGACGAGTTCCGCCACGAGCCGGGCAAGTTCCAGCCGCCGGCGAAGCGGGGGCACCGCGGCCGGCACGGCGGGAAGAGGGTCGCCGGCCAGGTCGGTCACCAGGCGAAGCCGCGGCAGAAGACGCGGGCCCCGGGCGTCGAACGCGGCGCGCACGGCGGCGAGCATCCGTGCGGTGTTGAGGTAGACCGTCACCCGTGCAAGCGCCTCGGGCGGTGTTCCCTGCATCCACGCCAGAAGCCCGTCGACGAAGACAGCCGGGAAGTCGGCGCCGGGCGGCAGGCCGAACAGCCGTGCTCCCGCCGCCCGCTCAGTCATGGCCGGCCTCCCGCAACATCCTTTCGGCAAGGGGAATCGACTGCGGCCGCCCGACGTCGCACCAACCGCCCTGGTGCACCGTGCCATAGAGGCGACCCGCCCCGGCCATGTCGTTCCACAGACGGTTCAGCGAAAAGACCTCCTCGCCAATCGCCGCCAGCCCTTCGGTCCTGACGATCCCGGCGCCGGTATAGACATGGCTCTGTCCTCGCCGGATCCGCCCGTCGGGATCGAGATCGAAATCGCCCGGACCCGTGTGGCCCGTGGCACCTTCGCGGGGCACAAGAAGCAGGAGCCCGTCCATCCGGCCGGGATTCCACGCCTTCCGCAACTCGCAGATCGGGTTTCTTCCGGTCCAGACGGCGTCGGTATTGAGCGTCAGGACAGGCCCGGGGCCGAGCAGGGGCAGGGCCTGCCGCAGCCCGCCGCCAGTTTCGAGAATCGTCTCTGCTTCATCTGAAAACACTATATCCGGGCGGTAGGTCAAGTGCCGCCGGATGTGATCTGGCAGGTAATGGAGATTGGCGACGATGTGCCGGATCCCTGCCGCGTCCGCCTGGTCGAGCGCGTGATCGAGCAGGGTTCGGCCGGCGACCGCAATCAGGGGCTTCGGCCGGTCTTTGGTCAGCACGCCCATGCGGGTGCCGAAACCGGCCGTGAACAGCATGAGGGCCTCGGGCTTCATCCCGCGCGTTCCGTCAGTTGCGCGATGCGCCCGGGCGTGGGCGCGGGCAGGCCCTCATGCACGGCGGACGCAAGCCCGGCCAGCGCAGGATGGGCCAGGTTGCGCTCGAGCGCGGTCCAGACCCGGGGCAGGAGCGACAGGTAGTGGGGCTTTCCGTCGCGCCGGGCGAGGCGGGCGAAGACGCCGACGATCCTGAGCGCCCTCTGCGCGCCGAGAAGCGCATAGATCGCGGCGAACCGGTCGTGATCGAGACCGCGGGACAGGATGTAACGCGCGATCATCGCCTGTTCGACCGCCGGCGGCACATCGCGCCGCGCGTCCTGAAGAAGCGAGACCAGGTCGTAGGCCGGATGCGCCGCAACCGCGTCCTGGAAATCGAGAAGTCCGAGGCGCGCGTGCCCGGTTCGCTCGGGCAGCCAGATGAGGTTTTCCGAGTGGAAGTCGCGCAAGGACAGGACGAACTCGCCGTCGGCAAGGCTGCCATACAGCGCGGCGATCCGCGCCGGAAGGGCTTCGGACGCCGGCGTGCGCGGGGCGCCGATGCCGGGCAGATACCACTGAAGCAGGATCGCGGTCAGATCGGCAAGGGCCGGGCCGCCCAGCGGGGGAGCGAAACCCGGGGGCGGGTGGCGGTGCAGGTCGGCGAGGAAGTCGGTGGCGGCGGCATAGATCTCGGCCTCGCGCCACGGATCGGCCGCGACGAGCCGCGCCACGACCGCATCGCCGAGATCCTCCAGAAGGAGGAGACCTTGCGCGTGATCCTCGGCGAAAAGCTCCGGCGCGGAATAGCCGTGTGCACGCAGCCAGCGCCCCACCTGTGCGAAGCGGGCGGTATCCTCGCCACGGCCGGGCGGCGCGTCCATGAGGACGGCGCGCCGGCCGTCGAGCGCAAGACGTTCGTAGCGCCGGGAAGAGGCATCGCCGGCCAGCACCGCGCGTGCCGCCCCGGCCCACCCCGCCGATGCGAGGAACCCTTCGATGACACTGCCGCGATCAGTCATCTGCGCGCCATCTGCCCGAGGCGAGCGCGAACAGGACCGGCGCCCACCGCGCCGATGCAGAGCTGAATTCGGCCTCGCGCACGGTATCGCCCGCGCCCGGACCGAGCCGCAGCACGAGCGCCCCGGAAGGCGCTGCGGCGGCCAGGCGGTCGGGCCATTCCACGAGACAGATCGCCGTGTCGAACGCCTGCTCGAGCCCGAGCTCCATCACCTCGTCCGGGCCCGCCAGGCGATAGAGATCGGCGTGCCAGATCTCGACGGCACCGGCATCGTAGACCTGCACGAGCGTGAACGTCGGCGAGGGCACGTCCTCGCTCCGGCCGAGGGCGGAGAGGCGCGACTGGATCAGGCCGCGACAGAAGTGCGACTTGCCGGCCCCGATCGGACCTTCGATGAGCATGGTATCTCCAGGGCCCAGCCGCGCGCCCAGCCACCGCGCGAGCCGCGTGGTGTCCTCCGGCGTGCCGAGCGTGATGCGGACCGGAACGGAAAGAGGCTGGGCGTCATCCATGAGATGACTTTTAGCGCCGCGCGGCCCGGCCGCAAGGCGACTCGGGCCTCAGACGCCGAGCGATTCGGTCGCGTCCGCAGCTTCCGTGCGCCGGGAGCGCGGCGCGCGGCGGAATTGCGGCCGGTCGGAGCGTTGCCGGCCAAAGCCGACCAGCGTCGCGCCCCCCGGCATCGGCACGATCCGGCACGCCAGCATCTCGCCGGTGACAAGGCGGATGCCCGCCGTCCACTCCGCCCGCTCCCCGATCGACGCGACAAAGTCGCGGATGTCGCCGAAGGCCGGGTCGGGCCGTGCCAGTTCCTGCCAGCGCCGGATCGAATCAAGGATCGTGACCTTGCCGAGGGTGAGCGCGGGCTCGACGCCCCAAAGCTCGTCATACGCCGCGTTCGAGAGGACAAGCTCCCCCGCGGGCGAAAACACCACGATAGCGTCATCGACGGTATCGACCACTGCCTGGCCAAGCTCGATCTCGGACCGGAAGCGGCGGGTGAGGGTGATCTCGGCCGTGATGTCTTCCAGAAGGAAGGCGACCGCGCCATCCGGATGCGGCCGCCCGATCACGTGGTAAGTCTGGCCCGAAGGCAGGGTCCAGGTTTCCTCGTAGAGCCCGCTCGATGCCTTCTTCTCCAGATCCATCATCTGTTCACGCCAGGTCGTGTAGTCCTTGGGTTCGGGGATCACCCGGCGCTCGCGCAGCCGATCGAGGAACGCATAGAGCGTCGGACGCGCCGACAGGAACTCGGCGCCCGCCGACGTCAGATCGACAAGCGCCGGGTTGAAGAGCGCAAGCTGGCGCTGACGGTCGAAGATCGCCAGGCCGATCGGCAGGTGCGCAAAGGTCTTGCTGAGTGTCTGGATGAACTCCCTCAGCGCGCCTTCCGCCTTCACCGCGGTGTCGGCCGGAAGCGCGTAGTGAAGGGTTCCGCCCTCGACGGCATGGCTGTGGCAGTCGAACCACCGCACGGACCCGTCGCCGGCCGGGCCGAACTTCTGCCGCCGGGGCGCATCGCTTGCCGCGCTCAGGTCGGGAAACAGCACCGGCACCGGCCAGGTCAGAATGTCGTCGCCGCACTGTTCGGCGGCGCAGTCGAAATAGGCATGGTTCGCCCAGACGACGGTGCCGCTTTCGTCCGTGCGCCACACCGGGACCGGTGCCGAGGCGAGCGTTTCGCGCAAGCCGGCAAGCTCGGCCTCCTGCGCCTTCTGGCTGAGGGCGTCCACAAGGACGCCCTGGCCCTCGGCCGACATGTCGGTGACCGTGAGCCGAGCGAGCTGGCCGAGCCATTCCGCCCGCAGGCGGAGATCGCCCGATCTGTCCTTGAGCTCCACTTCGCCCCGGTCTGCAAGGGCGTCCATCTCGGTTTCGAAGCCACGAAGCCTTTGCGACAGATAGCCGGCAAGCCGCGCCCATTCGCAACCCTCCCCAGGGATAGACCCGAGCAGGGCGCGCGCCGAACCGGTGGCATCCACCAGCTCGCGATCATCGAACAGAAAGATCGCCTGCTCGAGAGGGCCATCGGCGTGGGCCAGTCCCGGCTTCCTTCGGCGGCCCGGCGGCAAGGAGGACAGGACGAGCAAGGCGACCATCGCCGCTGCGAACGACGTTGCGACGACGATCGAAGCCAACATGAGCGGAGTGAACATTTCTGACCCGTCCTTCCCGGCGGAGGGCGTTGCCCCTGGCCGCAACGTTCTCTTAACGGGTTAACGGGGCGTTAATTGTGCAACCCTGAGGCGAATTGATGGCGCGGCTCACGAGACAATCGGCCGGTTTTCCCCCAATCCGCCCGTATCCGTCACCTCGATTCGCCCTCGCGGCCAGGACACGGTGACAACGGCGCCGGAACGGGCGGGCCGCTCCTCTTCGGTCAGGAAAGGGTCGGATCCGTTCTCGAAGCTCAGTCTCGCGCCGGTGCGCTCAAGAAGCGTCTTGGCGATGAACAGACCAAGCCCCATGCCGTCGTATTCGGGGCGCCGGTCGGCCGAATCATCGCGACGGCGCGGCAGGAAGGGCTCGCCGATGCGCCCCAGAAGATGCGCCGGAAAACCGTTGCCGTCATCCGAGATCGTGACCGTCAGGTCGCGTTCGCCCCAATCGGCATCCACCCAGACCTCGGCGCGGGCGAAGTCGACGGCATTCTGCACAAGGTTCCTGAGCCCATGAACGATTTCCGGTTTGCGACGCACCTGCGGCTGCCGGTCCGCTGCGCCCGGTTCGTCGCCAAGATCGAAGTGCAGAACCTTGCCCCGTCCGAGATGGGGTTCCGCCGCCTCTCGGACGAGGGCCGAGAGCGGGGCGGAGCGAAGGTGAAGGTCTTCCTTCCCCGCCCGGCCCATCGAACGCAGGATGTCGCGGCAGCGGTCGGCCTGATCGCGGATGAGTCTCGCGTCTTCCTGAAGGTCGGGGCGGTCGTCCAGTTCCCGCGCCAGTTCCGCGCTGGCAACCTTGATCGTGGCCAGAGGCGTGCCGAGTTCGTGCGCGGCCGCCGCGATGACACCGCCGAGGTCGGTCAGTTTCTGTTCGCGGGCAAGCGCCATCTGCGCGGCCAGAAGCGCCTCGCTCATCATCCGGATTTCGGAGGCGACGCGCCTTGCATAGAGACCGAGGAACACGACGCCGATCACGATGGCCAGCCAGTAGCCGAACCCGAAGACCGCAGGCACGGTGATCGCCGCCCCGCCCCGGGTCGCGAGAGGCTGATGGACGAAGGCCAGCACCGTCACGAGCGCAATGGTCACGGTGCCGAGGAACACGGTTGCCCGCGTGGGCAGCGCGGTGGCGGCGATTGTCGCCGGCGCGAGGATCAGCAGGGCAAACGGGTTGTTGAGCCCGCCGGTGAGATACAGCAGAAGCGCAAGCTGGGACGTATCGAACAGAAGCGTCAGGAATGCGGCCCGATCGCTCAGCCGGGTATTCAGCGGAAAGGCGACCTCGGCCGCCACGTTGACCGCGACCGCGGCCCCGACGACCAGAAGGCAGAGCACGAGCTCGAGGTCGATCGCATAGTAGCGCCACGCGACCAGGATCGCGGCCGCCTGGCCCAGGATCGCCGTCCAGCGCAGAAGCACGAGCGTTCTGAGCCGCACCCAATAGCCGCGGCCCGACGATCCGAAAGCGTCTTCGGCTTCGCGCTCTGGCGGCTCGGATATGGCGTTCGCCGGGGGGGTCATCTCGGGTCCTGTTGTCGCATACCGGCGCTTGTGAATTGATAGTCGCGCTGCAATGAGCGATCAATGCCGGCGCACCGAACAGGGAACGAAAGATGCCCGTATCCACCAGGACCTACGCCATCGCGGCCGCCTCTGTCGCCGTGATCGGGCTTGTCGCCATCTACGCGATCAGCATGAACGATACCGGCGACCGCTTCGCTCCGTGCCGTGCCGGCGCCGTCGGCGGTGGCGGCAGTATCGGCGGGCCGTTCGCGCTGACCGACGAGAACGGCAATCGCGTGACGGAGAAGGACGTGCTTGCCGGCCCAAGCCTCGTGTATTTCGGCTACACGTTCTGCCCTGACATCTGCCCGACGGATACGGCGCGGAATGCCGAAGCCGTGGATGCGCTGGAGGAAATGGGTTACGAGGTCACGCCGGTCTTCATTTCTGTCGATCCGGCCCGCGACAGGCCCGAGGTCTTGAAGGAATGGACCGATTACATCCATCCCCGGATGATCGGGCTCACAGGAACCCCGGAAGAAATCGCGGCCGTCGCAAAGGAATACCGCACCTATTTCAAGGTTCCGGAAGACCCCACCGACGACCTGTATACCGTCGATCACATGACGCAGACATATCTGATGCTGCCACAGTATGGGTTCGTCGACTTCTTCACCCGGGAAGCGACGCCCGAGGTGATTGCCGAGCGAACCGCCTGCTTCATCGACGCCGCGCGCAAGTGAAATTGACCGCCGCCGCCTGACGTCCTAGAACCTTGGGACACGCCTCACCCAGGGGAGGGCCAATGGCCGAAGACGCGTTTGCCGAACTCGGACCCGACCGGACGCTGCTGCTGGTCGACGACGATGGGCCCTTCGTCCATCGCCTGGCGCGTGCCATGGAAAAGCGCGGATTCAAGCCCGAGACGGCCGAAAGTGTCGCGGCCGGCAGGGCCGCCGCGCAGTCCCGCCCGCCGGCCTATGCCGTCGTCGATCTCCGCCTTGGCGACGGCAACGGGCTCGATGTCGTCGAAGTCCTTCGGGATCGGCGGCCCGATTGCCGCGTCGTGGTGCTGACGGGTTACGGCGCGATCGCCACCGCTGTGGCCGCCGTGAAGATCGGTGCCATCGACTATCTGGCAAAACCCGCCGACGCGGACGACATCACGAACGCGCTCCTGGCGAAGGGGGACACGCTGCCGCCGCCGCCGGAAAACCCGATGTCGGCGGACCGTGTTCGCTGGGAACATATCCAGCGTGTTTACGAGCAGTGCGACCGGAATATTTCCGAAACCGCGCGCCGGCTTTCCATGCACCGTCGCACGCTTCAGCGCATTCTCGCCAAGCGCAGCCCGAAATAGCGGCCTGCATTGCCGAGGACGAAGCGCCGGAATCACGGCGTACTTGATTTTCGGACGGGAAATCCGGTAATTCCTCTTTTACCCAAGATCAACCGCAACAGGGATGAAAATCTTGAACGTCGATCTCGACAGTCTTTCGTTGAAGGAACTCAAGAGCCTGCAAAACCAGGTCGCCGCAAGCATCGCAAGTTTTGAGGATCGCAAGAAAAAGCAAGCGATCGCGGAATTGGAGGACAAAGCCAGGGAGCTTGGCTTTTCCCTGAACGAACTTCTTGGCGCCGCGCAGAGCCGGAAACGCGCGCCCGGGAAGGCGAGATATGCCAATCCTGCCAACAGGTCGGAAACCTGGACGGGACGGGGCCGCAAGCCGCGCTGGGTCGAAGCGGCGCTGAAGGCCGGAAAGGCGCTCGACGATTTGACGATCTAGGTCGCGGCTTCGGCCATCAATGCGGCGTGCCGCGCTATGAAAGCGGCGCGCACCTCGACGGGGGGCCTCAGTCTGATGATGAGGCCTCTCGCCATTGCCGGTTCCGGCGCCCCGAAGAACCGGCCCGCCTCTTCCTGCGTGAAGCCGGCGATCTGGACGGCCTCCAGCCAGGCAGAAACCCTGTCGGCGGCCTTGATCGCCCTCTTGATCGCGGCGGGCAGTTGCGCCGGCAGGCCGAAACGCAGGTGTACCGCCGCGCTCAGCCTATCGTCAAGCGCCCCATAGCCTGGCCCGACCGCGGCCTTCACCGGGCTGATCATGTCGCCGATGACGTATTCGGGCGCATCGTGCAGCAGCGCCGCCAGACGCCAGCGTGCCGGGATGCCGGGATTTGCCCGGGTGAAGATCTCTTCCACCAGCAAGGAATGCTCGGCCACCGAATAGGGATAGTCGCCGAGCGTCTGCCCGTTCCAGCGGGCGACGAAGGCGAGGCCGTGGGCGATGTCCTCGATCTCGATGTCGACGGGCGTCGGGTCGAGAAGGTCGAGCCTGCGCCCCGAGAGCATTCTTTGCCAGGCACGTTGCTGTTTCGGCGCCATCGTCGTCTCGTGTCACTGACCGGCTGCAAACCGCAGCCCTCCGCTCCATAGCGGAACGGCGCTGCGGAGAGAATTGCGATTGTCGCTGTCCCGCTGTCCGGCCGCGCACAGGAAACGGTGGCGTGCGCGCGAAAAACCGGCGACATTGCCGTCGGGGGCCAGGTCACTCAGGGTCGGGATGCAGTCCGAGGAAAGCCGCCTGATCGAGACGCTCAGGGTCTTCTGCGTCATGGCGATGATGTGGGTCCATGTGAACCCGGGCCTGTCCTTCCCTTCGGTCGTCATATCCGGTGAATATGCTCTCGTCGGCGCTGTCTTCGGCAACACCCTCGGCCGGGTGAGCGTTTCGCTGCTGAGCTTCATCAGCGGCTATCTTCTCTGGCACCGCGCGAGAACGATGCCGATCGGCACCCTCGCAATGCGGCGCTTTCGCAGCGTTCTCGTACCGATGCTGATCTGGAGCGCGCTCTACATCCTGCTTGCCGTGATGAAGGAGCCGCTGACCGGTGTCATTGCCCACAAGATCGAGGGGATGGATCTCGCCGCGGAATCGCTGGCGAACGCCTGGGCCGGGATCACGGGCCCGACGGCGAACCTTTCGCTCTTCTTCCTTCGCGACCTCTTCGTCGCGTCGCTTGCCCTGAGGCTGTCGGCGCCGCTGATCGAACGGATTCCGCTCCTGGTGGCAGCGATCGTTCTTGTCGCCGCGACGGGCGATGCGCTTCAGCCGCTGATCTTCCGCGCCAGCATCCTTCAGTTCCTCTTCTTCGGCGCCCTTGCGGCACGGCTGGGCTACACGCTCACCGGCCTGTCGCGTCCGCTGGTCGCCCTGTCGCTCGGTTATCTTTTCTCGGTGGCGGGCCTTGCCGCTCTTGAACCCTCGGGCGATCCGCTGTTGCCGGGTCTGGATCTGCCCAACCTTCTCAGACGCGCCGGCGTGTCCTTCCTCATCCTCGCCGTCGCCGCCGTCCTGCTTGCGCGCATCCCGCGTCTGGAGCTGTATCGTGCCGGGCGCCACGCCTATCTGGCCTATCTGATGCATGTGCCGGTGCTGGGCATTCTCTGGGTGGTCTGGCGAAGCCTTGTCGGCGGGCCGGACGACCGCAGTTATCTCTTGTTCTTCCTCGCCGCACCGGTCGTGGTCTTCGCCCTGGCGGTTCGTCTGGGCGTGACTCTGGACCGGGCGCCGCGCGTTGTGCAAATCGCGCTGCGGGGGCGGATTGTCGAGCCTGCGCCTGCGCCCGTCTGGGATTGATTGCCGGGATTGCCTCGCGATGGTAATGGGGGCGCCAACACGATTTTTCAGGAGTGCGGCGGATGCCGAAGGATTCGAACGACTACATCGTCAAGGACATCACGCTTGCGGACTATGGCCGCAAGGAACTCGATATCGCCGAAACCGAGATGCCGGGGCTGATGGCGTTGCGCGAGGAATTCGGCACGTCGAAGCCGCTGAAGGGCTCGCGCATCGCCGGCAGCCTGCACATGACGGTGCAGACCGCCGTTCTGATCGAGACGCTCAAGGCGCTGGGTGCCGACGTGCGCTGGGCCTCGTGCAACATCTTCTCGACGCAGGATCACGCCGCCGCCGCCATCGCCGCTGGCGGCACCCCGGTCTTTGCCGTCAAGGGCGAGACGCTCGACGACTACTGGGCCTATACCGACCAGATCTTCCGGTTCCCGGAAGGCACGGCAAACATGATCCTCGACGACGGCGGCGACGCCACGCTCTACATCCTGCTTGGTGCACGGGTCGAGAACGGCGAAACGGACCTGATTTCCGTCCCGAAGTCGGAAGAAGAGGTTTGCCTTTTCAACCAGGTCAGGAAACGCATGACGGAAACGCCCGGCTGGTTCACCCGGCAGCGCGACGCGATCCGCGGTGTGTCGGAGGAAACCACCACCGGCGTTCACCGGCTCTATGACCTTCACAAGCGGGGCCTTCTGCCCTTCCCGGCGATCAATGTGAACGACAGTGTCACCAAGTCGAAATTCGACAACAAATATGGCTGCAAGGAATCGCTGGTCGACGGCATCCGCCGCGCCACCGACGTGATGATGGCCGGCAAGGTCGCCGTGGTCTGCGGTTACGGCGATGTGGGCAAGGGCTCGGCCGCCAGCCTTCGCGGCGCGGGAGCGCGGGTGAAGGTGACCGAGATCGACCCGATCTGCGCGCTCCAGGCGGCAATGGACGGGTTCGAGGTCGTGCTTCTGGAAGACGTGGTGAAGGACGCCGACATCTTCATAACCACGACCGGCAACCGGGACGTGATCCGCATCGAGCACATGCGCGAGATGAAGGACATGGCCATCGTCGGCAACATCGGCCACTTCGACAACGAAATCCAGGTGGCGGCGCTCAGGAACCACAAGTGGACCAACATCAAGGACCAGGTGGACATGATCGAGATGCCTTCGGGCCACCGCATCATCCTTCTGTCGGAAGGGCGCCTGCTGAACCTCGGCAACGCCACCGGTCACCCGTCCTTCGTGATGTCTGCCTCGTTCACCAACCAGGTTCTGGCGCAGATCGAGCTCTGGACCAAGGGCGACGAATACAAGCCCGGCGTCTACATCCTTCCGAAGTCGCTCGACGAGAAGGTGGCGCGGCTGCATCTCAAGAAGATCGGCGTGACGCTGACAAAGCTTCGGCCCGATCAGGCCGAATACATCGGCGTAACGGTGGCCGGGCCCTACAAGTCCGACCACTACCGGTATTGAGGAGCGCGGAACGGCCGGGGGGCAGGGCTCATGGAAACGTCGAAACGCGAAAACGTCCGGGCCCGCCTTCTGGGCAACATGCCGAAGGGCGGTATCGCCGCCGAAATCGGTGTCTGGGAAGGCAAGTTCAGCGAGCGTATCCTGGAGATCGCCGCGCCGCGGGAATTGCATCTCATCGATCCCTGGCTCTATCAGCCGGAGTTCGGCAACACCGGCTTCGGCCGCCGGAAGAACGAGACGCGCATGGAGGAGATGTATGGCGAGGTGAAGGCGCGCTTTGCGGCCAATCCGGTCGTGAAGGTCCACCGCGCCATGTCGAACGATGCGCTCGGCGGTTTCCCCGACGGCTATTTCGACTGGGTCTATGTCGACGGCAACCACAACGAACCCTTCGTGGGGCAGGATCTCGACCTGGCGCGCCGCAAGGTGCGGCCGGGTGGCATCATTGCGGGTGACGACTACAACTGGCAGGTGGAAATCGGCGCCCCCGTCCGCCGAGCTGTCGAAGGGTTGATGAAGCAGCTCGGGTCGTCGGCGACGCTCAAGCTTTTGGCGAACCAGTACATGATCCGCCTGCCGGGCTGAACGCCGCACCCTCCGCAAATCCCTTTGCCTTTACGGGGACGAAACCGCTATCTTTCCCCTGGCTTCGGGAACTGGCCGGCCTATCAAGGGCAAACAATTGGGGAGTTGGAGTGAGTCATGGGCAAGAGAGACGAGCTGATCGCGAAATATGCCGACGATCTGAAGAACAAGTGCGGCATGACGCCGGACATGGCGCTGCTGACCAAGGTCACGATCGGCTGCGGGCCGTCGATCTATGACGCGGACGCGGCCACCGTTGCGGCAGGCCAGGCATCCGAACTCGAGACCGTGAAGACCAACTTCCTGGTCAAGAAGCTGGGCCTCAAGGATGGCCCGCAGCTGATGGACGCGATCAACTCGGTGATCGAGACCTATGGCAAGTCGGAGCGCAACAAGTATCGCGCCGTCGTCTACTACATGCTGGTCAAGCATTTCGGCAAGGAAGCGGCCTACAAGTGAGGCCATGACCCCGGCCGGATCGCGGGATGCAGGCGGCACGGTCGGATGGTTAACCGGGAATTACCGCAAAGCATTGATTTTGAACGGTATTGTCGGAAGACAAGACTTGCGCGAATCCCCGGCGGCGCCTAGGTTCACCTCAACAGGCCAGGACGGCCGAGACCTTTTGAGTTTCACGTGTGGTGCGAAGGGAGCACGTGGGGTGGCGAAGGGTCCCGGTCGGGCGGCCGGGGCCCTTTGTTTTTTCGCCTCCGCCGGATTCGGCGCCGGGGCATATTGGCCGCGTTGCGCTACAGCCCGCCGAGTTCGCAGACGATCTTCCACTCTGCCGCAGTCACCGGCTGCACCGAAAGCCGCGTGTTCGTCACCAGCGCCATCTCCGCAAGCCGCGGGTCCGCCTTGGCCTGATCGAGCGTGACCGGGCGGGGCAGCGGCCGAACCGAACGGATGTCGACGCAATCCCAGCGCGGATCGTCCGTCGTGCTGTCGGCGTGGCTTTCGCCGCACACCTCGACAATGCCCACGATCTCCTTGCCGACGTTGGAATGGTAGAAGAACCCGAGGTCGCCCACCTTCATCGCCCGCATGTTGTTGCGCGCCTGATAGTTGCGCACGCCATGCCATTCCTCGCCCACCGGACCCCTCGCCACCTGCTGCGCCCAGCTCCAGGTGTCGGGTTCGGACTTGAAAAGCCAGTAGGCCATCAGCCGATCACCTTCTTCCACTCTGTCACCGTCACGCTTTCGAAAAGCCCGGCTGCCCTGTAGGGGTCGCCGGCGGCCCAGGCTTCGGCCGCCGCAAGGCTGTCTGCCTCCAAAACAACCAGCGAGCCGCACATCTGCCCGCCTTCCAGGAACGGACCGGCCATCTTCACGATGCCGGTCGCCTCGATATAGGCCAGATGTGCCGCGCGCGTGTCGAGCCGGATCTGAAGATGCGCCGGCTTGTCGCGGCAGATGACGGCGTAAAGCATGGGCTATTCCTTCTTGAGCGGACGGGAAAGCAGGGCGGACATCGCCGCCTCGACGGACATCCTGCCATCGACCAGCGCTGCGACCATCGTTGCCACGGGCATCTCGATGCCACGATCTCTGGCAAGGTTGGACACCGCTTTCGCCGTGGCAGCGCCTTCGACCGTGACCGCGGCGTCGAAATCCTCGCCCGCGCCCAGTGCGTGCCCGAAGCGGAAGTTGCGCGACTGGAGCGAGGTGCATGTCAGAACCAGATCGCCAAGCCCGGAAAGGCCTGAAAGCGTTTCGGCCCGTGCACCCATCACCTGTGCCAGCCGGTTCATTTCGGCGAAGCCCCGGGTCATCAGGGCCGCGCGCGCGCTGTCGCCCAAACCCGCCCCGATGACGACGCCAGCGGCGATGGCGATGACGTTCTTGAGCGCCCCGCCGAGTTCCGCGCCCAACGTGTCGGTCGTGCGGTAGAGGCGCAGCGCCGGGGTGGATAGCGCATCCTGGAGCATGACTCCCGTGGCCTCGTCGGCGCAGGCGAGCGTCAGCGCGGTGGGCAGGCCCCGCGCGATGTCGCCGGCAAAGCTTGGCCCGGTCAACACCGCCGGCGTCGCCCGCGGGCAGGTTTGCGCGATGATCGCGGTTGGACCGCGCCCGGTGTCGAGGTCGATCCCCTTGGCGCAAGCGATCAGCGCCCTGCCGTCGAGCCGCGCCGCGGCCGAGGCCAGGAACCCCGCCATCTGCTGCATCGGGACCGCCACAAGGACGATCGACGCCCCGAGGAAATCCCCGATTTCGGCCGAGACAGACACTGTTTCAGGCAGATGCACGCCTGGCAGCCGTCGGGCGTTCATGCGTTCGCCCCGCATCGCCGCGGCATGATCGGGTTCACGTGTCCAGAGGCCGACGCGGGCGCCGGTGCGTGCCAGCGTCACCGCCATTGCCGTTCCGAAGGCACCGGCGCCCAGAACCGCGATCCTCATGCCTTCGCCCCCTTCTTGCCGCCCCCGATCAGCGCCGGCCGCCCGAGGTCCAGCGGCCAGCGCGGCCGCGCCACGAGGTCGAGCCCATCGGTCAACCCGAGGCGGAACCGCTCGATCCCCGCCCAGGCGATCATCGCGGCATTGTCGGTGCAAAGCGCAAGCGGCGGGGCGACGAAGCGCACGCCCGCCTTGGCGCAGACCGGCTGAAGCCGCCCGCGGATCGCCGCGTTCGCCGCAACCCCGCCCGCCACGGCGAACACCGGGACTTCCGGGGCCAGCAACAGATATTCCGACAGTGCCCGGCGCGACTTCTCGGCCAGGATGTCCGCGACCGCGACCTGAAAGCCGGCGCAAAGGTCTGCCCGGTCGGCGCGGGTCAACCCGCCCCTTTCCGCGACGACCCCGTCCCGCGCCCTGAGGAGCGCGGTCTTGAGCCCTGAGAACGACAGATCGCATCCCGGCCGGTCGAGAAGCGGTCGGGGGAAGGCGAAGCGCGCCGGATCACCCCCCGCCGCCTCCGCCTCGACCGCGGGTCCGCCGGGTTGCGGCAGGCCGAGAAGCTTCGCCGTCTTGTCGAAGGCCTCGCCCGGCGCGTCGTCGATGGTGCCGCCGAGCCGCCGGAACCGGTCGGCGTCCTCCACGATCAGGAACTGGCAATGCCCGCCCGAAACCAGAAGCACCAGATAGGGAAACGCCGGATCGTCGGTCAGCCGCGGTGTCAGTGCGTGCCCGGCCAGATGGTTGATGCCAAGGATCGGCAGCCCCGTTGCCGCGGCAATGCCCTTGGCACACATGACCCCCGCCAGAACGCCGCCGATCAGACCCGGTCCGGCCGTCACGGCGATGCCGTCCAGATCGCACAGGGCGAGCCCGGCCCGCATCAGCGCCTCCTCGACGCAGAGGTCGATCTTTTCGACATGCGCGCGCGCCGCGATTTCGGGCACGACGCCGCCGAAGGCCGCGTGAAGCTCCGCCTGGCCGGCGACCACCGAGGACAGGATCGCGCCCCGTCCGCCCGAGAGGCGGACGACCGCCGCGGCGGTGTCGTCGCAGCTCGATTCGAGTCCGAGCAGGGTGATCGTTTCCTCGGTCATCGTGCCGCCGGTTGTCTCTGGACACCGGGTCAGGTAACACCGGCCCGCCCGCCGCACAATCCCGAGGGGGTCATGGAGCCTTTCCGTCCTGCCCTTCTGCTGACCCGGCCCGACGCGCAATCCCGCCGTTTTGCCGCGCTGTTCCGGTCGCGGTTCGGCGCCGCCTGGCCCGTGGTCATCTCGCCCCTGACGGAAATCGCCTTCCTCCCCTGCGAGCTGCCGGCCGAACTGCCGTCAGACATCGTCTTCACTTCAGAGAACGCCGTCGCGGCGTTCTCGCGCCTCAGCCGCGACCGCCACGCCACCGCCTGGTGCGTGGGAACCCGGACCGAGGCAGCGGCGCGGATGGCAGGGTTCGCGACGCGCAGGGGGCCGGGTGACTGGGTCGGCCTCGCGCGGCTCCTGATCGAGGCCGGCGGGGTGCGCCGGGTGCTTCACCCGCGGGGTGTGCATGCCGCCGGTGACCTGCCCGGAGCGCTCGCTTCGGCCGGAATAGAGCCTGTCATCATGACCGTCTACGATCAGAAGGAGCTGCTTCCCACGGCCGAGGCGCTGCGCCTGACCGGGGCATCGCAGCCGGTCCTCCTGCCGCTCTTCTCGCCGCGATCCGCGCGGCTCGCCACCCGTGCCTTCGCGGCGGCGAAGGCACCCTTTCGGATCGCCACGATCAGTGCGGCAGCCGATGCCGCGGCCCGGGGTCTGCCGGCGACGGCTCGGATCATCGCGGCGCGGCCCGACGGCGAGGCGGTGCTCGACGCGCTCGCCGCGCTGATTGCCGCAGGCAAGACGGGTTGAGCCCGCACGCCCCGGGGACTAAGTTTCACCCACGGACCGGTGGCAGCGACTCCTCTCCCGCGGTTTGTGCGAAAGGGATTTTTGATGGCAAGAACGCGGAAGGGCGAAACCGGAACCGACGCGGCCACGCCGGACGAAGATTCCGCGATCGGGACTCCGCCGGACGAAACCGCAGGCGACACAGAGATGCCGCTGGAGCCGCCATCCGCGGCCACACCCGCGCCGGAGGAACCCCGCAGGCCGCTCGAAGCGGCGCATCGGCCGGAGGCCATGCGCCGGGGCGGCGGCTTTCTTCCGACAGCTTTGGGCGGCGCCATCGCGGCAGGCCTGGGCTTTGGCGCGGCAGCCTATGCCCTGCCTCGGTTCTGGACACCGCAGGTTCCCGTCGCAGAGATCACCGCCATGCGTGACGGTCTTGTCCAGCAGGCGGCCCGGCTCGATACCTTGTCGAAGGCGGTGGATGCGGCGGCGGCAGACACGACCGGGGCCGACGTGGCGTCGGCGCAGGCGGCGTTTGCCGAAGAGACCGGCACGGCCCTTGCGGACCTTCGAGGCGGCCTTTCCGCCCTCGACACCCGGATTTCCGATACTGCCGCGCGCCTGGATGCGCTCGACGGGCGCCTCGCCGCCCTCGAGAAGCGCCCCGTGGAAGGTGGCGCCGCCTCGGCGACCGCGCTCGAGGCCTTCGGGCGCGAGATGGAGGCCCTCCGCGCCGAGATGACGTCCCAGAAGATGTCGCTCGCCGAGGCGCGGGCGCAGGTTCAGGCCGAGGCCGCGCGTGCTGCCGAAACCATGAAGGCCGCCGTTGCCGAGGCCGGCCGGCTGAGAACCGAGGCGGAGGAAACCGCACGGCAGGCAACGGTCCGGGCGGCACTGGGACGAATCCAGGCGGCGCTGACCGCGGGCGGTGCGCTCGACCCGGCGCTCGCAGACCTGAAGGGCGCCGGGGTCGAGGTGCCGCCGGCCCTTGCCGAGCAGGGGCAGGGCGTTCCGACGCTCGAGGCGCTGCGCGCCGCCTTCGCTCCGGCGGCGCGCGATGCACTTGCCGCCTCGCTGAAAGAAACCGCGAGCGGGAGCCTTTGGGACCGGACGCTCGCCTTCCTGCGGACGCAGTCCGGCGCGCGCTCGCTGGCGCCGCGCGAGGGGACGGACCCTGATGCCATCCTTTCCCGCGCCGAGGCGGCGCTTGCGGCAGGCGATCTGGACGCGGCCATTGCCGGGATCGGAACCCTGCCGGCGGACGGCCAGGCCCGGATGGCCGAATGGGTGACCCTCGCCAAGCGCCGGATCGCCGCGGCCGCGGCCGCCGCCGCGCTCGTGGCCGAACTGAAGTGAGGTCGCGATGATCTGGTCCTTCCTGAAGGTGGTCTTCTTCGTCGCCCTCGTGGCGGCGCTTGCCCTTGGCGCCGGCTATCTGGCCGAAACCGGCAGCGGCGTGCGCATTTCCATCGCCAACACGGAATACAGCCTGGGCCCGGTGCAGATGGTCGTCGCCCTCCTTGTGGCAATTCTGGTTCTCTGGCTGGTGATGAAGCTCGCCGGCCTCATCGTCGCGGCGCTCCGCTTCATCAACGGCGATGAAACCGCGCTCAGCCGGTATTTCGACCGCAACCGCGAGCGGAAGGGTTTTCAGGCGCTGGCGGACGGGCTGATGGCGATTGCGTCGGGAGAGGGCAAGGTTGCGCTCAGCCAGGCCGCGAAGGCCGAAAGATATCTTGGCCGGCCGGAACTGACGAACCTGATCGCGGCCCAGGCGGCCGAGGTCGCGGGCGATACCAGGCGCGCGACCGAGGTCTACAAGCGGCTTCTGGCCGACGACCGCACCCGTTTCGCGGGGGTCCGCGGCCTGATGCGCCAGAAACTGGCCGAGGGCGACACCGAGGCGTCGATGAAGCTTGCCGAGAAGGCCTTTGCCCTGAAGCCCCGCCAGCAGGATGTGCAGGACACGCTTCTCAAGCTCCGGGCCGAGAAGGGCGACTGGAAGGGCGCGCGCGAGGTGATCGAGGCCAAGCACCGCCAGGGGCTTCTGCCGCGCGACGTCTTCCGGCGCCGCGACGCGGTCCTTGCCCTCCAGGAGGCGAAAGAGGTCTTTTCCGACGACGCGCCGATCGAAGTGCGCGAGGCCGCGATCGCCGCCAACAAGCGGTCGCCCGACCTGATCCCGGCCGCGGTGCTTGCCGCCCGGGGCTATGTCCAGGCAGGCAAGCCGAAGTATGCCGCACGCGTCCTGAAGAAGGCCTGGGAGGCCCAGCCGCATCCCGACCTTGCCGCCGCCTTCGCCGCGATCCTGCCCGACGAGACGCCGGCGGCGCGGCTCAAACGGTTCGACGCGCTGCTGTCGGCCAATCCGGGCCATGAGGAATCGCGGCTCCTGCGCGCGGAACTGCTGATTGCTGCCGAGGATTTCCCGGCCGCCCGCCGCGCCCTGGGCGATCTGGTCGACGTTCATCCGACCGCGCGGAGCCTGACGATCATGGGCGCCATCGCGCGCGGCGAAGGCCAGGACGACGCGGTAGTGCGCGGCTGGCTCGCGCGGGCGCTGACGGCAAGCCGCGGCCCGCAATGGGTCTGCGACAACTGCCACAACATCCGGTCCGACTGGACCCCGACCTGCGACAACTGCGGCGGGTTCGACACGCTGAGCTGGCGCGAGCCCCCCAATGCCGCGGCCCCCCTGCCGAACGGGACCGAGATGCTGCCCCTCATCGTCGGCAGCCCGGCCCCGCAGGATCGCACGGAAGACACGGTGACCGGTATCGACGAAGCCGAGATCCTTGACGAGGAGGTCGGCCAGCGCCGCTGATTTTGGGGCTACACAGCCGCTTGCGGCGATGCTATCAGCCCGCCACCCCGGCCGACACGGACCGGGCGCAGTACCGAGCGGCCTGCTGACGCTGACGGGGCATGTGAGCCGCAGTGACCTGGACGGCGGCGGAACGCGAATCGGACTTGTGCTGCGTCCGGGGCCATAGTAGGGCCGCGATAGAGGAATGCCGGTGTAGCTCAGCTGGTAGAGCACGTCATTCGTAATGATGGGGTCGGGGGTTCGAGTCCCTTCACCGGCACCATTCCTCTCCGGCCAGCCCCGAACCATCCCGGCACCGCCATGATCATCGGGTTTGCGGCATGCTTGCCATGCTCCGAGGGATGGACTTGCGGCGGTGTGCACGGGGGATCGTGCCGGCAGCTTCGGCAGCCATGTCCGCGCTTGCGGTGATCCCCCGCGCGCAAGGCGGACCATGCGGAAGGCGGGCAATCACCGGGGGGGAATATCCGCCCGCACCGGCCGGAGCCGCGACGGCCGTCATGATGCGAGGAGGAGCGATAGCCGCTTGGCGAACGGCCGCCGGCGTCATCGTCGCCGGTCGAACGCCGCTGTCCGTCGCATTCGCGGCAATTCGTGTTCCTGCTCATCTTGAAGGCGGTGCGGGCCTGCGGCGCACTGATGCAGCTCGGCCGGACGTTGCAGGGATTGTTCCCGCATCCGGTTCCGGTGGCTGGCCTGCGCCGGCCGCCCGGAAGCCGGCCGGCGCGTCGGTTGTAGCGGCTCAGCTCTTCTTGGAGGAGGAGGTCTCGTCGCGGGATCTGCTTTCGCCTGACCGCGCGTTTGCCGACGCTCCGGAACCTGCCTGACCGGCATCCGAACCGGACCGCCGCCTCTTCCGCCATTCGTCGAACTCGGAGTCGAATTTCTTCTGGCGTTCTTCGTTGAAGGCCTCGAACTCGTCGTCGTAGGACTTCAGCTTCCGCTCGCGCCAGTCGTGGTAGTTGTGATCATGGCCCGCGCCGCGGCCGGGGATGCCGCGCCGGTATGCGGCAGACCCGAGCGGACCTTCGCCACCCTGCCAGCCCCGGCCGTAATCGCCCTGTCCGTATCCGCCCTGCCCGCGGCCTGCCGTGCCGGATTGCCAGTCGCGTCCCTGGTCGCGGAAGCCCTGGCCGCGCTGTTCGGGATGGCTTTCGCCATAGGAATACCCGTCGCCATGCTGACCCCATTGACCGTAGTCGCCCCGGCCATAACCCGCCTGCCCGAACGCCCGGCCGCCCCGCTGACCATCGTGATCGCCATACATGTCTTCCCGACGCTCCCCCCAGCCCCGGCCACCTTGCGACCGGTCACCGCGGGCCGGGCCGTAGTCGTCTCCGTCATCCCGCCATCGCGACGACGCGGTGGCCCCGCGATCCTCTGCGCGATCCTGTGCGCGATCACTGCGGTGGCTGCGCATGTGATGGTCGTCGTCTTCGTATCTCTGTGCCATGATCGTCTCCATCTGCTTCGCCCGCGTAACCGCCCACGTTCCGTGGGACATCCGTTCGCGGCGGGTCGTTCAACCGCTGGGCGGCGGATATGTTCCCGGCTGTTGGCAGGGTGCCCCGCTTCCGGTGCCGCGGCCTTTCGTTCGCCCTGCCGATGTTGACCCTGCGGGGGAACGGACGTGATATTGCATGTCGTTGGATATGCCTCTTTGCCTTTGCGCACATGCGCCTGTGCCGTGTTCCGGACGGGGAAAGACCGATGGCGGACGTGACAGACTGTCTCGATTGCCGGCCGGGCGCCGTCCGCTTTCGCGCCGACAGCGCGGGACGAACTTGCCTTCATGCGCCGCTTCAAGATCGGCGAGACGGTCGCGACGCCGGGCGGGCGCGACGCCCGGCAGGGCAGGTGGCACGGGTGCTGGTGCGGTTCTGGCGACCGCTGGTTGCCCTGGGGCCCTACCGCGACGACTCGGTGCCGTTTCCGTTCCGGCAGATCCCCGGGATGCGCGGGCCTGACCCATGTCAGCCAGCCGCGCGGCGGCAGTGTTCAGCTTCGCGCAAGGCCGGGCCGCGACAGGGCATGTGCCGCGCAGTCCGGAGGAAATGCGGCCGGTGGCGCGACAGGCGGGTGCGGCACCCTTGAGGAGAAAGGCGAGATGCGGATTTCATTCCACGGCGCGGCGGGCGGGGTCACCGGCTCGTGCCACCTGCTTGCGCTCAATGGCCGGAACATCCTCGTCGACTGCGGCATGTTCCAGGGCGGTCGCGAACTGCACGAGGAGAATGCCGGCCCTTTCGGGTTCGACGCGGCCGCAATCGACGTCCTTCTTCTGACCCATGCGCATCTCGATCACTGTGGCCGCATTCCCCTGCTCGTGAAACGCGGCTTCACCGGGGAAATCATCTGCACGGCGCCGACGCGTGATCTTGCCCGGCTGGTGCTTCTCGATTCCGCCCGCCTGCTGGAGGAAGACGCGCGCCGGCGGCGCCACCACGGGGAACCGGACGCACCGCTCTACGATACCGTCGAGGCGCTCGACAGTCTCGATCGCTTCGGACGTGTGGCCGAATACGGGCGGCCTGTCGACCTCGGGCACGGCACGGCCGCCACCTTCCATGATGCGGGCCATATCCTCGGCTCGTCCAGCATCGCGCTCGACGTGACCGAAAAGGGCCGGACCCGGCGGATCGTGTTCTCCGGCGACATCGGCCCCCGTGAGCGGCCGCTTCTCAATCCGCCCGAGCCGCCGGCCGGAGCCGATGTCGTGGTGATGGAAAGCACATACGGCGACCGGGATCACCGCACGCTCGCCGATACGGTGGCCGAATTCCACGCCGCGATCCGGCGGGCACACGCCCGCGGTGGCAATGTCGTCATTCCCACCTTCGCGCTCGAGCGGGCGCAGGAACTGCTCTACTACATCCGGCAGGG
>JBDHSQ010000040.1:0-28326 GCA_039808285.1 Paracoccaceae bacterium
GTCCCCCGAACACCAGTTCCCGGATCGGGACGCCGGGCCGGAGCCGCGCCTGGTGGTCGCGGATGTGGTCGAGCGCGTGGTTCATCGCCGAGACCATCGCGTTGGAGGGCCGCGCATCGCCCACCCACCAGGTGCGGGAAATGTCGATGCAGATGCCGTAGGCGCCGATCAGGTCGGTGTCGAAGGCGACGATCTCGTTTTCCCGGACGATCCGCGGCCCGCATTCCTGGAACCACGGGTTGGTCCGTGGCCCGGAGGCGAGAAGCCGCGTCTCGATCCACTCGCCGCCGCGCCGGATGTTGCCTTTGTGCAATTCCGACCAGATGTCGTCCTCGGAAACATTGCCTTCCGGAACCTCGGTCCGGGTGAAATGTTCCATCTCGGCAATCGCCGCCTCGCAGGCGTGGTGCGCGCAGCGCATCGCGAGGATCTCGTCAGGCCCCTTGATCGCGCGGGTGCGCTCGGTCAGTTCCTCGCCCTCCATCACCTCGAACCCGGCGCGTTCCAGCGCCCTGAGCCCGTGGATCTGGATCTTGTCGACGCCGAGCCGGCGGTTGGCGCCGGCATGGGCCCGCATCACCTCTTCCACCTGCCCGGCGAAGGACGCGGCATCGGCCTCGCCCCGGTCGCCGGAGACGGCGTAGAAGAAGGAGGCACCCGCGCGGATCTCCTTCACCAGCGGATTGAAGCCGACGAGGAAGGGCGCGTTCTTGTATTCCCAGATCACCATGTGGCCGTCGGCGCACAGAAGGCAGGCGCGGAACGGGTTGTGGGCGTTCCAGAGCTGCATGTTGGTGGTGTCGGTGGCGTAGCGGATGTTCAGCGGATCGAACATCAGAAGCCCGCCCCAGCCGCGGGCGACGACGGCGTCCGTAAGCCGCCGCCAGCGGAACGCCCGCATCGCGGCGAGATCGGGGGCCACGAGGCCGGCTGCCTCCCATTCGCGGAAGGCAAGCTGGGTCGGGCCGATCTCCACCCGGTCGTTGTCGTTGGGTGTGCCGTCGGGCAGGCGGTCGCCCCGCGTCGGGTCGATCTTGCGGCGGTCGCGGTAGTGGTCGGTCATGGCGGTCCTCCCCCGGGGCCGAGCATGGGGCGGCGCCGCGCCGGGGTCCGTTCCGATTGCGACCCGCGCCCGGCCGCTTTCCGCCACTCGGCCCGCACTGCCGCGCCCTTGCCCGCCGGGGCCCGCTCGACTATCTACGCGCAACAATCGACGGAAGGACGACGGCCCATGCGCGCCGAGATGGAAAACGTGGTGGAGGCGGTCGAGAAGTCGCTGAAGCTCCTCGGCCAGCGGATGGACTGGGAGACGGCGCCGCACCGGCTCGAGGAAATGAACGCGATGATCGAGGACGGCGACCTGTGGTCCGATCCGGCGCGCGCCCAGAAGCTCATGCGCGAGCGGCAGGTGCTGATGGACGCGGTCGAGACCTACCGCCGGATCGAACGCGATCTGAAGGACAATGTCGAGCTGATCGAACTGGGCGAGATGGAGGATGACAAGGAGATCATCGCCGACGCCGAATCCGCGCTCAGGGCACTGAAGGATTTCGCCGGCGCCAAGGAGCTTGAGGCGCTGCTGGATGGCGAGGCGGACGGCAACGACACCTTCCTCGAGATAAACGCAGGCGCCGGCGGCACGGAAAGCTGCGACTGGGCGTCGATGCTGGCGCGGATGTATGTGCGCTGGGCCGAGAAGAAGGGCTACAGGGTCGAGCTTCAGGCCGAGACGCCGGGCGAGGAGGCGGGCATCCGCTCGGCCGCCTACAAGATTTCCGGGCCCAACGCCTATGGCTGGCTGAAATCGGAATCGGGCGTGCACCGGCTGGTGCGCATCTCGCCCTACGATTCGGCGGCGCGGCGGCACACCTCGTTCTCGTCGGTCTGGGTCTATCCCGTGGTCGACGACAACATCGAGATCGTGATCCCCGACAACGAGATCAGGATCGACACCTTCCGGTCGTCCGGCGCGGGTGGCCAGCACGTCAACACCACCGACTCGGCGGTGCGGATCACCCACCTTCCCACCAACATCGTCGTGACTTCGTCGATGAAGTCCCAGCACCAGAACCGCGAGATCGCGATGAACGCGCTCAGATCGCGGCTCTACCAGCTTGAACTCGACAAGCGCAACGCGGCGATCAATGCGGCCCACGAATCCAAGGGCGACGCCGGCTGGGGCAACCAGATCCGCAGCTACGTCCTCCAGCCCTACCAGATGGTGAAGGATCTGCGCACCGGCTACGAGACCTCCGACACCCAGGGCGTGCTGGACGGCGATCTCGACGGCTTCATGGCCGCGACGCTCGCGATGGGGGTGGAGGGCAAGAGCCGCGCCGAGGCGCGCGCCGAGGACTGAGGCGGGCCCCGGCCCCGGCAGGGCCCTGCGCGCGCCATTCCCGCTTGTCACGCCGGCCGTGGCTGTCTTAGCCTTCCCCCGTGAACAGGAGGGGGGAAATCATGGACGCGACCCACCGGGGGCCCGACCCGCTGCCCGAGATCCGGCAACTGGGGATGTCGGACATCCCGGCCGTCCTGGCCCTCGGCCTTCGCGATTTCCTGCGTGCGCCGCTCTTCGGGCTGTTCTTCAGCGCGGTCTATGTCGCGGGCGGGCTCACCCTCTGGAGCGTCTACGGCGTTGCCGGCCAGCAATGGTGGCTCGCCCCGGTCTCGGTCGGCTTCCCGCTTCTCGGTCCCTTCGCCGCGGTCGGGCTCTACGAGGTGAGCCGGCGGATCGAGCGGGGGCAGGTGCTGGACTGGCGCGCGATCCTCGGCGTCGTCTTCGCGCAGAAGGACCGCCAGATTCCCGCGCTCGCGGCCGTCATCATCGTCGTGTTCCTGTTCTGGGTCTTCGTCGCCCATGCGCTCTTCGCCCTTTTCATGGGGCTGAGGGCCTTCGGGCCGGCGCAGGACATGGTGAGCCTGTTCCTGGAGGGGAACGGGCCCCTGATGCTGCTTGTCGGAAGCGTGGTCGGCGCGGGGTTTGCGGGCGTGCTCTTCGCCACCACCGTGGTCGGCCTGCCGCTTCTTCTCGAGAAGGAGATCGACTTCGTCACCGCCATGATCCATTCGACGCGCACCGCCCTTGCCAATCCGGTGGTGATGCTCGTCTGGGGTTGCGTGATCGCGGTGTTCCTGTTCCTGGCGATGCTGCCGCTTTTCATGGGCCTCTTCGTGGCCCTTCCGGTGCTGGGTCACGCGACCTGGCACATGTACCGCCGCGCCCTGGCGGATTGATCCGCAAACGCGAAGGCGCCCCTCGGGGCGCCTTCGACGGCATCGCCTTGACGGGTCTGCCGGGCCCCGGCGTCAGTTCCCGGCGGCGGCGGCCGGTGCCACCGCGATCCTTGGCGCGCCGCTCGCCAGCGGGTCTTCCTGGCGCTGGACGGAGCCTTCGAAATGGGCGCCGCTCTCGATCGCGATGGTCTTGTGGATGATGTCGCCCTCGACCCGCGCGGTCGAGGTGAGCCGAACCTTCAGCCCGCGCACCCGGCCGATCACCCGGCCGTTCACGACGATGTCGTCGGCGACGATCTCGCCCTTGATCGTGGCGCTTTCGCCCACCGTCAGAAGATGCGCGCGGATGTCGCCATCGACCACGCCCTCGACCTGGATGTCGCCCGAGGTCTTCACGTTTCCGGTGATCGTGAGGTCCGAGGAGAGAACCGAGACACCCGGCTTGGCCTTCGGCGCCGTGGACATGTAGTCGAACGCAGGCTTCGTCGCGGCAGGCTCGGGCGCCTTCGGCTGTTCGGTCAGGGTGCCCGCCTTGGGACCGGGTTCGTTGATCCTGCTTTTAGAAAACATTGTTGGCCGCCTTGATAAACGTCATCGGGTTCACAGCAGAGCCGTTCACACGCACCTCGTAGTGAAGATGGGTGCCGGTGGAACGGCCGGTATTCCCCATATCACCGATCCTGTCCCCGCGCGAGACCTTTTGGCCCACCTCGGCGCGCACCTTCGAGAGGTGGCCGTAGCGGGTGACGAGGCCGAAGTCGTGGCGCACCTCGACCATGTTGCCGTAGCCCGATTCCCATCCGGCGTGCGTCACCGTGCCTTCCGCCGTGGCATAGACGGGCGAGCCGAGCGAACCGGCCATGTCGATGCCCTCGTGCATCCGGCCCCAGCGGCGGCCGAAGCCGGAGGTGTAGCGGAACGAGGTGTTGAGCGGCATCGCGAAGGGCGATTTCTCCACCGCCAGGCGGTAGAGATTCATCCGGTCGAGCCCTTCGAGGATACGCGCTGCGCGCGCGCTGTCCGGGTCACCGTCCGGCCCCGCAAGCGGCGCGAGCGGACCGAGCGGGCCGCCCTGACCCGAATAGCCGCGGCGCACCTCCTCGATCAGCTCGTCCGGGTCGAGCCCGGCGGAGGAGAACATCTTGTCGAGCGGCGCCATCGACACCGTCACCGCCTCTTCGAGGCTGGTGAAGATCTCGTCGTGGCGTTCCTCCAGAAGCTTCTTGTCATAGGCGATCTCGTCGGCCTCGGCCTTGGCCGCATCCGCAAGCTCGGCCATCGCGTCCCGTTCGGAGGCGGTGCGGCCAAGCGCGGCGGTGAGGAATTCCAGCGTTTCGGCCGTGTCTTCCGGTGCCGCTGCGGCGGCGGAAGGGGTCGCAGGCCCCTGGGACGCGGCCGCCGCGAGTTCGGTGACCCGCGACAGCGCCTGGTCGCGTTCGGTCATGGTGCGCCTCAGCGTCGACTGGATCACGCCGATGCCGGTCTCCAGCTCCTTGCGCCGTTCCTCCGAGGCCAGAAGCGCGGACTGCATTCCCGACACCTGCTGCATGGCCAGCGCGAAGCGTTCCTGGGCGGCCACCGCCTCTTCGGCGCGGCGGTCGCGTTCGGCCGAGAGTGCGTCGAGGCGGCTTTCGTAGTTGGCCTGTTCGCGGCGCGCCTGTTCCCGCGCATTGCCCGAGCCGATCGAATCCATCAGCAGGATCGCCGTCGCCACGATCGTCCAGGCCAGGACCACCGCCGACCCCGCCAGCGCCACCGCCTGGGTGATCGGCCTGAGGCGGATGAACCGCGTTTCGGAATCGGAGCGCAGGAACAGGCGCTGTTCCGGGAGCCGTTTTTCCAGGGCAGCGCCGAGACGGCCAATGAGACGAGCTTTCACGCCTATCCCCCGTGTTGTTTTCGCATGTGGCGGGACACATCCCCACGGATCCCGCAAGAAGCGGATTAGCCCCCGCCGCGCCACGCCGCAAGCCTTGCGCCGGCCGCGGCGCGGGTGGCGGCCGGAACCCGCCGCTTTCGGCAGATTCCTGCCGACGGGGACGGCCTATCGCCTTGAATTCCCGTGCCTTAACCGGGTTCCCGCTTCTCCCGATGCGGAGTCCGGGGGCTTACGAGCGGCGCACCGCCGCCAGAACCTCCTCGGCATGGCCCGCGACCTTCACCTTCGGCCAGACGCGCGCGATCCTGCCCGTGCCGTCGATCAGGAAGGTGGACCGTTCGATTCCCATGTAGGTCTTGCCGTACATGCTCTTCTCGCCCCAGACGCCGTAGCGTTCGCAGGTGTCGCCGGATTCGTCCGAGGCGAGGATCACGCCCAGCCCGTGCTTGCGGCAGAACCTGTCATGCGCCTTGACGCTGTCCTTCGAGATGCCGATGACCACCGCACCCGCGGCCTCGAACTCCCGGGCCAGGCGGGTGAAATCCAGCGCCTCGGTGGTGCAGCCCGGAGTGTCGTCCCTGGGGTAGAAATAGAGCACCACCTGCGCCGGCCTGAGCGCCGAAAGCGTGATCGTCTCGCCACCGTCGCGGGGCAGGGTGAAGCCGGGGGCGGCATCGCCTTGACTGAGCATGTCTTCGCCATCCTTTCCTGTGATCCGGGCCTGTGACCCATTCGGGTGTTTTACTGCGGCCCGGGCAAAGATAAAGGAAGGCCGCGCCGGGCGCGCAACATGTCAGCGGCGGCTGCGAAAGGCAGGGGATGACGGAGGCGGTCGAGAGGACGGGCGGGGCCACCCCGCCGCCGCAGCACGGGCGCCACCCCCGGCTGTGGTTCGGCATCGCGCTCGTGGCCGTGCTGATCCTGCTCAACATCGTGCTCGGCCTGACCGGCCATGTCATTGCCGCGCCGCGCTGGGTGGTGGCCCGGGTCGAGGCGCGCGCGAACGCGGCGCTGGAGGGCGTGGTCTCGGCGAAGGTGGGGGGGCTGGAACTGGTGGTGGACCGCAGTTTCGTGCCGCATGTGCGCCTCAGGGAAGTGGAGCTTTTCGCCACCGATGGGCGCCAGATCGCGGTGCTTCCCGATCTGCGCGCCACGCTGAAGGCCCAGCAGGTGCTTCGCGGCAGGCTGGAGCCGCGCAGCCTGTCGATCTACGGCGCCCAGATCGCGCTGAGGCGGTTGGCCGACGGCAGTCTGGACGTGACCCTCGGGCAGGAAGGCCCCGGCGCCGCAGCGGCGGCGGAACCGGCCGAGATCGTCGCTGCCATCGACCGCGCCTTCGAGGCGCCGGCGCTGAGGGGAATCGAGGACATCACCGTCGAGGCGCTCGACCTGACGCTGAAGGACGACCGGTCGGGGCGGCAATGGACCGCGGCGGGGGGGTGGCTCGCGCTCAGGCAGGACGAACGGACGCTCGGCATCGACCTCGGCTTCTCGGTCGAAGAGGCGGGGCAGGCGCGCGGGCGCGCGCAGATCGCGTTCTCCTCCGTCAAGGGCTCGCCGCAGGCATCGGTCTCGATGCGTGTCGCGAATGTCTCGGCACGCGACCTCGCCGCGCAGTCGCCCGCGCTGGCCTGGCTCGGGGCGCTCGACGCGCCGATTTCCGGCTCGCTCGCCACCGGGATCGCCGCCGACGGAACCTATGCGCCGCTCGACGGCACGCTCGAGATCGGGGCCGGGGCACTCCGGCCCACGGCCGATACGCAACCCGTGCGCTTCGACCGGGCACGGCTCGACCTCAGTTACGATCCGGCCCGGGCATCGCTGGCGTTTTCCGATGTCGCGATCGACGGGCCCGCGCTGCGGGTGCGCGCCTCGGCCAAGGCCTGGCTCAAGGAGTTCGACGGCGCCTTCCCCGACGCGCTCGTCGGGCAGGTGGCGATCACCGACCTGAAGGCCGATCCGGCGGGTCTCTTCGCCGATCCGGTCGCGATCAGCCAGGGCGCGCTCGACTTCCGCCTCGCGCTCGACCCGTTTCGCGTCGATCTCGGCCAGCTTGTCCTGGTCGATGGCGCCCACAGGATCGGCGCGCGGGGCAGCTTCACCGCCGCCCCCGCGGGTTGGGCGGTGTCGCTCGACGCCGACATGGACGCGATCACCAGCGCGCGGCTGATGGCGCTCTGGCCGGTTTCCGCCGTGCCCAAGACCCGCGCCTGGCTCGAGCAGAACGTGGCGACGAGCGAGCTGTTCGACGTGAAGGCCGCGTTCCGGCTGACCCCGGGCGCCGAGCCGCGCTTCATGCTCGGCTGGGAATTCCGCGACACCGAGGTGCGGGTCTTGAAGACCCTGCCGCCGATCGAGGACGGCGCGGGCTATGCCGCGATCGAGGACTACACCTATACGCTGGTGGTGGACCGCGGCCATGTCACGGCGCCCGCGGGCGGCAGGATCGACGTGGCGGGATCGGTCATGTCGATCCCCGACCTCAGGATCAAGCCCGCGCCCGCGCGCTTCACGCTCAAGACCGAAAGCTCGATCACCGGCGCGCTGTCGCTTCTGGACGAGCCGCCGTTCGAGTTCCTGAAGAAGGCGGGCCGTCCGGTGGACATCGCCGAGGGGCGCGCCCGGTCGGTGGCGGTTCTCGACCTGACGCTCGCGCCGAAGATCCGGCCGCAGGACGTGGGCTACACCGTCACGGCCGAGCTTTTCGACGTAACCTCCGACCGCGTCGCGCCGGGCCGCGTTCTGACCGCGGGGCGGCTGCAACTCGGGGCGGACCGGACGGGCCTCGAAATCTGGGGGCCGGCGGTCCTGTCGGGGGTGCCGATGGAACTGCGCTGGCGGCAGGGGTTCGCGCCCGAGGAAAAGGGAAAGAGCCGCGCCGAAGGAACGATGGAACTGTCGCCCCGCACGCTCGACGCCTTCGGCGTGGCCTTGCCTGACGGGGCGGTGGGAGGCACAGGCACGGGGGCCTTCACGCTCGACCTCGCGGCCGGAGAGCCCGGCCGGTTCCGCCTGACCTCGGACCTCGGCGGGCTGACGATCCGGATTCCGGAAATCGGCTGGACGAAACCGGCCGGCACGAAGGGGGAGTTCGCCCTTGACGGCGCCCTCGGCAGGCCGCCCCGGATCGACGCGGTCAGGCTGGCCGCGGCCGGCCTCGTGGCCGAGGGCGGCATCGCGCTGAACGCCGATGGCGGGCTCGACGCGGTCAGGCTCGATCGCGCCCGGGTCGGCGACTGGTTCGAGGGGCAGGTGGAGCTGAAGGGACAGGGCCGGGACCGGCCGCTGGCGATCTCGGTCAGCTCCGGCCGTCTCGACCTCAGGGGGGCCACCTTCGGGCAGGGCGAGGGCGGCGCGGGCGGCGGGCCGCTCACCGTCGCGCTCGACCGGTTGCAGGTGACGGAGGGCATCGCGCTCAGGGGCTTTCGCGGCAGCTTCGGCACCCGTGGCGGCCTGACCGGCGATTTCTCCGGGCGGGTGAACGGCGAAACCCCGGTGCAGGGCGCTGCCGTGCCGATGGCGGGCCGCACGGCGGTGCGCATCCAGGGCGACGACGCCGGGGCCGCGTTCCGGGCGGCGGGACTTTTCACCCGCGGCGTGGGCGGCCGGTTCGATCTGACGCTGCGCCCGCGCGGGCCGGGGCGCGAATACGACGGCACGCTTTCGATCCGGCAGTTCCGCGTCACCGGCGTGCCGGCACTGGCCGAGCTGCTCGACGCCATCTCGGTGGTGGGGCTTCTGACCCAGTTGAACGGGCCCGGGCTTCTGTTCTCCGACGTCTCGGGCGACTTCCGGCTGACACCCGACGCCCTGGAAATCCGCGACGGATCGGCCGTAGGCCCCTCTCTCGGCATTTCCGGCGCGGGCACCTACCGCGCCGAGGGTGCGGTGCTCGACCTTCAGGGCACGATCTCGCCGATCTACATGCTGAACGGTATCGGCCAGATCTTCTCGAAACGGCGCGAGGGGCTTTTCGGCTTCAACTACCGCATGACCGGGGCCGCGAATGACCCCAGGGTCAGCGTCAACCCGCTGTCGATCCTGACGCCGGGGATGTTCCGCGACATCTTCCGCTCCGAACCGCCGAAGCTGGACCAATGAAACTCAGCGACTTCGATTTCGACCTGCCCGCGGCGCTCATCGCCACGCGCCCCGTCCGCCCGCGCCCGGCGGCGCGGCTTCTGGTCGTGGAGGAGAACGGCGCGGGCGAGCGGCTGAGCGACCTTCACGTGCGCGATCTGCCCGACCTTCTCGGCCCCGGCGACCGGCTGGTGCTGAACGACACCAGGGTGATCCCCGCCCGCCTCGCCGGCACGCGCGAGCGGCGGACCGGGCAGGGGACGTCGGTCGCCCGGATCGAGGTCACGCTGCTGGAGCCGCGGCCCGAGGCGCGTTGGGCAGCGCTCGTGAAGCCGCTGCGCAAGCTGGGGGAGGGCGAGGCGATCCGGTTTTCCGACCGGCTGTCGGCGCGGGTCGAGGCGATCGCCGAAGGGCAGGCGGAGCTTTCGTTCAACCTGACCGGGCCCGATTTCGACGCGGCTCTGGCCGAGGCGGGGCAGATGCCGCTGCCGCCCTACATCGCCGCGCTGCGCCCGCCCGACGCGCAGGATGCCGAGGACTACCAGACGGTCTTCGCCCGCCGCGCCGGCGCGGTGGCCGCGCCCACCGCCTCGCTCCATTTCGACGAGGCGCTTCTGGCGCGGCTCGCGGCGAGGGGCGTGGCCTTCAGCCATGTCACGCTCCATGTCGGCGCGGGAACCTTCCTGCCGGTGAAGGTGGAGGACGTGACAACCCACCGGATGCACGCCGAATGGGGCGAGGTGACGGAACGGGCGGCGGCGGAGATCAACGCGACGCGGGCGGCGGGCGGCCGGGTGATCGCGGTCGGCACCACGGCGCTGCGGCTGATCGAGACCGCCGGAGCCTCGGGCGAGGTGCGGCCCTGGCGGGGCCCGACCGACATCTTCATCTATCCCGGCTACCGCTTCCGGGCGGCCGACGGGCTGATGACCAATTTCCACCTGCCGAAGTCCACGCTCCTGATGCTGGTCTCGGCGCTGATGGGGCGGGAGCGGATGGCGCGCGCCTATGCCCATGCGATCGCACGCGGCTACCGCTTCTTTTCCTACGGCGACGCCTCGCTCCTGCTGCCCGCGCGCCGCGACCCGGCGACGGAATGTCGGGCGCGAGCCTGACGGCCGCCGCCGCTTCTGCGATCCTGACCGTCAACGCCAGCGAAAGGCCCCTTCAATGCTCACCGTGCTCCGCAATTCCTGGGCCCTTCTCCTCGGGATGATGCTGCTGATGCTGGGCAACGGGATGCAGGGCACGCTTCTGGGCATCCGCGGCGGCATCGAGGGATTCACCACCGCGCAGATGTCCTATGTCATGGCGGGCTATTTCGTGGGCTTCCTGTTCGGCAGCCGGATGACGCCCGAGATGATCCGGCGCGTGGGTCACGTGCGGGTCTTCGCGGCGCTCGGCTCGATGATCTCGGCGGTGCTGATCATGTATGCGGCCGCGCCAGACTGGATGGTCTGGGTGGCGATGCGGGTGATCATCGGCTTTTCCTTCTCGGGCGTTTACATCACCGCCGAAAGCTGGCTCAACAACGCCTCGACGAACGAGACCCGGGGCCAGGCGCTGTCGCTCTACATGATCATGCAGATGATCGGGATCATCGCGGCGCAGGCACTGCTGAACTTCGGCGACCCCGCGGGATTCATCCTCTTCGTCATCCCTTCGGTTCTGGTCTCGCTCGCCTTCACGCCGATCCTCCTGGCCGCGACCCCCGCGCCCGCCTTCGAGACGACCAAGCGGCTGAGCTTCGCCGCGCTCTACCGCGCCTCGCCGCTGGGCTGCGTCGGGATGTTCCTTCTGGGCGGTGTGTTCTCCGCGCAGTTCGGCATGTCCTCGGTCTGGGGCACCGCGGCGGGGCTGAGCGTGCGCGAGATCTCGATCTTCGTCGCGGCGATCTACGTCGGCGGGCTGGTCTTCCAGTATCCGATCGGCTGGGCCTCCGACCGGATCGGCCGGCGCCAGCTCGTGCTCTGGCTCTCGGCGCTCGGCGGGGTGGCGATGCTCGCCGCCACGCTCTTCGATCTCGGCTTCGGCGGCCTTCTCGTGGTGGCGGTGCTGATGGGCGGCATCTCCAACCCGCTCTATTCCCTCCTCGTCGCCTATACCAACGACTTCCTCGACGCCTCCGACATGGCCGCGGCCTCCGCCGGGCTGATCTTCATCAACGGGCTCGGTGCGATCGGCGGACCCATCGTCACCGGCTGGATCATGGCGCAGGTCGGCCCGAACGGCTATTTCCTTCTCATGGCGGTGCTGTTCCTCGCGCTGGCGGCCTATGCCGCCTGGCGGATGACGCGCCGCCGCGTGCTGCTTGCCGGACAGACGGCGAGCTTCGCGCCGCTCTCGCCCGTGGCGGGCGCGATCGCCGTGGAGGCGGCGATGGACAAGACCACCGATCCCGGACGGGGCGCATAGGGCTTCCCATGCGTCCCGCTTCCTGCGAAGCTTCGGCCTGGCGTTCAACGAGGGGAGGCGGCCATGTCCGAACCGGAAGCGATCGTTGCCTTCTGGCTTCACGATGTCGGTGAGGCGGGCTGGTATGCCGTCGACGCGGCGGTGGACGCCGAAATCCGCGCCCGCTTCCTCCCCGCCTGGGAAGCCGCGCTGAGGGGAGAGCGCGAGTTCTGGCTGAACGGCCCGCGCGGATCGCTTGCCTACCTGATCCTGACCGACCAGTTCCCCCGCAACATGTTCAGGGGCGATGCCCGCGCCTTCGCCACCGATGCCCGCGCCCGTGCGGGCGCGGGCGCGGCGCTGGATCACGGCTGGGACATGGCCGTGAAGGAGCCCGAGCGGGTCTTCTTCTACATGCCCTTCGAGCATTCGGAAGACACGGCCGATCAGGATACCGCCATCCGCTGCATGGCCGAACGGATGCCCGAGCGGGGCGCGGACTTTCATCTTCACGCCCGCGCGCATGCCGAGATCATCCGCCGCTTCGGCCGCTTCCCCTTCCGCAACGCCGCGCTGGGGCGCAGCTCCACGGCGGCGGAACAGGCGTTCCTGGGCGCGGGCGGCTATGGCGCGATCGTGCGCGAGCTTCAGGGCGAGGCGACCGGCTGACCCGGCCGCACGGTGCCGATTGCGCGTCGGGAAAAAATAGTTTAAGGCTAAACTAAATTTTGGAACGGAGGACGGAGATGGCCGCGAAGGCATTCGACATGATCGTGATCGGCGCCGGCCCCGGCGGCTATGTCGCGGCAATCCGCGGCGCGCAGCTCGGCCTTTCCGTCGCCATCGTCGAACGCGAACATCTCGGCGGCATCTGCCTGAACTGGGGCTGCATCCCGACCAAGGCGCTCTTGCGCTCGGCCGAGGTCTTCCACCTGATGCACCGCGCCAGGGACTTCGGGCTGAAGGCCGAGGGGATCGGCTATGACCTCGCCGCCGTGGTGCAGCGGTCCCGCGGGGTGGCCAAGCAGTTGTCCGGCGGCATCGGCCATCTGATGAAGAAGAACAAGGTCACCGTCTTCATGGGCGCGGCGAGCCTGCCGAAGCCGGGCACGGTTGCGGTGAAGACCGACAAGGGGACCGAGGAACTGGCCGCCAAGGCCATCGTGCTGGCCACCGGCGCGCGGGCGCGCGAGCTGCCGGGGCTCGAGGCCGATGGCGATCTGGTCTGGACCTACCGCCACGCGCTGCAACCGCAGCGGATGCCGAAGCGGCTGCTGGTTATAGGCTCGGGCGCGATCGGCATCGAGTTCGCCAGCTTCTTCAACACGCTCGGCGCCGAAACCACCGTGGTCGAGGTGCTCGACCGGGTGCTGCCGGTCGAGGACGCCGAGATCAGCGCCTTCGCGAAAAAGGCTTTCGTCAAGCAGGGCATGAAGATCATCGAGAAGGCGGCGGTCAAGAAGCTCGACCGCAGGCCGGGGCAGGGCGTCACCGCGCATATCGAGCAGGCGGGCCAGGTGACGACGCAGGACTTCGACACGGTGATTTCCGCCGTCGGCATCGTCGGCAATGTGGAAAACCTCGGACTCGAGGCGCTGGGCGTCAAGATCGACCGGACCCATGTCGTGACCGACGAATTCTGCCGCACCGGGGTCGCGGGCCTTTACGCCATCGGCGACATCGCGGGCGCGCCCTGGCTGGCGCACAAGGCCAGCCACGAGGGCGTGATGGTGGCGGAACTCATCGCGGGCGGCCATCCGCACCCGATCAAGCCGAACAGCATCGCCGGCTGCACCTATTGCCATCCCCAGGTCGCCAGCGTCGGCCTGACCGAGGCCAAGGCGAAGGAGCAGGGCTATCAGGTGAAGGTCGGCCGTTTCCCCTTCATCGGCAACGGCAAGGCGATCGCGCTGGGGGAACCCGAGGGGCTGGTCAAGACCGTGTTCGACGCCAAGACCGGCGAGCTTCTGGGCGCCCACATGGTCGGCGCCGAGGTGACCGAGCTGATCCAGGGCTATGTCGTCGCCCGGACGCTGGAGACCACCGAGGCGGAGCTGATGGAGACGGTGTTCCCGCACCCGACGCTCAGCGAGATGATGCACGAATCCGTGCTCGACGCTTACGGCCGGGCGCTGCACATCTGAGGTCGGCGGGGCGGGGGCGCCACCCCCGTCCGCGACGCGGCTCGGAGAAGGCGCCCTATTGCAGGTAGGGCACCGGATCGACGCTGTCGAAGCCCTGCCGCACCTCGAAGTGCAGGAAGGCCGGGTCGGCGCTGCGCACCTTGGCGATGGCCTGGCCGCGCTTGACCCTGTCGCCCTTGGCGACCGCGATCCCGTCGATATTGGCATAGACCGTCAGAAGGTTGCCTTCGTGGCGGATGACGAGGATCGGCACCTGGTCGGTGTCCTTGGTGATCGCCGCGACCGTGCCATCCCCGGCGGCCTTGACGGAGGTGCCCGCCGAGGCGGCGATGTCGATGCCCTCGTTCTTCTTCTTGGCGTAGCCGCGGATGATCTTGCCCGAGACCGGCATGGCCAGCCGCGCGGTGCCGGAGGCCGCGGTCTTCTGCGCGCCGAGGTCGGGGGCGGGCGGGGTCTTCACCGGCTCGGCCGCGGGCGCGGTCTTTTCCGCCGGCAGCGGCTTCGCCGCCGAGGGCGGCACCGGCGTGGGCGAGCCCTGGCCGGGCGCGGTCACGACCTGCTGCGGCGCGGCGGTTCCGGCGCTGACAGGGATCATCAGCGTCTGGCCCTCGCGCACCGAAAGGTCGGGGCCGAGGCCGTTCCAGTCGGCCAGCGCCTTGACGTTGACGTTGTAGAGCCGGGCGATGGAATAGGCCGTCTCGCCCCGCATCACCCGGTGGCGGACCGGTTCGGTGTTGCCGATGGTCGATGTGGTCTGCGTTGCCGGTTGCGCGGGCGTCGTGCCCGCGGCCGAGGCGCTCGCCCGGTCGATCGCACCCGAGGCGATGGTGGTCACGTCGATGGCCCCGCCGCCGGTGCCGGCAGCGACGGGGGCGCCGGTCGCGACCGAAGGCTCGGCCACGCGGCGGGGAAGCGCGAGCACCTCGCCCTCGCGCAGCGCCGCCCCGGCGGTGATCGCATTGTAGGAGGCAAGGTCTGCCGCCGGCAGGCCGATCCGGGCAGCGAGGCTTTCCACCGTGTCGCCGCGGCGGGCCACCGCGACCTGGTAGCCGGGGTAGGCGATGATGCCACGGGCGTCGGCGGCGGGCCGCGCCGCGGTGGCCTGGTTCACCGCCGCCGTCGTGTCGAGGCCCGATCCGCCGAAATGCCTCAGATCGGCGTCGAACGTGCCCCCGGGTTCGCAGGCGGCGAGGGCGAGAAGGCTGATCCCCAGAAGGGGGCCGCGCAGGGCGGGCCGGGCGCGGGTCGGGCGGGAAAGGGTCATGCTCGCATCCTCACATCGCGGGGCCCTGTGGCCGGGCCCTTGTCTCGGTTCTCCGGGGCGCGCGTGCCGGTCGTGGATCAGTCCTGCGCAACCCCCTCGACCAGCGGCACGAAGCGCACCGGCCTCAGTTCGTCGTAATCGTAACCGTGGGCTCTGCGCGTCACCCTGATCAGGCTCTGCACCGTGTCCGACTGCCCCACCGGCAAAACCATGATACCGCCTTCGCGCAACTGAGCCAATAGGGGCCCCGGCGGGTCTTCTGCCGCCGCCGTCACGATGATCCGGTCGAACGGCGCCTGGTCGGGCAGGCCGTGGCTGCCGTCGCCGGCGATGGCGGTGATGTTGGTGAGGCCCAGCCTGCGGAACACCGCCTCGGCCTCGCGCACGAGCCGGCGGTGGCGGTCGATCGTGTAGACCCGGCGGGCGAGAAGCGACAGGATCGCGGCCTGGTAGCCCGAGCCGGTGCCGACCTCCAGCACCTTGTCGCGCGGGCTCACGTCGAGCGCCTGGGTCATCAGGCCGACCACCGAGGGCTGGCTGATCGTCTGGCCGCAGGCGATCGGCAGCGGCATGTCCTCGTAGGCGCGGTCGGCGAAGATGCCGGTGACGAAGGCGCCGCGGTCGACGGTCTCCATCGCCGTCAGCACCCGGGCGTCGGTCACCCCCTTGGAGCGGAGCGCGTAGAGAAAGCGCATCTTCCGCTCGGCGGCATCGCTCATCCGAGCCGCGCCTCGAGGTCGGCGAGCGTGTCGTGGGCGGTCAGGTCGGCGCGCATCGGCGTGACCGAGATGTAGCCGTCGAGATTGACCGCGACATCGGTGCCCGGTGCCGTGGGCGAATGCTGCGGCCCCCCGGTGATCCAGAGGAATTTCTTGCCGGCCGGCGAGATGTGCGGCTCGACCCCGAAGGAGGTGTCGGTCCGGTAGCCCTGGGCCGCGACCTTCATCCCCCTGACGTCGCGCCCCGCGATGGGCGGGAAGTTCACGTTGTAGAAGAGCCGGTAGTCGCCCTTGTCCCACACGCCCTTGTCGAGAAGCGCGCGGACGACCGCCACGCCGTGATCGCGCGCGGCCTCGAACGGGGTCTCCAGATCCTCGGTCAGCGGGCCCATGAACTGGCTGAGCGCGATCGCGGGCAGGCCCTGGAGCGCGGCCTCCATCGCGCCGCCGACGGTGCCGGAGTAGAGCGCGTTCTCGGCCGCGTTGTTGCCGCGATTGACCCCCGAGAGCACGAGATCGGGCCGGTCGCCCTGGAAGACGTCATAGAGCCCGGCCAGCACGCAGTCGGCGGGGCTGCCCTCGGCTGCGTAGCGCCGCGCCCCGAGCTTCAGGATCATCATCGGGTGGGTGTAGCTGATGCAGTGGCCGACGCCGGATTGTTCGAAGGCGGGCGCGACTGTCCAGACCTCTCCGCCCGGGCCGGCGATCTGCTCGGCGATGGATGTGAGAACCTCGAGCCCCGGCGCGTTGATGCCGTCGTCGTTGGTGATGAGGATGCGCATGCCCGGTTGCCCCCGTTTCTCGGTTCCTGATTAGACGAGCGGGAGGGGGGCGTAAAGCGCCGGGGCGCGCGGTTGGTCCGGCGATGGCGGGCGCGCCTCGGCGCGCGGCCTGCGGCGGGGGTATTTGGGCAACGAAGACGCCGCGGATCAGAGAAGCGCCAGAAGCCTTTGCGCCTCGTCGTGGATGCCGGCAAGCGCGCTGCGGTCCTCGCCGGGGAAGAAACGGGCCCGGGTGGCGGTGGCCATCGGGCGCGGCGCGGCGATGACGACGCGCGGACCGATCCTCTGCGTCTCGGCCTGCCAGCTCCGGGCCAGCGCGATCTGCGCGGCCTTGGTCGCGCCGTAGACGCCGAAGAACCTTTCGCCGGCGCGCGGATCGTCAAGGAACATCGCGGTGCCGCCCGCCACGCGCAGGAGCGGATCGAGCAGCGGGATGAGCGTGGCCGTCGCGCGGAGGTTGGTGGCGATGGATTTCTCCATCTCCTTGGCATCGACATGGGAAGCGGGCGAGAGCGGCGCCGCCTGGATGGCGGCATGGACCCAGAGGCCGAGCCCGCCCCAGCGCGCGCCGATCGAGGCCGCGAGATGTTCCATCGCGCCGCCGTCCGCCACGTTCAGCGGCGCAAGCGTCGCGGTGCCGCCCTGGGCCCCGATCCGGTCGTCAAGTTCCTCGAGCCCGCCCACGGTGCGGGCGACCGCCAGGACATGCCAGCCCCGCGCGCCAAGCGCGGCGGCCAGCGCGAAGCCGAGGCCCCGGGAGGCGCCGGTGACGAGGGCGAGATTTGCGGCGGGTGTCCCGGTCATGGCGCCCCTTTGGCACCGCCCGCGGCCGCGTGCAAGGGCCGGCCGCAGGGAACGATTGACAGGCCACCGCGCTGCGGCGAAATTGCGCGCCATGTCTGACACAGGAAGGAACGCCAGATGACCCTTTCCAAGGCCCTCGTGCCGACGCAATCGCTGCCCGTGCGGGCGCTCATGGTTCTCGGCGGCACGGCCTTCATCGCGCTGGCCGCGCAGGTCTCGGTGCCGATGATCCCGGTGCCGATGACGTTGCAGACGCTGGCCATCCTGATCGTCGGACTGAGCTACGGCGCGCGGATGGGCGCGCTGACCGTCGCGGCCTATCTTGCCGAGGGCGCGATGGGCCTGCCGGTCTTCGCCAATGGCGGCAACGGGCTTGCCTTCGCCGGGCCGACCGCGGGCTTCCTCCTGGGCTTCGTCGGCATGGCCTGGGCGGCGGGCTTCGCCGCCGACCGCGGCGTCAAGGGGCTGGTGCCGGTGGCGCTCGTGGCGCTTGCCATGTCGGCGCTTCTCTACGTTCCCGGCGTGGCCTGGGCGATGGCCGCCGACAGCCTCTTCGGCCTCGACGCCTCCAAGTGGGGCGCCGACAGCCTCGCCTCGATCTGGACCTGGTACATGGCGCCGTTCCTCCCGGGCGACGCGGTGAAGGCGGTGATCGCCGCGCTGGTCGTGTCGGGCGGCTGGGCGGCGCTGAAGGGCCGCAGGGCCTGATCCGCGCCTGAAGCGCCATCACACCGGCGCCGCCCTTCGGGGCGGCGTTTTCGTTCGGTCAGCCGGCTTCCGCGTGAAGGCGGGCAAGGGCCGCCGCGCATAGCCCGAGCGGCTCCCATTCGCAGCCGGCACAGAGGTGGCGGAGGCTGCCCGCCGGCACCGCGGCGCGGATGCGCGCCTTCGCCTCGCCCCAGGTCAGCCGGTCGCCGGGGGCGAGGTTCAGCGCACGGGCGTGGGCCGCATCGAGCCGCGCGATCTTCCCGCCGGCCTCGCAGCCCGCGCCCTGCCGCTTCGGGCAGGGGGCGCAGATGTCGTCCGCCGCACCCGCGACCTCGATCACCGTGGCATCGCCGCCCTCGGCGCGCAGCCTTCCCATGACGATGGCCGTCATGTTGGCGGTGAAGCCGGGCGAGTAGCCCTTGCCCTCGTAGCCGAGCGAGCAGAGGAAATGGTGCGGCCGGTAGCGCAGCGGGACGCCGCCGCTCACTCCGCGGCCTTCATGGTGAAGCCGTTGGCGATCTGGTCGGCCGGGGCCACCGGGTAATCGCCGGAGAAGCAGGCGTCGCAATACTGCGGGCACGTCTTGTCGCGGCCCTTAGCCTCGCCCGCGGCGCGATAGAGCCCGTCGAGCGAAATGAACCTGAGGCTGTCGACGCCGATCCATTCGCGCATCTCGTCCTCCGACATCCGCGCGGCGAGAAGCTTGTCGCGGTCGGGCGTGTCGACGCCGTAGAAGCAGGGCCAGGCGGTGGGGGGGGAGGCGATGCGGAAATGCACCTCGGCCGCGCCGGCATCCAGGATCATGTCCTTGATCTTCCGGCTCGTCGTGCCGCGCACGACCGAGTCGTCGACCAGGATCACCCGCTTGCCGGAGATCAGCGCGCGGTTGACGTTGAGCTTGAGCCGCACCCCCATGTTGCGGATCTGCTCGGTCGGCTCGATGAAGGTGCGGCCGACATACTGGTTGCGGATGATCCCCATGCCGAAGGGGATGCCGCTTTCATGGGCATAGCCGATCGCCGCCGGGGTGCCGGAATCGGGCACCGGACAGACCAGATCGGCCTCCACCGGCGCCTCGCGGGCCAGTTCCACGCCGATCTGGCGCCGCGTCTCGTAGACCGAGCGGCCGCCGAGGATCGAGTCGGGGCGCGAGAAATAGACGTGTTCGAAGATGCAGAAGCGCGGCTTCGCGGGTGCGAAGGGATGCGAAGAGTGGACAGTGCCGCCCTCGATCACCACCATCTCGCCCGGCTCGATCTCGCGCAGGAACTCGGCGCCGATGATGTCGAGCGCGCAGGTCTCGGACGACAGGGCATACCCCTCGCCGATCCGGCCGAGGACGAGGGGGCGCACGCCCAGGGGGTCGCGCACGCCGATCAGCTTGGTGCGCGTCATCGCGATGACCGAGAACGCCCCCTCGACGGCGCGGAGCGCGTCCTTGATGCGTTCGGACAGGGTCTTCTGCATCGACCGCGCCATCAGGTGGATGATGCATTCGCTGTCCGAGGAGGACTGGAAGATCGCGCCCCGCTCGATCAGTTGCTGGCGCAGGAGCGCCGCGTTGGTCAGGTTGCCGTTGTGGGCGATGGCGCAGCCGCCGATGGCGAATTCACCGAAGAAGGGCTGCACGTCGCGGATCGCGGTCGCGCCCTTCGACCCGGCGGTGGAATAGCGCACATGGCCGATGGCGAGGCTGCCGGGCAGGGTCGCCATGACATCGGCCTTGGTGAACGTGTCGCGGACGTAGCCGAAACGCTTGGCGTTGTTGAAGCCCTCGGCCGCGTCATAGGCGACGATCCCGCCAGCCTCCTGCCCCCGGTGCTGGAGCGCGTGCAGCCCGAGCGCCACGAAGGTCGCCGCGTCGGCGACGCCGATCACGCCGAAGACGCCGCATTCCTCCTTCAGCCTGTCGTCGTCGAAGGGGTGGGCGAGGTGTCGGCGCATCGCGCTGGTCTCCGAATCCGGCCGAAAGGGAATCGTCCCCCATTTAGGGGCAAGTGCCGCCCATGTCACGCCCGCGTCACCAGGATATGATGCGCGGGCCGTCCGGTCGGGTGACGATCCGGGCGGCTCAGTTCGACGGCGCGGTGAGGGTCTTGGCGCCCGTGCCATCCGGCGTGCCGCCGGCCGCCCCTTCCGCTCCGCCGTCGATCGCGGTGGAGGTCGGCGCGCCGCAGTCGCCCACGAGTTCCTGGTAGCGCGCGAGGATCCAGCCCGGCGCGTCCTGGGGCACTTCCGCGTTCAGCCGCTGTTCGAGCGAGGAGAATATCTTCGCCGACTGCGACTTGTCGACGACCGGGACGGTCGAGCCGGTGAGAACGCGGGAATAGACGACGAAGGCCACCGCGACCAGAAGGATGCCCCTGAGGACGCCGAAGAGGAAGCCGAGTCCCTGGTCGATGCCGCCGAGGGCGGAGCGCTGGACGGCCGAGGAGAACACCGGCGTGAAGATCGACATGACGATGAGCGCAAGCGCGAAGACGCCGGCGAAGGCCGCGATGATCGACAGTTCGCACGAATCACCGAGGAATCTGTCGAGCACCGGAATCTGCTTGACCAGCGGTTCGGCCTGCGGCGCGAAGACGAAGGCGAGCACCGCCGCCGCGACCCAGCCGAGGATGGCGAGGATCTCGCGCACGAAGCCCCGGCTGTAGGCCAGGATCGCCGACATCAGGATGACGACGGCCACGACGGCGTCGACGATGGTGAAACCTTCCATGCCCCTCGCTCCTCGTTCTCAGCCTGCGGCGAACATCTCGCCGACAAACGTGGTGAGATCGGGCATCTTGCGCACCCGCATCCCGTCGCCGGGCTCGATCTTCGAACGTTCCGGAGCGACCGCTTGTGAGAAACCAAGTTTCTGCGCTTCTTTCAACCTGTTTTCCGTCTGGCCGACGGGGCGAAGCGCCCCCGAGAGGCTGATTTCGCCGAAGATCACCATGTCGGGCGGCAGCGCCACGTCCTCGCGCGCCGACAGAAGCGCCGCCGCGACGGCAAGGTCCGCGGCGGGTTCCGAGACGCGCATCCCCCCCGCGACGTTGAGGAAGACGTCGAGTCCGGCGAAGGGGATGCCGCAGCGGGATTCGAGCACGGCGAGGATGGTGGAGAGCCGGCCTGCGTCGAGCCCCACCACCGTGCGCCGCGGCGTGCCGGGCGGCGAGGGCGCGACAAGGGCCTGGATTTCCGTCAGCACCGGCCGCGTGCCCTCGATCCCGGCGAAGACGGCGGAGCCGGGAACGGCCTGGCCGCGTTCGGACAGGAAGAGCGCCGAGGGGTTCGCAACCTCGGCCAGCCCCGCCCCGGTCATCTCGAAGACGCCGATCTCGCCCGAGGGGCCGAAGCGGTTCTTCACGCTGCGCAGGATGCGGAACTGGTGGCCGCGCTCGCCCTCGAAGTAGAGCACGGTATCGACCATGTGCTCCACCACCCGGGGCCCGGCGATCTGGCCCTCCTTGGTGACGTGGCCGACGAGGACGACCGCGGTGCCGCGGCGCTTGGCGAAGCTCACCAGCTCGTGCGCCGCGGCGCGGACCTGGGCGACCGAGCCGGGCGCGGCCTCGACATGGTCGGCCCACATGGTCTGGATCGAGTCGATGATCGCGAGGTCGGGGCGCAGCGCGTCGAGCGTCGTCAGGATGTCGCGCAGGTTGGTCTCGGCGGCAAGCTGCACCGGCGCGTCGGCAAGGCCGAGACGCTGCGCCCGCATCCGCACCTGCGCCGCCGCCTCCTCGCCGGAAATGTAAAGGCATGTCAGCCCCTTGCGGGCGAAACTTGCGGCGGCCTGGAGGAGCAGCGTCGACTTGCCGATGCCCGGATCGCCGCCGACGAGGATGGCCGAGCCCGTCACCAGCCCGCCGCCCAGCACGCGGTCCAGCTCCGCCATCCCCGAGGCGGCGCGGGGGGCAGGGATTTCGTCCGCGGCCAGCGTGGTCAGCGCGACGACCCGGCCCTTCGCGGCGCCGAGCGTTTTCGTCGCCGGCCCGGCAGAGAGCGGCGCCTCCTCGACGATGGAGTTCCAGGCGCCGCAGGCGTCGCAGCGCCCGGCCCATTTCCGGTGCGCGGCGCCGCATTCGGTGCAGGTGAAGGAGGGAGACGCTTTGGCCATCCGCCCTTCCTGCCCGATGGCGCGGGAGGCGGCAAGGGGACGAAAGGGGCGAAAGGGGGCGCTGCCCCCGTCCCGGACGCTGTCCGGGACTCCCCCGGGGTATTTCGGCAACGAAGAAGGCTGACCGTCAGGCGTTGCGGCCCGGTCGGTGCGCCCGAGCGGTCAACGCGGAGACTGCAAGGCTTGCGAGGACGCAGGCGGTGAAGAGATAGAGCCCCCAGGCGGTTTCCAGCCGCCCGACGCCCACGCCCTTGGCGATGACGATGTAGAGCGCGATCAGGAAGACGTCGGCCATCGCCAGCCGGCCGAGCAGGTGCAGGGCGCCGTGAAGCCGCGGCGAGGCGAGGCCGAACTGCACCAGCGCCAGGCCGATGGTCTTGAGATAGGGCGCGAAGATCGCGAGGAAGGTGACGAGGAGCGCCAGCGCCACGTCCTTTTCCCACAGCGCCTGGAGCCCGGTGACGACGGAGATTTCGTCGAGGCCGAAGAAGGGAAGGAGCCCCGCGCGCAGGAGCGGCGCGAACCACGCGAGCGGGAAGAGGACGAGAAGCGAGAGATTGGCCAGGCGCAGCATGGACCCGCTTCTACACCGGGGGTACGGGCCGACCAAGGTGTCAGTAGGCCGCGCGCCGCCGCCGCCTGCGCCCGAAGATGAGCACCGCGACCCAGATCCCGAAGCAGAACCATGACAGGAGCGCGGCGATCGCATGGCCGGGCCCGAGCGTCAGCCCGCCATCGCCCGGCGACAGGAGCGTCGCGGCGATGACGGCGAGGTTGACGGCAATCGCCCCGGCGGAAAAGGCGACGGCGGCAGGAAGCCACGGGCCGATGCCCGCCCCGTTCCGGCGCAGCGCGGCGATCCGCCTGAGGCCCGCCGCCAGGCTGACGGCAGGGGGCACCAGGAACAGGGCAGAGAGCAACAGAACTGCGGGCCAAGCGCCCTGAGCCGAAGCCATGTTTCGCCTCCGCCCCCTCCCGGGCCCGACCAGCCTATGGCGCATCGGGTGGCAAAGTCAAATTCCACGGCAATATCAGGCGGAAGCCCGCCGTTCCGCCGGGGGCCGCTCAGCGGATGGCCGCGATCGGGCCTTCCGCCCGCCCGTGGATGAACTGCTGGACGTAAGGATCTGGTGTCGTGTCCATTTCCGTGATGGGACCGGTCCACTGGATGACCCCGTCATGCAGCATCGCCACCCGGTCGGCGATGGCGCGGACCGAGGACATGTCGTGGGTGATCGTCATCGCGGTCACGCCCATCTCGGTCACGATCTCGCGGATCAGCTCGTTGATGACACCGGCCATGATCGGGTCGAGCCCGGTGGTGGGCTCGTCGAAGAAGATGATCGCGGGATCGGCGGCGATCGCCCGGGCGAGACCGACGCGTTTCTGCATCCCCCCCGAAAGCTCCGCCGGGAAGAGGTCAGCCACTTCGGGCTTCAGCCCGACGCGGCGCAGCTTCTCGATGGCGATGGCGCGCGCCTCGGCCTTCGGCCGTTTCAGCGACCCGCGCAGGAGCCGGAAGGCGACGTTCTGCCAGACGGGAAGCGAATCGAAGAGCGCGCCGCCCTGGAAGAGCATCCCGAAGCGGGCGAGGAAGGCGTCGCGCGCCCCGGTCCCGGCATCCTCGCCATCGACTGCGATGGTGCCGCCGTCGGGCTGAACCAGGCCGAGGATGCATTTGAGAAGAACGGATTTTCCGGTCCCGGAGCCACCGATGATGACCATGCTTTCGCGCGACGGGACCGTCAGCGTGACGCCCCTCAGGACGCGGTTGGGCCCGAAGGCCTTGCGGACATCCGTGAGCGTGATCATGCGGAGAAGAACACCTCCGTCAGGATGTAGTTGGTGGCAAGGATCAGGACCGAGGCCGCGACCACAGCGGACTTGGTCGCACGCCCCACGCCCTGCGCGCCGCGGCCCGAATGCATGCCGTAAAAGCAGCCCATCAGCGCCACGATGAAGCCGAAGGCCGCGCCCTTCCACAGGCCCGAGGCGACGTCCCAGAACTCGAGGAACTCGCGGGTGTTCTTGAGGTAGGTCGCAGGGTTGAAGCCGAGCCGGGTGACGCCGACGAGGTAGCCGCCGAAAATGCCGATGCTGTCGCCCACCGCGACCAGCACGGGCACCGCCACCGTCGCCGCCAGAACGCGTGGAAGTGTCAGGTATTTCATTGGGTTGGTGGACAGTGTTACCAGCGCGTCGATCTGTTCCGTGACCTTCATCGTGCCGATCTCGGCGGCGATCGAGGAGGCTACCCGCGCGGCGACCATGAGCCCGCCGAGGACGGGGCCAAGCTCTCGCACCATGCCGATGGCGACGATCGAGGGCACCACGCTCTCGGCCGAGAACCGCGCGCCGCCGGCGTAGATCTGCAAGGCGAGCGCACCCCCGGTAAAGAGCGCGGTCATCCCGACCACCGGCAGGCTGAACCAGCCGATCTGCATCAGCGCGTGGAGGAATTCCTTCGGATAGAAGGGTGGACGGAAAAGATGGCTGACGGTTTCGACCGCGAAGAGCGCGAGCCGGCCGAGCGTGGCGAGGCCGCCGAGGACGAGGCGCCCGACCGCCGCCACGGGAGCGCGAAGGCTCATGCCCCGCCCCCGGTGTGGCGCCGGACGTAGCGCGGGCCGAGGCCGGTCAGGATTTCGTAGCCGATGGTGCCGGCGGCGGCGGCCAGCGCGTCGATGCCCTGCTGCGGCCCGAGGATGTCGAGCGCCTCGGGCACCTCGGCCAGCGCGGTCACGTCGGCCGCCGTCAGGTCCATCGAGACGCGGCCGACCAGCGGGCAGGCGATGTCGCCGGCGAAGACGCGCGCGCGGCCGGCGAGCGCACGGTGAAGCCCGTCGGCATAGCCCGCGCCGAGCGTGGCGATGCGTGCGGGGCGGGTGGCGGTCCAGGCATTGCCGTAGCCGACGGTCTCGCCTTCGGCCACCTGGCGGACCTGGACCACCGGCAGCGACAGGCGCACCACGGCGCGCGCCTCGGCAAACGGGGCGCCGCCATAGAGGCCGACGCCGGGGCGCGTCAGGTCGAAATGGTAGTCGGGGCCAAGCAGGATGCCGCCCGTCGCCGCGAAGCTGCGCGCCACCGCCATCCCGCCGGTCATGCGGCGGAACCTTTGAAGCTGGGCCTCGTTCATCGGGTGGCCGGGCTCATCGGCGCAGGCAAGGTGCCCGAGCACCAGTCTCAGACCGGCGGCGATGAGCGCGGGGGCGAGCGCGCGCCAGTCGCCCTCCTTCAGGCCGAGGCGGTTCATGCCGGTGTCGACCTGGACGCCGAAGGGGTGGCCGGGCAGGGCGGCGAGGTGGCGATGCGCCTGTTCCGGCGAGGCCAGCATCGGCGTCAGCGCCGCTTCGCGGATCACCGCCGCGTCGCCGGCCATATGGCCGGTCAGGATGAAGATTTCCGGCCCCGGCCCGAGGATGCCGCGCAGTCGCGCGCCCTCGGCGGCCTCGGCCACGAAGAACTTGCGTGCCCCGGCACGGGCCAGCACCGGGGCCACCCGGCCGGCCCCCAGCCCGTAGGCATCGGCCTTGACCACGGCCGCCGCCTCGGTGTGGCCGAGGGCCGCGAGCGCCCGCCAGTTGGCGGCGATCGCGTCGAGGTCGATGGTGAGGACGGGCTGCGACATGGCCGGTCTTTTGGCAGGCAGGCCGGGCGCTGGCAAGCGCTTTGGGGGGGCGCGGGACGGCGCGGGAAGCGGGCGGTCAGGTCCGGCCGCCGGCCGCCGGGGCCACGAGGACGCAGCAGGAGATGCCGGCCGGCAAATCCTGCCCGGCGCCGGATTCCTCGGCGCGCAGGCGCGCGGCCAGCACGGCGAGGAGCACGAGGACGAAAAGCGCAAGCCGCATGGGCGAAGCATCCCGCAAGGGGGGGCGTCTGTCGAATCACGTTCGCGCGGCCGCTCAGAATCCGCCGTCGCCCTGCTGCCAGGGCTTCACGAGGTTGCCGAAGCGGGTGAAGCGGCCCTCGAAGCTCAGTTCCACCGTTCCGATCGGCCCGTGGCGCTGCTTGCCGATGATCACCTCGGCGCGGCCGTGGACCTGCTCCATGACCTCCTGCCACTTGGCCATCGCCTCGAGGTCGTGGTCGCCGGGCTTCTCCCGCTCGCGGTAGTATTCCTCGCGGAAGACGAACATCACCACGTCGGCGTCCTGCTCGATCGAGCCGGATTCGCGCAGGTCCGACAGTTGCGGGCGCTTGTCGTCGCGGCTTTCCACCTGGCGGGAAAGCTGGGAAAGCGCCACCACCGGGATCGCAAGTTCCTTCGCCAATGCCTTGAGTCCCATCGAGATTTCGGCGATCTCCTGGACCCGGTTGTCGCCCCTGCCGGTGCCGCGCAGAAGCTGGAGATAGTCGACGAAGACGACGTCGAGCCCGTGCGTGCGCTTCAGCCGGCGGCAGCGCGCGGCGACCTGCGAGATCGGCAGCGCCGGCGTGTCGTCGATGTAGAGCGGGCAGGTCTCCAGCGCCTTCGCCGCCTCGACGAAGCGGCGGAACTCGCCCTCGGTCATGTCGCCGCGGCGGATCTGCTCGGAAGGCACCTCGGAGGCTTCGGAGAGGATCCGCGCCGCAAGCTGCTCGGCCGACATCTCGAGCGAGAAGAAGCCGACGACGCCGCCGTTCACCGCGCCCTCGGTCCCGTCCGGGCGCTGCCCGCGCCTGTAGGCCCTGGCGATGCTGAAGGCGATGTTGGTGGCGAGCGAGGTCTTGCCCATCGACGGCCGGCCGGCGAGGATCAGCAGGTCGGACGGGTGGAGCCCGCCGAGCTTCTTGTCCATGTCGGCGAATCCGGTCGAGATGCCCGAGAGCGCGCCGTCGCGCTGGTAGGCGGCGAGCGCGGTCTGCACCGCCTCTGTCGTGGCCTTCAGGAACGAGACGAAGCCCTTTTCGGCCGTGCCCTGTTCGGCAAGCGTGTAGAGCCGCTGTTCGGCCTCGGTGATCTGTTCCTTCGGGTCGTTGTCGACCTCGACGCGGCGGGCGCGGTCGGTGATGTCCTGGCCGAGCCGGATCAGTTCGCGCCGCACCGCGAGTTCATAGATCATCTGCGCATAATCGCGCGCGGCGAAGGCCGAGATCGCTGCGCCGGCCAGCCGGGCAAGGTAGGCCGGTCCGCCAAGCGCCATCAGCGCCTCGTCGTCCTCCAGATAGCCCTTCAGCGTCACCGGCGAGGCCAGCGCGTTCTTCTGGATCCGCGCCACCGCGATCTCGAAGATGCGCTGGTGCACCGGCTCGAAGAAGTGCTCGGGCTTCACCAGCGCCGCGATCCGGTCGTAGATGTCGTTGTTGGTCAGGATCGCGCCGAGAAGCTGCTGCTCGGCCTCGATATTGTGCGGAAGCGCCTCGGCCTCGGGTCCGGTCTTCACCGGCCGGATCGTCACAACGTCGTTCATTTCCGTCCCCCGTTGTCGGCCAAGGGATATGCGCGATCCCGGCGCCCGGCGCAAATTGTATATTGCTGTGGATGGCCGGTGGATAAGCGCGAGCGGCCCATATCCTGCGGCCGCCCGGACAGACCTGTCAACATCTGGCGGGCGCACGCGCGCCGGTTGCGGCCCGCTTCCGCCGACGTCGCGTCAGCCCTTGGCGCGCGCTTCCTGCCAGGGGCGGGGATTGGTGAGGAACGCCTCGACCTCGTCGAGCGTCGCGCGGTCGAAGGCCGCCGATTCGCGCGCCTCGGCCAGGACGTCCCACCAGGTGCAGAGATGCAGGAGCCTCACCCCGTGGCCGCCCAGCGTCCCGACCGTCTCGGGGAAGATGCCGTAGTAGAAGATCACCGCGGTATGGGCGCAGCTCGCCCCGGTGGCGCGGATCGCATCGACGAAGGACAGTTTCGATCCGCCGTCGGTCGCCAGATCCTCGACCAGGAGCACCCGGCTGCCTTCGTTCATCACGCCTTCGATGCGCGCGTTGCGGCCGTAGCCCTTGGGCTTCTTGCGCACATAGGTCATCGGCAGCGCCAGCCGCTCCGCCACCATCGCGGCGAAGGGGATGCCCGCCGTCTCGCCGCCGGCGATGTTGTCGAAGGCCTCGAACCCCGCCTCGCGCATCACAGTGACGGCGAGGAAATCCATCAGCGTCGAGCGGACGCGGGGATAGGAGATCAGCTTGCGGCAGTCGATATAGGTGGGCGAAGGCAGGCCCGAGGCGAGCGTGAAGGGCTCGGCGGCGTTGAAATGCACTGCCCGGGTTTCAAGCAGCATCCGCGCC
>JBDHSQ010000041.1:0-28107 GCA_039808285.1 Paracoccaceae bacterium
CGGGGGCGCCGACGGCCGGCGGGGCGGCGCCCACCGCGGCGGGCGCGGTTCCGTCCGCCGTCTGGGACTGGGCGGGCGTCTGGGGCGCGGGCTGCGGTTCGGGCGACGGGAACAGCGTGTACCACAGGAGGATCACGAGGAACGACAGCACCGTCGCGAGAATGAGATTTCTGTTCTGATCGTCCATTTCGGACCCACCACCCGTCCTGCCGAGGTTTGCGCAGGTTCAACAGAACGGGCAGCGAAAGGTCAAGCGGTTTCGCCCCGGGGCGGAGGTGGCCGGCGGATGCCGGAGGATGCGGGAAAGGTCGGCGATCCCGCGGCCCGTCGGGCAGGTGCTGCCGGAGGCCGTCCGCGGGGGTGCCGGGGGGCGTGCCGGCGGCGCGGGAGGCAACCGCCCCGCGGCCCGGGCCGATCCGGCGGCGCGGCGGCGTTCCCGGAAAGCTGCCGGCCGCCGCCCTCCCTCAGCCGGTGCGCCGGGCGACGCCGGGGGTGGCGTCAAGCTTCGCCCGGTGGCTCCGCAGCCAGTCGTCGGTCTGGGTCAGCGCCATCGGCCGCGCGATGGCGAAGCCCTGGACATGGGTGCAGCCGAGTTGCGCCAGATGGGCGTGTTCGCCGATCGTCTCCACCCCTTCGGCGAGCGTCTCGATGCCGAGCCGTTCAGCCATCGACAGGATCGCGGCCACCATGCGCTGCTGCGACAGGTCCGAATCGACGCGCGTCACATAGGACCGGTCGATCTTGATGCGGCCGACGGAGAAGCGCCGGATAGAGGCCAGAGAGGCGTGGCCGGTGCCGAAGTCGTCGAGGTCGATGCTGCAACCCATCCGCGAAAGCGCGGTGATGTTGTGCACGATCACGTCGTTGTCGGTCTCGGCCATGACGGATTCGAGGATTTCCACCGTCAGCCGTTCGGGCGCGAGATCGAAGCGGTCGAGTTCCCACTTGAGCTTGGCCGCGAGATTGGGGTTGCGCAGCTCGGCGGAGGAGAAGTTGACCGCCACCTGCGGCACCCTCAGGCCCGCCCGGTCCCAGGCGCGCAGCGCCGAAAGCGCCTGGCCGAGGATCACCTCGCCCAGCCGTTCGCCGAGGCCCGCGGCAAGGATCGCGGGCAGGAAGTCGCCGGGGGCCAGCACGCCGCGGCTGGGGTGCTGCCAACGCGCCAGCGCCTCGAAGCCGGCGACGTCGCCGGTGTCGGTCGATAGCTGTGGCTGGAAATACGCGACGATCTCGCCGTTCTCGAGCGCGGCCTCCACCTGATCGCGAAGCGCATCGCGCGCATGGGCGGCGCGCCCGATGTCGGCCGAATAGGCGCGGATACCACCCGGCCCGTTGCGGTGCGCCTCATCGAACGCGAGGCCGGCGGCCTCGAGCACCGCCGGCCCCGTGCGTTCGGGGGCGCGGCTGGTCAGACAGAAGCCCACCGAGGCGCTGACATAGACCGTCATCGCGTCGATCGAGACGGGTTCGCCCAGCGCGGCGCGGATGCGGCCCGCAATCTGGATCACCGCCTCGAGGTCCATGCGCCGCGCGGGGGCGAGCGCGACCGCGAAGCGCGTGCGGTCGATCCGCCCGACGACGTCGCGTTCCCGCAGGACGGCCGCGATCCGTTCGCCGATACGGTCCATCGTCCGGTCGCAGGCCTCCTGCCCGTAGGCCGCGACAAGCTGGGTCGGATCGTCGAGGCCGACGATGATGCAGGCCGAGGCCTTCCCCGTTTCCTCCTGGCTGGCGAAGGCGTGGTCGAGGGCGGCGGTCACGAGCCGCCGGGGCGGCGTTCGCTCCGCTGCGCCCTCATCCGCGGGCCGGGCGCCCGCCCTTGCCGCCCGTGCCCGGGCCAGCACCGCCATCGGAACGCCGGCGAGGCCCGTGATGAGCGCCCCGCGCGGGCCGAACCACAGCAACGCCAGCGCCAGCGCCGGGTAGAGGGTCAGGAATTCCGGTTCGACGAGCGGCGCCGTCGCGCGGCCAAGCGCGGGGATGAACTGCTTGCGGACCATGAGACCCCTTTCCGTCAAAGGCTAAAAGGACGGCATCTGACGGAACGCTAGGCCGCGCGGGTGACCGGGAGGTTAATCCGCATCGCCGGCAAGGCGGGGAATATCGTTAAAATGCGCCGGACCCGCGGCAAGCCCCGCGAAATCGAAGAGCCGCGGGTCGAGCAGATGCGACGGCCGCGCGTTCATCAGCGCGCGGAACATCACCTGCCGCCGGCCGGGGCTGCGCGCCTCCCAGTCGTCGAGGAGCTTCTTGACCTGCTTGCGCTGGAGCCCCTCCTGCGAGCCGCAGAGATCGCAGGGAATGATCGGGTAGTCCATCGCGCGGGCGAACCTCTCGCAATCGGCCTCGGCGACGAAGGCGAGCGGGCGGCAGACGAAAAGGTCGCCGTCCTCGTTCAGGAGCTTCGGCGGCATGGTGGCCAGCCGTCCGCCGTGGAAGAGGTTCATGAAGAAGGTCTCGAGGATGTCGTCGCGGTGATGGCCGAGCACCACCGCCGAACAGCCTTCCTCGCGCGCGATGCGGTAGAGGTTGCCGCGCCTCAGCCGCGAGCAGAGCGAGCACATCGTGCCGCCCGGCGCGATCTTGCCGGTCACGATCGAATAGGTGTCGGCGTATTCGATCCGGTGCGGGACGCCCATGCGGGAAAGGAATTCCGGCAGCACCGTCGCCGGAAACCCCGGCTGACCCTGATCGAGGTTGCAGGCAAGAAGATCGACCGGCAGAAGGCCGCGCCATTTCAGCTCGTGCAGCACCGCCAGCAGCGTGTAGCTGTCCTTGCCGCCCGAGAGGCAGACCAGCCAGCGGGCGCCGCGTTCCACCATGCCGTAGGTCTCGATCGCCTCGCGCACCTCGCGCACGATCCGCTTGCGCAGTTTCCTGAACTCCGTCGAGGCCGGCGCCCCGTGGAACAGCGGGTGGATGTCGTCAAGGTCGTCGAGCATGGCGTTCACCTAAACGCTGCGGACCCCGGCGCCAAGCGGAATCGCAGGTCGACCGGGGTGCGACGGATGCCGCGGGCTTGGCGGGAAACGGCGCCGCCCGCGCCCGTCGCGCCATTGCCACGACGCCAGGTCTTTGTCATCGTCATACCGGCTGGCGGGATGGCCACAGGCAGAGGGGCCGTCGGGCGTGGCGGAACGCGACGAAACACCTGGCGATGCGGCGGGGACGACGGCCCCGGGGCTTGGCGCCTGGACGGGTGTCCTCGTCTTCGGCTTCGGCATCGCGGCGGGCTTCCTCGTCGCCTTTTCCGGGCTCGCGTTCCTCGAGGACGGCGCGGGCCTCATCGTGCTTGTCTTCCTCTCCGCGCTGTTCGTGGTCGCGCTGCTTGGCGCGCTGCTCTTTCTCGCCCGAAAGCCGATCCTTCGCCGCGTCTTCGGACATGCGGAAACGGAAATCGAGCGGCTGGCCCGGCCGCTCGCGCAAATGGCCGAACGCGCGGTGGAGCGGGATGCAGGCGGTGCGACGAAGGCCGCGCGCGAGGTCGTTTCGCTGGCGCTGGCCCGCTATGCCTGGATCACCGCGCGCCGCTGGATCATTGCCTCGCTCACCGCGCTCATCGCCGCGATGGCGGCGCTCGCGGGCACGGCGCTCCTGTTCAAGCAGAACCAGCTCATCGCGGCCCAGTCCGAGCTTCTGCGCGAACAGAACGGGCGCATCGCCGAACAGACGACATTGCTGACCCAGGACGTCCAGCTCGCGGAGGCGGCGCGCAACGCAGCCCTCGCCGTCGAGATCACCGGGATCGCTGCGCGCCTCGGCGCGGCACTCGATACCATCGAGGGGACGGTGACGGCAGAGGCGCGGCCACTCTTCAATGCGATCGACCCGTCGGACCTCGACCGCGAGCTTGTCCTGCGCATCACCTCGATCTCGCGCGCGACCCAGCCCTACCGCTTCCTCGACCTCGGCGTCCGGGCGCAGGATCCCGGCGACAAGACCCGCCATGCGATGCTGCGCCGGCGGGCCGACCTGCCCCGGACCTACGAGCGGATGGCTGCGGCCTTCGCCTGGCCCGAGGAGGAAACGGCGAACCGGCTGATCGACCGGCCGGCGAGTCCCGAACGCGGCCAGCTTCTGACCGTGCTTCTCGGCGCGGGTGTCCACAACCTCGAGACGTTGAACCTCGCGGGGCTCGACCTGTCGTTCGCCTACCTGCCGAACGCGGACATCGCCCTTCTGACCGGCCTCGGTGCGCGGTTGTCCTATGCGGACCTGTCCGGCAGCTACCTCACCGAGGTCGATCTTGGCGGCGCCGCGCTGGAAAACGCGCGCTTCCGGGGCGCGCAGTTCCGCCGCTCCACCTTCGCCGCCGTCCCGCCGGAGCGGACACGTGCGCCGTATCTGCCGCAGAACGCGCCCTACAGCACATTTCTCGCCGGCGCGGATTTTGACCGCTCGGTGCAGTTCGGCACCGATTTCAGCGGCGCGCTTCTCACCGCGGCGAGCTTCGACGGCGCGGTCTTCCTGGGCGGGCGCTTCGATGCGGCGGCGCTCGGCGCGGCGACCTTCCGGGGCGCGGTGCTGATCGGCACGAGCTTCGCGGGCGCGGAGCTGAAGTCCGCCGACTTCGACGGCGCCATCCTCTTCGGCCACGACGTTCTCGCCGAACTGACCGCAGCGGCCGCCCCGGGCAGCTTCGTGGCCGGGCGGTTCCGTGCCGAGCAGATGCCCCTTGACGAGGTCATGGCGCTCAACGCGGTCTACCAGAACCTCGAGGCGTCCGAGATCGCGGCCGCCGCCGCGGGGGGCACGCCGTTCCGCCTGGTCCGGATTCAGCCGTTCGACGAGTGATCCTTGCCGGTGCAGCCGCGGCCGGGCACCGGGTCATAGCCCGACCCGCCCCAGGGATGACAGCGGCCGATGCGGCGGAGGGAAAGCCAGGTGCCCCTCACCGCCCCATGTTTTTCCAGCGCCTCCAGCGCATAGGCCGAACAGGTCGGCTGATAGCGGCAGGAGTGGCCGACCCAGGGGCTGAGGACAAGCCGGTAGATCCGGACGGGCAGGGCGACGATATGGGCAAGCGGGCTCATCGCGTGTGTCCGTGAATCTTCTCCAGCGCGCGGACGAGGTCGGCCGCCATCGCGGCGAAGTCGCGGGTGGCCGTCGCCTCCGGGCGCCCGACCAGAACATAGTCCCAGCCGGGCCGGCCGTGAAGGGGAAGGGTCGTGCGGGCGATCTCGCGCAGCCGCCGCTTGGCGCGGTTGCGCACGACCGCGTTGCCGAGCTTTTTCGAACAGGTGAAGCCCGCGCGGATCACTTGCGGACCGGCCTCCTCGGGGCCGCGCTGGCGCGCCTGGAGAAGGAAGCCCGGCATCCCCTGCCGCCGTCCCTGGGCGGCGCGCAGGAAATCCGCGCGCTTTCTCAGCGTCGAAACGGAAACCGCCGGCGGCGTCACCGTGCCCCGGCCGACCTGGCCTTGCACGGGCGCCTCCGGCGGTGTCATGCCGTGTGCCGCTGTGCCGGCCCTCAGGCCGACAGAACCTTCCGGCCCTTGGCGCGCCGCGCGTTCAGCACCCTGCGGCCGCCCTTGGTCGCCATGCGCGCACGGAAGCCGTGGCGGCGGGCGCGAACGAGGTTCGACGGTTGGAACGTGCGCTTCATCGCGTCTACTCCGGGTTCTTGCGGCCCAAACCGGTCATGGATTCGAAGGCCGCTGTCATTTGAAGCCCGGCTATTAGACGGCCGCGGGGTGCAAGTCAACTCGCCAGGGCCCGGAATTTCGCCCTTTTCGTTCCCCTCTTCCCGGCCGGCCCGCCCGCGCCGGCCACCGCTTGCGCCCCCGGCCGGGGGAGGTTTCACAGCCCGTCGCGAATGCTTATTCTTGGGAGGCACGACGGGTTCGAACCGGCGCGGGCGCCGCCGGGGACCGGCAGGGATGGGACGATTGAAACTGTTCAACACGCTTTCGGGCCGCTTCCTGCTCTTGACGATGCTGTTCGTCATGCTGGCCGAAGTGCTGATCTTCGTGCCCTCCGTCGCGCGTTTCCGGCAGGACTATATCCTGTCGCGCCTCGAACGCGCCCAGATCGCCTCGCTCGCGCTTCTCGCCACCGACGAGATGATCGACGAGAATCTCGAACGCGAGCTTCTGGAGAATGCCGAGGTCTACAACGTGGTTCTCAGGCGCGACGAGGTGCGTCAGCTTGTGCTGACCTCGCCGATCCCGGCCCCGATCTACCAGAGCTACGACCTGCGCGCGCCCTCTGCCTGGGAACTGATCCGCGACGCCATCGCCTGCCTCGCCGATCCCGCGCCGCGGATCATCCGGGTGATCGGCGATCCGGTGAAGCAGGCCGGCCTGCTGATCGAGGTGACGATGGACAGCGGCCCGCTGCGCACGGCGATGATCGACTACGGCCTGCGCCTGCTCGGCCTGTCGGCGGTGATCTCGGCGGTGACGGCGGCGCTTCTGTTCCTTGCCGTGCGGCAGGTGCTGGTGGCGCCGATCCGCCGCCTCGTCTCGCAGATGCAGCTCTATGCCGAAGCGCCGGAGGACGCGCGCCGCGTGATCGAGCCCAAGGCCCAGGTGATCGAACTGCGCGAGGCGGAAGAGGCGCTGCGCTCGATGGAGCGCCAGCTCACCGGTGCACTCAGGCAGAAGGAACGCCTGGCGCAGCTTGGCGGCGGCGTGGCGAAGGTGAGCCATGACCTCAGGAACATCCTGACCACGGCCCGGCTTCTCGCCGACCGGATGGAGCGCAGCGACGACCCGATGGTCAAGCGCGCGGCGCCGAAGCTCGTGGGCTCAATCAGCCGGGCGGTCGCGCTCTGCGAATCGACCCTCGCCTTTGGCAAGGCCGACGAGCCGCCCCCGGCGCTGACACGCTTCATGCTCGCCGGTCTCGTCCGCGAGATCGTCGAGGGCGAACGGCTGTCGGCGGCGGGATCGGCGGTGGAGTTTCTTACCGACGTCCCCCCCTCGCTCACCATCCGCGCCGACCAGGAGCAGTTGCACAGGGTGCTGACCAACCTCGTGCGCAACGCCCGCCAGGCGATCGAGGCAACCGAACGGCCGGGCACGATCGAGATCGGCGCGGGCGAGGACGACCAGGGCTGGTGGATACGCGTCGGCGACACCGGCCCCGGCCTGCCGGAGCGCGCGCGCGACCATCTCTTCCAGCCCTTCCAGGGCGGCTACCGCAAGGGCGGCACGGGCCTCGGCCTTGCCATCGCGGCCGAGCTTGTGCGCGGACACGGCGGGCGCCTCGAGCTTCTGAAGACCGGCGCGGAGGGGACGGAATTCATCATCCGCCTGCCGCGGGAACTGACGCCGGCCAGCCCCTCCCCGACCGCCTGATCCGGTGCACCGGGCGGGCGGCATACCCGGCGGTTTTGCCCTTGCATTGACCGGTGGGGGCCGCTAAATGCCTGCCCTACGCACCCGTAGCTCAGCTGGATAGAGCACCAGACTACGAATCTGGGGGTCAGGAGTTCGAATCTCTTCGGGTGCGCCATCCTCCCTGAAATTGCGAAACAGTGTCAGGCCGTTCCCGGTTTCCGCGGCGCGACGAGCGCATTCGCCGGGCCGCCTTCGCGCGTGGCTTCGCCCGCCGATCGGTCCGCGCCTCGGCAGGTCGGGGGGCGCCCCCGGAGTCCGCGGGCAGCGGGTCGGCAAACGGCTCTCCGGACTGGCAGACGCAGAAGAGCGCCATCCGCGCCGGGACGTCGCCCCGTTGCGGCCGGTCATGGCAACCTCCGAAGGCGCCACGAGGGCCTGCCCCTCGGCGACGTCCACCGCATCCCGGCCGTCGATCGCAGGCGTGAAGGCTGCCTCCGGCATGAAGCCCGTCACCGGGTGACGGTGCGAATGCCGCTCCGTGACATCGCCGGGCGTCAGCGTGGCGGTCAGGACGCGGATTTCCTGGTCCGGCGCCATCGGCATCCGCCGCACCGTCTCCCGCCGAAGGGCCGCGAGCGCGGCAGCAGAGAGCCCGCAAGACTCCTCCGCAAGAATGCACAATGATCGCATGTTCGAGTGGAGCGACCTGCGCCATCTGATCGCCGTCCCGCGCTGCGGAAGCACGCCCGCGGCCGCGAAGGAACTGGGCGTGACCCCGTCCACCGTGCACCGTCGCCGCGCGGAGATCGAAGGCGCCGCCGGGCTCTGTGTGGTGGAGCGCCAGCCTGCCGGATGCCGGCTGACGGAGCTTGGCGAGGCATTGATCGAAGACCTGCTGGCGGTCGGGACCGCCGGCGAAGCGCCGCAGCGAAGGATCGCGGCCATGAAGCGCGACCTGAGCGGGACGCCGCGGACCGCCGCATTCGCGATCGCGTGCCGGGTGTATCCCGGCGCTGCGGCTGGCGCTGGTGGGGTAGGGCCTGCGAGGGGCGGCGTGTCTTTCGCTTCGGACCGGCGTCGAAGACCGGCGCGATTGATCCTGGTCATGGCGGAACTGCGACAGTTTGCCATGAAGCCGGGAATCCGCGTCGATACATCTTGATTTCCCGCTTTACATTCACGATCATGAATGTGAAACCAACCGGAGGCTGTCATGTCCCTAGATCGCGCTATCCTCGCCTTTGCCGGCGCAATGGTCCTTCTGTCGGTCGTTCTGACCATGTGGGTGTCGCCCTACTTCGTCTGGTTCACGGTGTTCATCGGTCTTAACCTTCTGCAATCGGCCTTCACCGGCTTCTGCCCGGCGGCCGCAATCTTCCGCAAGTTCGGCGTGAAACCCGGCTGCGCATTCTGAAAGGCCGCACCCGATGCGCGCGCTTCTGCTTCTGGCGAGCCTTCTTGCCGCCGCGCCCGTCCGGGCGGAGACGCTGAACCTCGAACCCGCGACCGTGACCGAGTGGAAATCGGTCTACGGAACGGTGGAGTCGCGCGAGACGGTGCCCGCCCGCGCCCGGATCGGCGGCGTCGTGCAGTCGCTTTCGGTCACCGAGGGCGACCTGGTGAAGGCCGGGCAGGAAATCGCGGTCATCCATGACGACAAGATCGCCTTCCAGATCGCCGCGCTCGATGCCCAGATCGAGGCGCTGAAGGCGCAGCTTTCGACCGCCCAGGCCGATCTCGACCGCGGCCAGACCCTGGTCGAACGGGGCGTGATCACCGCCCAGCGGCTTGACCAGTTGCGCACCGGCGTCGACGTCATCACCGGCCAGATCGCAACGGCCGGCGCGCAGCGGTCCATCGCCGAACAGCAGGCCGCCGAAGGCCGCGTGCTGGCACCCGGCGACGGGTTGGTGCTGACCGTGCCGGTGACGCCGGGCGCCGTCGTCATGCCGGGCGAGCCGGTGGCGACGATCGGCGGCGGCGGCGTCTTCCTGCGGCTTTCCGTGCCCGAACGGCATGCCTTCGCGCTGAAGGAAGGCGCCGAAATCCGCATCACCGCGGAGGGTTCCGCCTCTGCCGGCCGTATCGCCAAGCTCTATCCGCAGATCAGCAACGGCCGCGTCGTCGCCGATGTCGAGGTCGAGGGGCTGGAGACCGAGTTCGTCAACGCCCGCGTGCTGGTCGAATTGCCGGTCGGTGAACGTGCGGCCCTTCTGGTGCCCGTCGCGGCGGTCACAACGCGCGCGGGGCTCGACTTCGTGCAGGTCGCCGAGGCGGGGGGCATGGCGGAGCGCACCGTGGTGCTGGGCGAACCCGTCGAACGCGACGGCGCCATGATGATCGAGGTGCTGAGCGGGCTTGCCGCCGGCGATGCGGTGGTCCTGCCGTGACCGCACCGAAACCCCACAGCCTCGGCATCGCCGGGGGGCTGACGCGGGCCTTCATCACCTCGCCGCTGACGCCGCTCTTCCTGATGGCGGCCTTCGTCTTCGGCCTCGTCGCGCTCCTGGCGCTGCCGCGCGAGGAGGAGCCGCAGATCTCCGTGCCGATGGTCGACATCCATGTCGAAGCCCGCGGGCTCAAGGCCGAGGACGCCGCCAAGCTGGTGACCGAGCCGCTCGAGACCATCGTCAAGGGCATCGACGGGGTGGAGCACGTCTATTCCCAGACCTCCGACGACCGGGTGATGGTGACGGCGCGCTTCCTCGTCGGCACGCCCTCGGACAACGCGATCCTGCGCGTCCACGACAAGCTGCGCGCCAACATGGACCGCATCCCGGTGGGTATCCCGGAGCCGCAGATCGTCGGCCGCGGCATCGACGACGTGGCGATCCTGTCGCTGACCCTGACGCCGAAACCCGAGGCCGCAGGCCGCATCACCGCCAACGACCTGACCCGCATCGCCCGCGAACTCAGGACCGAGATCGCCAAGATCCCCGACGTCGGCCTCAGCTATATCGTCGGCGAGACGAGCGAGCGGCTGAGGATCGCGCCCGATCCGGAGCGGCTGGCGCTCTACGGCATGACGCTCCAGCAGCTCGCAGGCAAGGTGACCGGTGCCAACACCGCCTTCCCCACGGGCTTCGTGCGCGACGCGGGCCAGCAGGTCATGCTGGTCGCCGGCGAGACGCTGCGCTCGCCGGGCGAGATCGGCAACCTCTTGCTGACCACCCGCGACGGAAGGCCCGTCTATGTCCGCGACGTGGCCGAGGTGCGCTTCGCCGATGATGGCGAGGAACATCTGGTCGCCACGGTGACCCGGGGCGAGGACGGCGGGATGCGCCGGGTGCCGGCGGTGACGCTCGCCGTGGCCAAGCGCGCCGGATCGAACGCGGTGACCGTGGCCGAGGAGGTGCTGCACCGTGTCCACCTGCTGGAAGGCCGGCTCATCCCCGGAGACATCGCCGTCGAGGTGACCCGCGACTACGGCGAAAGCGCCAACGAGAAGGCGAACGAGCTTCTCTACCACCTCGCGCTGGCAACGGTCTCGATCATCGCGCTGGTCTGGCTGGCAATCGGCCGGCGCGAGGCCCTTGTCGTCGCCGTGGTCATCCCGGTGACGATCTTGCTCACGCTCTTCGCCTCCAACGTCATGGGCTACACGCTGAACCGCGTCTCGCTCTTCGCGCTGATCTTCTCCATCGGCATCCTCGTCGACGACGCCATCGTGGTGATCGAGAACATCGCCCGGCACTGGGGCATGGGCGACGGACGCGACCGCAAGGCCGCCGCCATCGACGCGGTGGCGGAGGTCGGCAACCCGACCATCGTCGCCACGCTGACGGTCGTCGCCGCGCTTCTGCCGATGCTCTTCGTCTCCGGCATGATGGGGCCCTACATGTCGCCGATCCCGGCCAATGCCTCGGCGGCGATGATCTTCTCCTTCTTCGTCGCGGTCATGGTCACGCCCTGGCTGATGCTGAAGGTCGCGGGCAAGGCCGACATGCCGGCGCATGGGCACGCGGGCCACGGCCATCCCGGCGGCGGGCTCGGCCGAGCCTATGCCGCCGTCGCCCGGCCGATCCTCGCGTCCAAGGCGCGAAGCTGGCTCTTCATCGTCGTCGTCGTGGTCCTGACCTTCGGCTCGCTCGGGCTCTTCTACACCCAGCACGTCACCGTGAAGCTCCTGCCCTTCGACAACAAGTCGGAACTTTCGGTCGTCATCGACCTGCCCGAGGGCGCGGCGGTCGAGGCGACGGACGCCGTGGCGCAGGCGGTGGCGAAGGCCGTCCTCGACCTGCCCGAGGTGCGCTCGGTGCAGACCCATGCCGGAACCGCGGCGCCCTTCAACTTCAACGGTCTCGTGCGGCACTCCTACCTGCGCGCCTCGCCCGAGATGGGCGAGGTGGCGATCAACCTTTCGCCCAAGGGCGAACGCGACCGCAGCAGCCACCAGATCGCGCTGGAGATCCGCCAGAAGATCCTCGCCCTGCCGGTGCCCGCGGGCACCGTGCTGAAGACGGTGGAGCCGCCGCCCGGTCCGCCGGTGATGGCGACGCTGCTGGCCGAGATCTACGGGCCGGATGCCGGCACCCGCCGCGCGGTCGCCGCGAAGGTGGAGGAGGCGTTCCGCTCCGTCCCCTTCATCGTCGACGTCGACAATTCCTACGGCACGCCCGCACGCCGCATCCGCACCACGGTTTCCACCGACGCGGCGGAGTTCTTCCAGGTCCAGGAGGGCGACGTGCTCGACACGATCGCGATCCTGAACGGCGGCGCCACGATCGGCTATTCGCACCGGGGCGAGGGGCGCCAGCCGATCCCGATCCGGATCGAGCGGCCGAAAGGGGAACGCACCTTCGACGAACGCTTCCTCACCACGCCCCTGCCGCAGAACGTCCTTCCCGGTGCGCGCGGCGTGGTGGAGCTTGGCGACGTGGTCGAGGTCACGGAAGAAACCGGCTCCTTCCCGATCTTCCGCCACAACGGCCGCGCCGCCGAGATGGTGACGGCAGAGCTTGCCGGCGATTTCGAGGCGCCGCTCTACGGGATGCTCGCCGTTTCCGACGCGCTCGAGGCGCAGGACTGGACCAGCCTGCCGAAGCCGGCACTCGTGCTCCACGGCCAGCCCGACGACGAAAGCCAACCCTCGCTTCTCTGGGACGGCGAATGGGAGGTGACCTGGGTCACCTTCCGCGACATGGGCGCGGCCTTCGGCGTGGCACTTCTGGGCATCTACATCCTTGTCGTCGCGCAGTTCGGCTCGTTTAAGGTGCCGCTCGTCATCCTCACGCCGATCCCCTTGACCTTCATCGGAATCCTGATCGGCCACTGGCTCTTCGGCGCGCCGTTCTCGGCCACCTCGATGATCGGCTTCATCGCGCTTGCGGGCATCATCGTGCGCAACTCGATCCTGCTCGTCGACTTCATCCGCCATGCGCGGACACCCGGGCGGCCGCTGACCGAGGTGCTGATCGAGGCCGGCGCGATCCGCTTCAAGCCGATCCTCCTGACCGCGCTTGCCGCCATGATCGGCGCGGCGGTGATCCTGACCGACCCGATCTTCCAGGGGCTGGCGATCTCGCTCCTCTTCGGGCTCGCCTCCTCGACGGCGTTGACCGTGCTGGTGATTCCCGCGGTCTATCGCGTCCTGCGCACCTGACACGCGCGTCCCGGTTCCGCCGCAATCTGGCGAGGCCGGGGCGGCAGGGCGCCTGGATCGTCCCGGAACGGGCGCCAATCGCGGCCCCGACCGGATATTGTGCGAGAAGCATGGGCTGAACCGGTCCGCAACCGCCGCGAGAACTCCGCCGAAAATCCCCGGCCGCGCCACCTTTCGGACACGGGCTTCCGGTTAAGTATTAACAGGGGGCGGACAGAAAGAGAGAGGACAGCCAGATGAAATTCGCAGCCGCCATCATCGCCCGGTTCTCCCGCGCCAGGACGCAAGAGCCCGATGCTTTCGAAAAGCGTCTCCTCTCGATGGGCTCGCAGCCCGCGCGCCGCAGCCGCCGCGCCCGGCCCTCGCTCTTCATCCGCGCGCCGCGGGTGGCCTGACGGGTATCAGAAGTTCACCTCGACGCCCGGCAGGCGCAACTCGCGCATCAGGTCGCGCACCTCCTGACGGGCCGCCACGTTCGAGATGTTGAGCCGCTCGACGCCGACATCCTTCAGGTCGAGAAGGGTGAGCCCCCGCGGGAACAGCTCGCGGAAGATCACCCGCTCGGAAAACCCCGGCGCCACGCGGAAGCCGATCCGCTTCGCAAGCTGTTCCAGCGCGCCGCCCACCTTGCGCTTGTTGTGCATCTGCTGCGCGCCGAGCCGGTTCCTCAGCACGATCCAGTCGATCGGCTTCAGCCCCGCCCGCGCGCGAAGCTGTCGCGCATTCCAGACCATCTCCGAGTAGATCGACGGGCCGATCACCCGGCTGGTGTCCGGGTCCACCCGCGCCAGAAGGTCGAAGTCGATGAAGCTGTCGTTCAGCGGCGTGATCAGCGTGTCGGCTAGCGAATGCGCCACCTGGCTCAGCCGCGTGTGCGAGCCGGGGCAGTCGATGATGATGAACTCGGCATCCTTCTCCAGCCCCGCGATCGCCGCCGACAGCCGCCGGTCGTGGATGTTCTCGCCCGCCGCGAGGCTCGCCTGGTCGACCTCGGGCAGGTCGTGGTAGTCCGGCATCGGCAGGTCGAGCCCCTCCTTCCGCGCGAAGGCGCGGCGGTTCTCGATATAGCGGCCGAAGCTGCGCTGGCGCAGGTCGAGGTCGAGCGCGCCGACCCTGTGGCCCATCCGGGCGAGCGCGGTCGCCACATGCATGCAGGTCGTCGACTTGCCGGACCCGCCCTTCTCGTTGCCCACGACGATGATATGCGCCACGACTGTCCCCGTTCACCGCCCGGTTCGCCCGGAATCAAAAGGCGCGCCGTTGCCAGCGCGCCCCTACTATATGTTGTGCGCCTTGCCTTGCAAAGCGCAACGGGATCAAAATCCGAGCCCGGCGTATTTGTTCTTGAACTTCGACACGCGGCCGCCGGTGTCCATCAGCTTGGCCGAGCCGCCGGTCCAGGCCGGATGCGCCAGCGGGTCGATGTCCAGGGCCAGCGTCTCGCCTTCCTTGCCCCAGGTGGAGCGGGTGCGGTAGGTCGATCCGTCGGTCATCTTGACCTCGATCGTGTGATAGTCGGGATGGATGCCCTTCTTCATGGTCCCGCTCCTTACTCGGCTTTTTCTTTGTAGTTGGTGACTTCGGCGATCCGGGCGGATTTGCCGCGACGGTCGCGCAGGTAGTAGAGCTTCGCCCGGCGGACGCGGCCGCGGCGGACGACCTCGATCTGCTCGATGTTGGTCGAGTAGAGCGGGAAGACACGCTCGACGCCCTCGCCGAAGGAGATCTTGCGGACGGTGAACGAGGCGGCGAGCGTGTTGCCGCCCTTGCGGCTGATGCAGACGCCTTCGTAGTTCTGCACGCGCGAGCGCGTGCCTTCCGTCACCTTGTAGCCGACACGGACGGTGTCGCCTGCCTTGAAGTCGGGGATCGACTTGCCGAGCGCGGCGATCTGCTCGGCCTCCAGTTCAGCGATCAGGTTCATCGCGTGATCCTTTCCAAATGCTCGCGGTGGCTCCGCGATGGTGTGCGCGCCATGAGAGCTCCGCGTCTTCATCGGGTCCGCGCCGCTGGTATCGGGGCGCGCCCGCCGGAGGTCAGGTCGTCCTGTTTCTCGTCTTGCCCGGGGGCCGTGCGGGACCGAAGAAAGCCTCGCCAGAGCCAACAGGCAAACGTCCGCACGACTCGGACGAGTCCCGGACGGGCGGGGTATAGGGGGAAGGGGGGCAGCGATCAAGGGATTTGTGCCGTCCTGAACGGCCGGCCGATCACGTCCTGAGGTAGGTGTCCCACAGATCCGGCCGCCGCTCCCGCGTCAGCCGTTCCGCCTCGGCGCGGCGCCATTTCTCCACCTCGCCGTGGTGGCCGGACATCAGCACGGCCGGAATCTCCCGCCCCTCCCAGACCGCCGGCCGCGTATACTGCGGATGCTCCAGAAGCCCGCGGGAATGGCTTTCCTCCTCGGTGGAACTGGCATTGCCGAGGACGCCGGGCAGGAGGCGCACCACGGCGTCGATCATCGCCTGCGCGGCGATCTCGCCCCCCGTCATCACGAAGTCGCCGAGGCTGACCTCCTCGACCGCGTAATGGTCGAGCACCCGCTGGTCGACGCCCTCGAACCGCCCGCAGAGGAGCGTTGCCCCCTCCGCCCCGGCCCAGCTTCGGGCGGTGGCCTGGTCGAAGGGGCGGCCGCGGGGCGAGAGGTAGACCACCGGCCAGCGGACGCGGTCGGGCGGCGTGCCGATGGCGGCCTGATCCAGCGCCTTCGCCACCACGTCGGCCCGCAGCACCATGCCCGCGCCGCCGCCCGCGGGCGTGTCGTCGACGTTCCGATGCCTGCCGATGCCGAAGGGGCGCAGGTCGATGGTCTCGAGCGACCAGAGCCCCTCGGCCAGCGCCTTGCCGGTGAGGCTGAGGCCCAGCGTGCCGGGGAAGGCCTCGGGGAAGAGCGTGATGACCCGCGCGAGCCATGCCCCCTTCACCCGCCCGGCCCCGGCCATCAGGTCGCGGGGGCGGGCGGAGGCGGAAATGGAGAGCCGCCCGTGGGACTTGGGCGCGGTCCCGGTCATTCGTCCGCCTCCTCCGGCGGGTCGGCGACGATGCGGCCCGCCGTCAGGTCGACGGTCGGCACCACCGCCTTGGTGAAGGGCAGCAGGAGCGCCGCCCTGCGACCCGGCGCGAGGATTTCCAGGATGTCGCCCGCGCCGTGGTTGTAGACCGCCCGCACGGTGCCGAGGGGGGCGCCGCCGGTGTCGAAGACCGGAAGCCCGATCAGGTCGGCGTGGTAGAACTCGTCGTCCGGCAGGCTCGGCAGCTTTTCACGGTCGGCGAAGAGCGAGGTGCCGCGCAGCGCATCGGCCGCCTCCTTCGTGGCGACGCCCGAAAGCCGCGCGGCCAGCCCGCCGGGGATGGCGCGGGTGATGGTCACGGCAAAGCTGCGGCTTCCGTCCTCGGTGTAAAGCGGCCCGTATCCGGCGATCGCCGGGGGCTCGGCGCAGAAGCTCTTCAGCCGCACCTCGCCCCGGACGCCGAAGGCGCCGGAAATCGCGCCGACGCAGATGCGCTCAGCCGTCATCGGACACCTCCGGGCAGACGGCCGTGGCCGCCGCCGCGGGATCGGGCCTGACCAGGCTGTCGGCCTTCAGGCCGAGCCAGAACGACCCCGCACAGAGGAGGAGCGTGACGGCCCGGCGCAGGAGGAAGCCGATCAGCATGGCCGCCTTGCCTCATTCCGAGGCTGTCTTCGCGGCCTTCTCCTCGGCGCGCTTCTTCGCCTTGTCGCCCGGCTCGCCCTTCTTGAGGTTGGCGCGGGTGGTTTTCTCTTTCACACCAGCGGCTTCCAGCATCCGCGCGATGCGGTCGGTGGGCTGGGCGCCCTGGCCGAGCCAGTATTGCACCCGCTCCATGTTCATCCTGACACGGTCCTCGCTGTCCTTGGCGAGGAGCGGGTTGTAGGTGCCGAGCTTCTCGATGAAGCGGCCGTCGCGGGGCATCCGCGAATCGGCGGCGACGATCGAGTAGTAGGGGCGCTTCTTGGAGCCCCCGCGGGCGAGACGGATCTTCATGGCCATGTCGTTTCTCCTTTGAAATGGCGTGGTTGCGGCGGGGTTCCCCCGCCTTACTTCTGCAGTCTCTCGTGGTGCCTGATCACTTCGCTGATGACGAAGTTCAGGAATTTGCGGGCGAATTCCGGGTCGAGGTCGGCCGCCTCGGCAAGCCGTTCGAGCCTGGCGATCTGTTCGGCCTCGCGCGCCGGGTCCGACGGCGGCAGGTCGTGCGCGGCCTTGAGCCGGCCGACCGACTGGGTGTGCTTGAACCGCTCCGCCAGCGTGTAGACGAGGATCGCGTCGAGCCGGTCGATGCTTTCCCGGTGCTCCTTCAGCAGCGCCGCGGCGCGGGTCGTGGCGTCGGTCATGCGGACCTCCCGGTCGGGTTTCCTGCGTCGGTTCCCCGTCCCGCGCGCGTCGGTCTTGCGTCGGTTTTCCGTCCCGACAGGGCGCGCGGGGCGGTTACCGGGGATCGGGTATTTGGGCAACGAAGAAACGGCAGAGTCATGCGCGCCCCTCCGGCCGCGGATGGCGGTAGACATGGCACGCCCCGGTGCCGGCGGGGCAGGGGGCGGATGCGTCGCGCACCGCGCCGAGACGCAGCGCCAGCGCGACGGAGCGGGCGTTCGCCGGGTCGATGTAGCTGACCGCGGTGTCCCAGCCGAGGGCCACGAAGGCGAAGTCGCGCGCGGCGGCCGCGGCCTCGAACGCATAGCCCCGCCCCTCGGCGCCGGCGTCCCAGACCGACCAGCCGATCTCGCGCTCGGGCCAGCCCTCGGGGAACCAGGGGCCGGCCATCCCGAGCGCGGAAGTCTCGCCCCTGAGGGTGAAGACGAAGATGCCGAAGCCGCGCAGCACCCAGTGGCCGACGAGATGGCCGAAGCCGCGCCACGCCAGTTCGGGGTTATAGGCAGTGGAGCGGACGAATTCGGCGCGGGGGCCGGCGATGAAGGCATTGAACGCCGGCCAGTCGTCGCGGCCGGGGGCGCGGAGCGTCAGCCGTTCGGTTTCGAGCACCGGGGTGCCGGCGAGCACGGGCGTCATGCGCGGCCCCCGAGGTCGTGGCGGATCACCACGTCGCCGGGATCGACGCCGGGCAGCGTGGCGTCGATCACGCCCCCGAGCCGGAGGCCGAGCGCGATCGAGCGGGTGTTCGCCGGGTCGATGATCGAGACCAGCCGGTCCCAGCCGAAGCGCGCGCGCGCCCAGTCCATGACGGCGCTTGCGGCCTCGGCGGCGTAACCCCTGCCCTCGGCTTCCGGCACCACGAACCAGCCAAGCTCGGGTTCGGGGAAGCCCTCGGGCTGGTAGATGCCGACCTCGCCGAGATAGGCGCCGGTCGCCCGGTCGTCGAGGCCGAAGGCGCCGTAGCCGCGCAGGGGCCAGAGGGCCACGTCGGCGGCCCAGGTGCGGTAGCCCTCCACCCGGTCCATCGGCCCGCGTTCGTGGCGCGAGCGGTCCGAGGCGAAGAACGCCGCCCAGTGCTCGAAATCCGCGAGCTTCGGGGCGCGCAGGGTCAGCCGCGCGGTCTGGAGCGTGGGGGCGGTCATGGCGCCTCCGGCGAGGGATGCCGCCAGACATCCATGAGCCCGTGGGCCGGGTGCGCGTGCCGCCCCTCGATCCGGGCGCCGAGGCGCTCCGCCAGCGCGGCGGAGCGGGTGTTGCCGGGCTTGATCAGGCTGACCGCGGTGGTCCAGCCGAGCGTGCCGTAGGCATGGGCCCGGGCCGCGAGCGCGGCCTCGTGGGCGATGCCGCGCCCCTCGGCCGTCTCGAACACCGACCAGGCGACCTCCGGCTCGGGCCAGCCCTCGGGATGGTAGAGGCCGACGACACCGAGCGGCGCGTCGGTCGTGCGGTCGGCGACCATCCAGCGGCCGAAGCCGCGAAGCGCCCAGTGGCCGATCAGCTCGGCAAGCTGGTCGAACGCGGCCTCGCGCGGGAAGGGGCCGCCGAAGACCCGCGCGCGCTCCGACCCGCGGAAGGCGGCATAGGCCTCGAAATCCGAGAGCCGCGGCGCCCGCAGGCGCAGCCGCCCGGTCTCGAGCGTGGGGATATGGATCGACGTGCCGGTCACTTCTTCCTGCCCGGTCCGCCGAGGCCGGAGAGGCCGGCCGGCAGGGTCAATCCGCCCCGCCCGAGGCCGCCGGGAAGGCCTCCGGCAAGGCCGCCGGGCAGCTTGCCGCCGGCCATGCCCTCCTGCACGCCCTTCGCCATCGCCTCAAGCTCCTCGGGGCCCATCTTCGAGGGGTCGGGCATGCCACCCTTGCCGAACATGCCCTTCATCGCCTGCTTCAGCATGCCCCCTTTGCCCATCCGGCCCATCTTCTTCATCATGTCCGCCATCTGGCGGTGCATCTTCAGAAGCTTGTTGAGTTCGGCCACGTCGAGCCCCGCACCCGCCGCGATCCGCTTCTTGCGGGAGGCCTGGAGAAGGTCGGGGTTGGCGCGTTCCTTCCGCGTCATCGAGTTGATCAGCGCGATCTGCCGGCGCAGGACGGAATCGTCGAATCCCGCCTCGTCCATCTGCTTCGACAGTTTCCCCATGCCGGGCATCATCCCCATGATCCCCTGCATGCCGCCCATCTTCAGCATCTGTTCGAGCTGGCCCTTGAGGTCGTTCATGTTGAAGAGGCCCTTCTGGAACCGCTTCATCATCCGCTCGGCCTGCTCGGCCTCGAGCGTGGCCTGCGCCTTTTCCACCAGCGCGACGATGTCGCCCATGCCGAGGATGCGCCCGGCGACCCGCTCGGGCTCGAAGGTCTCGAGCGCGTCCATCTTCTCGCCGAGGCCGACGAAACGGATCGGCTTGCCGGTGACCGCGCGCATCGAAAGTGCGGCGCCGCCCCTGCCGTCGCCGTCCATCCGCGTGAGCACCACGCCGGTGATGCCGACCCTGGCGTCGAATTCCTGCGCGACCTCGACCGCGACCTGGCCGGTGAGCCCGTCGACGACCAGCAGCGTCTCGCGCGGGCGGGCGACGTCGCGGACCGCCTGGACCTCCTCCATCAGGACTTCGTCGATGTGGAGCCGGCCGGCGGTGTCGAGCATGTAGACGTCGTAGCCGCCGAGCGTCGCCTGGCTCTTGGCGCGCTTCGCGATCTGCACCGCGGTCTCGCCCCGGACGATCGGCAGCGTGTCCACCCCGATCTGGGTGCCGAGGATGGCGAGCTGTTCCATCGCCGCCGGGCGGTTGGTGTCGAGCGAGGCCATCAGCACGCGCTTCCTCTCGCGCTCCTTGAGGCGGCGCGCGAGCTTCGCCGTGGTCGTGGTCTTGCCCGAGCCCTGGAGGCCGACCATCAGGATCGGCGCCGGCGGGTTGTCGATCTTGAGCGCGCCGGGGTCGTCCTGCCCGCGCAGCACCTCGACGAGCGCGTCGTGGACGATCTTGACGACCTGCTGGCCCGGCGTGACCGATTTCGTCACCGCCGCGCCGGTGGCCTTCGCCTCCACCGCCTTGACGAAGTCGCGCGCGACGGGCAGCGAGACGTCGGCCTCAAGGAGCGCCACGCGCACCTCGCGCAGCGCCGTGCGGACGTCCTCGGCGGAAAGCGCGCCCTGCTTCGTCAGCCGGTCGAAGACGCCGCCGAGGCGTTCTGACAGGTTCTCGAACATCGCGGGCCCTCCTTGGCCGGTTGATCCTTCGGACCCGAGAAAGGCACGGGGCCGCCCAAACGCGAAGCGCACCAGTGGGCGCAACGCGCTGACTGGTGGCGATCCCCCGCCGGGCCGGGGACCGGAAGCTCTGACGGCTGCCGGATGGGTGGCGCCTTACGCGGAAGGCGGCGCGGAGTCAAGGGAAGGGGAAGGAGGGTTGGGGGCCGGCCGCGGGGTGCGGGCCGGCCGGGGGCTCAGGCCGCGAGCGCGTCGATCTGCGCGTGGGCGGCTTCCAGCGTCGCCTCGGGGCCGAAGGCCATCCTGTCGGCGGCGACGAATTCCACCTCGGCGATGCCGAAGAAGCCGAGGATGTGGCGCAGGTAGCCCGAGGCGAAGTCGATCTCCGAACCCATCCGCGTGCCGTCGGAGGAAAGCGCGACGATGGCGCGCTTGCCCTTCAGCAGGCCCTCGGGCCCGGCCTCGGTGTAGCGGAAGGTCTCGCCCTTGCGGGCGAGGTGGTCGATCCAGCTCTTGAGCTGCGCCGGAACGCCGAAGTTGTAGACCGGGAGCGCGATGACGAGGATGTCGGCGGCGCGGACCTCGGCCAAGAGCGTGTCGGAATAGGCGGCGATCCGGGCCTGGTCGGCGTCGCGCGCCTCGGCGGGGGTGTAGACCGCGCCGATCCAGGCGCCGTCGATCGCCGGCACGCCGCCGGAAAGGTCGCGGACGGTGACGCCGGCGCCGGGATGGGCGGCGAGGAGCCGCGCCATCACCCGGTCGGTCAGGCGGCGGGAGACCGAGGCGTCGGCCTTGATCGAGGAATCGATGCGGAGGATCTGGGTCATGGGATGTCCTTTGCGAGTGGTGACCGGAACCTGTGTTGCCGCGCGGGGGATGTGAACTGGCGACCGGCGAGCATCTCCTGTGCGCGGGGGCACAGCTCGCCCGGACCCGGAAGTCGCGGCCGGCGCGGCAGATGGCGGTTGAACGCGGCCGGAAAACCGGCAGATTGGCGGCAGGCTGTTCGCCGGCGCACAACGTGCGGAGCGCGGGGGGCAGAGCGCGGGGGCGCGGGCGGTCGGGACGGGGAGGGGCGGATGGAAAGCTGGGACGAGGTCAGGACCGCCTACCAGGTCGCGCGGATCGGCACCGTCTCCGGCGCGGCCGAGGTGCTGAGCGTGCACCATGCCACGGTGATCCGCCACATCGACGCGCTCGAGGCGCGGCTGGGGGCGAAGCTCTTCCAGCGCCATCCGCGCGGCTACACGCCGACCGAGGCGGGGCAGGAACTGCTGAAGGTGGCGCAGGTGACCGAGGAGCAGTTCGCGCAGCTCTCCGCCCGCATCACCGGCACCGCGACCGAGATTTCCGGCGAGCTGGTCGTCACCTCGATCTCGGGCCTGTCCGAACTGGTGACGCCGACGCTGGTGCGGCTCCAGGTCGGGCATCCGGGCCTGCGCATCCGCTATGTCAGCGACCCGCGGCTCTTCCGGCTGGAATACGGCGAGGCGCATGTGGCGATCCGGGCCGGGAGCCGGCCGCAGGAGCCCGACAACATCGTCCAGCCGCTCTGCACCCGGCGCGTCGCGCTCTATGCCGCGCCGGCCTATGCCGAGGCGCAGGGCCTGCCGGAGGGGGAGGGCGATCTTGCCCGCCACCGCTTCGTCGGACTGGACGATCCCGAAAGCCGGGCGCCGTTCCATCGCTGGCTGGCCGGCAGGGTGCCGGACGAGGCGATCACCTTCCGCACCAACGAGGCGCTGGTCATGGCCGAGGCGATCCGCGCCGGGGCGGGGCTGGGCTTCCTGCCGGTGATGCAGGCCCGCGCGATGGGCGGGCTGGTCGAGGCGCTGCCGCCGCGGCCGGAATGGGAAACCGCGCTCTGGCTCGTCACCCATGTCGACCTGCACCGCTCGCCGCGCATCCAGCTCTTCCTCAAGGCGGTGAAGGAAGCGGCGCGGACCGGCGACCCGGACTGAGCGATGAGCGAACCCGTGCGCGGCCATCTCGCCATGCTTTGCTTCTCGATGCTCGTGGCGGGGTCGTTTCCGCTGGGCGCGCTGGTGGCCAATGTGGTGTCGCCGGTCGCCTTCACCGCGGTGCGCTTCCTGCTGGCGGGCGCGATCATCGGCGGCGCGGCGGCGGCGACGACCGGCCTGCCCGCCAGCGCGGCGCGGGCGCCCTGGCGCTATCTCGTCGTCGGCGGGCTGCTCGCGGGCTATTTCATCCTGATGTTCGAAGGGCTGAAGACCGCCGCCCCGGTCTCCGCCGCCGCCGTCTTCACCCTGACGCCGATCCTGTCGGCGGGGTTCGGCTGGCTCCTTTTGCGCCAGGTCACCACCCGCCGGATCGCGTTGGCGCTCGCCATCGGCGCGGCGGGCGCGCTCTGGGTGATCTTCCGCGCCGACTGGCGGGCGGCGCTGCGCTTCGAGGTCGGGCGCGGCGAGGCGCTCTATTTCCTCGGCTGCGTGCTCCATGCGATCTACACGCCGGCGGTGCGCCGGCTCAGCCGGGGGGAGAACCCGGTCGTCTTCACCTTCGGCATGACGCTGGCCGGATCGGTCGTGACCACGGTCTACGGCTGGGGCGCGATCCGGGCGACCGACTGGGCGGCGCTTCCGGGCATCGTCTGGGTGGCGCTGGTCTACACCGCGGTCTTCGCCTCTGCCGTGACCTTCGTGCTCGTCCAGTATGCGACGCTGCGGCTGCCGTCGGCCAAGGTCATGGCCTACACCTATCTCGTCCCCTCCTGGGTGATCCTCTGGCAGGTGGTAATGGGCCGGCCGGCGCCGCCGGCGCTGATCCTCGCGGGGGTGGGGCTGACCGCGCTCGCGCTCGCGCTGCTGCTGAAGGACGAGGAGGCTGGCTGAGGCTGCGGGAGCCTCCGGCGGGGGTATTCGGGCAACGAAGAAGCGGCAGGGTGCGCGCGGCCCCGGTCACTCCGCCTGCGGCAGCTCGGCCGCGAGGAAACGCTCGAAGGCGTCGAGGTCGAGCGGCTCGAACTGGCCGAAGCCCTGGATCCACACCGAGACCGCGCGCATCGCCCCGGGTTCGAGCTTGCACCATTTCACCCGGCCGCGCTTTTCCTGGCTGATCAGCCCGGCCCCGGCGAGGATCGCGAGGTGCTTGGAGATGGCGGCGAGCGAGATGCCGAAGGGGTGGGCGACGTCGGTCACCGCCATGTCGTCCTCGAGCAGCATGGTCAGGATCGCCCGCCGCGTCGGGTCGGCGAGGGCGGCGAAGATCGTGTCGAGCGAGGACGCGGGCCGCGGGATCATGCGCCCTTCCTGCGGGCCCGGCGGGCGATCGTCAACCGGAAGGTTGAATATCGCCGGGGCGCCGGGAGGGCGCCCGGGGACCGGCCGGAGGCCGGAGACGGACTCCGGCATGTTTATAATTATGTTCATTATCAATTGGATACCGTCGGATTGCCGGGCAAAATCCCGCATTGACTCAGGCACTGCCTGCCCTTAGTTGTCGCGCAACTGACCGAGGGGGCCTTTCCGATGTCCGGCGAACCCGATCCCGGCCGCCTGAAGGCGCTTGAGGAGCGGATCGCGGCGGCGCGGAAGGCCCGGGCTCCGAAACCGCGCGGTGACGAGCACTACTCGGCCGCCAGCCAGGGCTGGCGGATGGTGATCGAGCTGGTGAGCGGCCTCGCCATCGGCTTCGGCATCGGATACGGGCTCGATGTCCTTCTGGGCACGCTGCCCCTCTTTCTGGTGCTGTTCACATTGCTGGGCTTCGTGGCCGGGGTGAAGACGATGCTTCGCACCGCCAGGGAGATCCAGAACGAAAATCAGGCGGGCGGCCCCGCCAGGGACGAAGGGGAATAGACGTGGCGACGGAAGCGCATGGCGAAGGTCTGACGTTCCATCCGATGGATCAGTTCAAGATCCAGCCGCTGTTCGGCGAGGGCCCGATCCACTGGTATACGCCCACCAACGCGACGCTCTGGATGGGGCTGGCGCTCCTCGCGATCTTCGCGCTCTTCGTCCTTGGTACCCGCGGCCGGGCGCTGATCCCGACGCGGCTCCAGTCGGTGGCCGAGCTGGGCTACGGCTTCGTCCACAAGATGGTCGAGGATGTCACCGGCAAGGACGGGCTGAAGTTCTTCCCCTATATCTTCACGCTCTTCTGCTTCATCGTCTTCTCGAACTTCCTCGGCCTCATTCCAGGCGCGCTGACGACGACGAGCCATATCGCGGTCACCGCCTTCATGGCGGTCGCGGTCTTCCTGACCGTGACGCTCGTCGGCTTCATCAAGAACGGCGCCGGGTTCCTCGGGCTTTTCTGGGTGTCGTCGGCGCCGCTCGCGCTGCGCCCGGTGCTGGCGCTGATCGAGGTGATCTCCTACTTCGTGCGCCCGGTCAGCCACTCGATCCGGCTTGCGGGCAACATGATGGCCGGCCATGCGGTGATCAAGGTCTTCGCCGCCTTCGCGCCGCTGGTCCTGATCTCGGGCATCGGCATCGCGGTGACGCCGCTGTCGATCCTCGCGATCACCGCGATGTATGCGCTGGAGATTCTCGTGGCCTTCATCCAGGCCTATGTCTTCACCATCCTGACCTGCGTCTATCTCAGGGATGCGCTGCATCCGCACCACTGACGCCGGTCTTCCACGAATCTGCAAAATCCAACCGTAAGGAGTAACGACATGGAAATCGCAGCTGCTGCCGCTCTGGGCAAGTTCATCGGCGCCGGGCTTGCCTGCATCGGCATGGGCGGGTCGGCGATGGGGGTGGGCAACGTCGCCGGCAACTTCCTCGCCGGGGCGCTTCGCAACCCCTCGGCCGCGGCCGGCCAGACCGCCACGCTCTTCATCGGCATCGCCTTTGCCGAAGCGCTCGGGATCTTCTCGTTCCTCGTCGCGCTCCTGCTGATGTTCGCCGTCTGAGCCCCGACTGACCATCCTTACGGCCGGACGGGGGCGCAGGCTGCGCCCGTCCGGGTTGTAATCCGGGTTTCGAGGGGGCCGAGATGGCAAACACCACAACAGAGGCCGCGACGGGCGCTGCCGGCGCCGTGACCGAAGCCACCGGCCACGCGGCCGGGGCGGCCGGCCACGCGGCGCAATCCGCCGGGATGCCGCAACTCGACTTCGCCACCTTCCCGAACCAGATCTTCTGGCTTCTGGTGGCGCTGGTCGTGATCTACCTCGTGCTGTCGCGGGTCGCCCTGCCCAGGATCGGCGGCATCCTCGCCGACCGCCAGGGCAAGATCACCAGCGACATCGCCGCGGCGGAGGATCTGAAGCTCAAGGCCGAGGCGGCCGAGAAGGCCTACAACCAGGCGCTGGTCGACGCACGGGCCGAGGCCAACAAGATCGTCGCCGAGGCGCGGGCGGAGATCCAGAAGGATCTCGACAAGGCGACCGCCAAGGCGGATGCCGAAATCGCCGCCCGGGCGGCGGAAAGCGCCAGGCGCATCGACGAGATCCGGGCGAGCGCCGCGGGCAACGTCGTCGAGGTCGCGAAGGACGCCGCCGAGGCGGTCGTCGCCGCGCTGGGCGGAAAGGCCGACGCGAAGGCCGTGGCCGACGCCGTCGCCAGCAGGCTGAAAGGGTGAGGCCATGAACCGCATCGCAACGATCGCAACGCTCACGCTCGCCAGCCCCGCAGCGGCGGCGGAGGGCGAGGCGTTCTTCACCCTGCGCTCGACCGAATTCGTCGTCACGATCGCGTTCCTGATCTTCATCGGCGTCCTGGTCTACTTCAAGGTTCCGGCGCTGATCGGCGGGCTTCTCGACAAGCGCGCGGCGGGCATCAAGGCGGAACTGGACCAGGCGCGCGCGCTTCATGACGAGGCGCGGTCGATCCTTGCCTCCTACGAGCGCAAGCACAAGGAAGTGCAGGACCAGGCCGACCGCATCGTCGAGACCGCCAGGCGCGAGGCGCTGGCCGCGGCGGAGCAGGCGAAGGCCGATCTCAAGGCCTCGATCGCGCGGCGTCTGGCCGCCGCCGAGGACCAGATCGCCTCGGCCGAGGCGGCGGCGGTGCGCGAGGTGCGCGACCGGGCCGTGAACGTCGCCGTGGCCGCAGCCGGCGACCTGATCGCCGCGAAGATGACGGCAGCCGAGAAGAACCGGCTGATCGACGCGTCGATCGGCGAGGTCGAGACGCGGCTTCACTGACGGCCGCGCAAGGGCTACCGTGCGACCCGGCCCCGTGGGCCGGGTCTTGCAGTTCACGGAGGGGATGATGGCGGTGACGGTGCGACGGCCGGCCGAGGGCGACCGGGCGGCGTGGGAGGTGCTCTACGCGGGCTATGCGGAGTTCTACCGGGTGACGCAGACGCCGGAGATGCGGGCGCAGGTCTGGGGCTGGATCTTCGATCCTGCCCGCGAGACCGAGGCCCTCGTCGCCGAGGACGCGGGTGGGCGGCTTCTGGGCCTTGCCCATTTCCGTGCCTTTGCGCGGCCACTCTCCGCCTCGACCGGCGGGTTCCTCGACGATCTCTTCGTGGCGCCGGCGGCGCGCGGGCAGGCCGTGGCCGACGCGCTGATCGCGGCCTTGGCGGAGGAGGGGCGGGCGCGGGGCTGGACGGTGATCCGCTGGATCACCGCCGATGACAATTACCGCGCCCGCGCCGTCTATGACCGGATGGCCGAGCGGACGAAGTGGCTCACCTACGACATCCGGCTGTAGGCGGACCTGCCACCGTCAGGCGCCGCGCATCCGCTTGACGATCATGCCGACGACGACCTGCACGATCAGCCCGGCCACGCCGCCGCCGACGAGGTTGCCGGCGATCGCGGCAAAGTCGGTGCCGCTGCCGAGCATCCCGCCGAGCAACTGGCCGCCGCCGACGCCGCCGACCGCACCGGCGATCAGGTTGCCGATGTTGCCCATGTCGGCGCCCTTCACGGCCTTGCCGCCGCCGAGCCCGCCGATCGCCCCGCCGATCAGTTGGGAGAGAACCTGTTCCATCGTACCGTCCCTTGTGCTTTCACCCGTGGCACAGTGCCACGCCGGCATCGTCCGTTGTCAGCGGGCCGCGTGTCAATCTGGATGAAATCCAAAGCGGGCCGACCTTGCAGGCGGGCAACAGGCCGGACACCGCTAGCCCCGCCCTTCCTCCTGGGCGATGCGAAGCCGCGCCACGGCCTCGTTGCGTTCCGACTTGCGGTCGTCGTCGAGGGCGCGCGCGACGAAGGCGAGATGGTTTTCCACCGCCGCCCGCGCCGAGGCCGGGTCGCGCGCGAGCAGCGCATCGCGGATCGCGCGATGCTGGTCGAGAAGCGTGCTCCGCGTGGTCTTCTGGCGGAATATGACCTGCCGGTTGTAGAAGACGCCCTGCCGCAGCAGGTCGAACATCGACCGCATCATGTGCAGCATGATGACGTTGTGGCTGGCCTCGATGATCGCCATGTGGAACTCGGCGTCGAACCGCGCCTCATCGGCGGGGTCGCGTTTGTGGTGCGCAGCCTCCATCTTGGCGAAGATGGCGTCGATGACCTTGAGGTCGGTGTCCGATGCGAGCCGCGCCGCGCGTTCGGCGGCCAGCGCCTCGAGATCGCGGCGGAAGGCGAGATAGTCGTATACGGCCTCGTCGTGGCGCGCAAAGAGCCGGATCAGGGCCGGCGAGAAGGCCGAACCCAGAACCTCGGCCACGAAGATACCCGCCCCCGCCCGCGTGGTCAG
>JBDHSQ010000042.1:0-28042 GCA_039808285.1 Paracoccaceae bacterium
CGGGGGCCAAACCCGGCGCGCCCGCGAATGCCAACGCGGGCCCCGCGGCGAAGCCCCGCCGCCCGCGCCGGCGCCGGTCCGCCTGACCATCCGGAGGCGGCGCGACAGCGCCGCCGGCCACCAAATCTAGTGGCATCCGCGTGACAATCCGCGCCCGGGGGACTATAAGATGCGGGCAAGAGCAAGGACGGGCGGGCATGACCGACAACGCGCGAGTGACGGCTGAATACGGCGCCGATTCCATCAAGGTTCTCAAGGGGCTGGAGGCCGTGCGCAAGCGGCCCGGGATGTATATCGGCGACACCGACGACGGCTCGGGCCTGCATCACATGGTCTACGAGGTGGTGGACAACGGCATCGACGAGGCGCTGGCGGGCCACGCCGATTTCGTCCGCGTCCGCATCCATGCCGACAACTCGGTTTCCGTCCGCGACAACGGCCGCGGCATCCCGGTCGGAATCCATCCCGAGGAAGGGGTCTCCGCGGCCGAGGTCATCATGACCCAGCTCCATGCGGGGGGGAAGTTCTCCAACACCGCGGATGAAGGCAATGCCTACAAAGTGTCAGGCGGGCTGCACGGCGTCGGCGTCTCGGTGGTCAACGCGCTTTCCGACTGGCTCGAACTGCGCGTCTGGCGCAACGGCAAGGAATATTTCGCCCGCTTCGAGAACGGCGACTGCACGGTGCATGTCCATGAGGCGGGCGACGCGCCGGGCGAGAAGGGGACCGAGGTGCGCTTCCTCGCCTCCTCCAGGACCAACCACCCGGACGGAACCTTCTCCAACCTCGACTATTCCTTCAAGACGCTGGAAACGCGGCTGAGGGAACTGGCGTTCCTGAACTCCGGCGTGAAGATCATCCTCGAGGACAACCGCGGAGCGGAGTTGCAGCGCAGCGAGCTGTTCTACGAAGGCGGCGTGCGCGAATTCGTCAAATACCTCGACCGGCACAAGACCCCGGCGATGCCCGAGCCGATCTTCATCACCGGCGAGCGCGGCGGCATCGGCGTGGAGGTGGCGATGTGGTGGAACGACAGCTACCACGAGACGGTGCTGCCCTTCACCAACAACATCCCCCAGCGCGACGGCGGCACCCATCTCGCAGGCTTCCGCGGCGCACTGACGCGGACGCTGACCAAATACGCCCAGGACAGCGGCATCGCCAGGCGCGAGAAGATCGACTTCACCGGCGACGACGCGCGCGAGGGGCTGACCTGCGTGCTGTCGGTCAAGGTGCCGGACCCGAAGTTCTCCAGCCAGACCAAGGACAAGCTGGTCTCCTCCGAGGTGCGCCCGGCGGTCGAGGCGCTGGTCAACGAGAAGCTGTCGGAATGGTTCGAGGAGCATCCCGCCGAGGCGAAGGTGATCGTCGGCAAGATCATCGAGGCGGCGCTGGCGCGCGAGGCGGCGCGCAAGGCGCGGGAACTCACCCGGCGCAAGACGGCGATGGACGTGGCCTCGCTGCCCGGCAAGCTCGCCGACTGCCAGGAGAAGGATCCGGCCCTGTCGGAGATTTTCCTCGTCGAGGGCGACAGTGCCGGCGGGTCGGCCAAGCAGGGGCGCGAGCGGAAGAACCAGGCGGTGCTGCCCCTGCGCGGCAAGATCCTGAACGTCGAGCGGGCGCGCTTCGACCGGATGCTGTCGTCCGACCAGATCGGCACGCTGATCACCGCGCTCGGCACCGGGATCGGCCGCGACGAGTTCAACCTTGGCAAGCTGCGTTACCACAAGGTCATCATCATGACCGACGCCGATGTCGACGGCGCGCATATCCGCACGCTGCTTCTCACCTTCTTCTTCCGGCAGATGCCGGACCTGATCGAGGCGGGGCATCTCTTCATCGCGGAGCCCCCGCTCTACAAGGTCACCCGCGGCAAGTCCGAGGTCTACCTGAAGGACCAGGCGGCGCTGGAGGACTATCTGGTCGAGCAGGGGATCGAGGGCGCCGTGCTGCGCCTCGGCTCGGGCGAGGAGATCACCGGCGCCGACCTGCGCCGCGTGGTCGAGGAGGCGCGGGTGGTGCGCAAGAGCCTTCTCGCCTTCCCGACCCACTACCCGACCCATATTCTGGAACAGGCGGCGATCGCCGGCGCGCTTCTGCCCGGCCGCATCGATGCCGACGCGCAGGGCGTGGCCGACGAGGTCGCCCGGCGGCTTGATACCGTGGCGGTGGAGTATGAACGCGGCTGGCGGGGCCGGCCGACGCAGGACGCGGGCCTGCGCCTTTCCCGCTCGCTGCGCGGAGTGGAGGAGGCGCGCACGCTCGACGGCGCGATCCTGCGGTCGGGCGAGGCGCGGCGGCTGGCCACGCACACCAAGGCACTTCAGGACGTCTACGGCCGGATCGCCCGGCTGGTGCGCAAGGACCGCGAGCAGCTTGTCCACGGGCCGATCGAGCTTCTGAAGGCGATCCTCGCCGAGGGCGAGAAGGGGCTGGCGATGCAGCGCTACAAGGGACTTGGAGAGATGAATCCTGGCCAGCTCTGGGAAACCACGCTCGATCCGGCGGCCCGGGTGCTGAACCAGGTGAAGATCGAGGACGTGGCCGACGCCGACGACATCTTCACCAAGCTGATGGGCGATGTGGTGGAACCGCGCCGCGAGTTCATCCAGCAGAACGCGCTCAGCGTGGAGAACCTCGACTTCTGACGGGGTTCCGGGTCAGGCAAGCCCGGTTGCGAGGAAGTCCCCCAGCCGGTCGCGGAGGTAGGGCACCGCGCGGTCGTGGGCGAGGAAGTCGCCGACCCGCATCATCTCCCACCGCTGGCCCTCGTCGCCGAAGACGATGGCGGCGACCTCCGCCTCGGTGACGATACCGCCGAAGAAGGCGGCCACACCGCCCGGAACATGGGTCGACGGATAGTCGCGCCGCCAGATCAGCCGCGCCTCGGGCAGGAGCAGCCCGTATTCCTCGCGCAGTTCCCTGAGCGCACAGGTCTCCGCCGTCTCCTCCCCTTCCCGAGCACCGCCGGGGAAATCCCAGTGGCCGGGGTAGGGCAGATGCGCGAAGTCGTCGCGCAGATGGGTCAGCACGCGCCCGCCGGCGACGAGCGCGATCTTCGCCCCGACGATGCCGGCACCGGCCGAGGCCCTATTCCTCATTGATGTCGCGGTCCCAGACCTTGACCTGCCCGTGCCGGACGCCGACCGCCCGCCTGAGCCCGAGCCAGGCGATGAGCGAGGCCACGGCGAAGACGAGAAGAAGGACGGCGAGCGACCCGCCGAGCACCCCGAACCACAAGAGAAGCCCCGTCAGCGCAGCACCGATGGCGAAGCCGAGAAGCACGAAGCCCGAGACGGCGACCTCGAGGATGGCGAGCACCGCCCCGCCGGCCATCCAGACCCACCATTCCTGCCAGAGCGTCATCAGCCGCGTCCCTTCAGCATCCGGAAGGCGTCGCCGAAGGCATCGAGCGCCTGTGCCGGAACGATCACCGTCTGCTTGCCCGCGCCCTGCCCGACGGCCGTCAGCGCCTCCACCTGCTTCAGTGCCACCTGATACTGGGCGGCTTCCAGTCCGTTCTTCTGGATCGCCTCGGCGATGGCGGCGGTCGCATAGGCCTCCGCCTCGGCGGTGATGCGTCTGGCCTTGGCCTGCTGCTCGGCCGCATAAAGCTCGGCGTCCGCGTTCAGCTCCACCGCCCGCTTCTTGCCCTCGGCCTCGGTCACCTGCGCGCGGCGCGCACGTTCGGCATTCAACTGCTGGAGCATCGCGGCCCGCGTCGCCTCGTCGAGGTTGACGTCGAGAATCTCCGCCCGCGTCACCTCGATCCCCCAGTCGTCGACCATCGCGGCGACCTGCTCGCGCACCTTGGCGATCAGTTCGGCGCGGTTCGACTGCACCTGGTCCAGCTCCATCTTGCCGATCTCCGACCGGACGATGCCGGCGACGGTGGTGGCGATGGCGGCGTCGACGTCGCGGATGCGGTAGACGGTCTTTTCCGGCTCGGTGATCCGGTAGAAGACCGACGTCTCCACCTTCACCAGCACGTTGTCGGCGGTGATCGCATCCTGAAGCGCATTCGGAAGCTGGCGTTCCAGCACCGAGATCCTGTGCGCCACCCGATCGAGGAACGGCACGATGAAGTTGATCCCCGGCCCCAGCACGGCACGAAGCCGGCCGAACCGTTCCACCACATGCTTTTCGGACTGCGGCACGATGCGCACGCCAAGCCAGACGCACAGCAGGATGAAAAGCGCGAGCGCGAAGACCGCGCCGTTGCCGCCGATCAGTTCGCCGATCAGCCCGTTGCCGTTCATGTGACCCTCCCTCACCCGACAGCGGGACTATGCCCGCGGCAACAGCGGGTGAAAAGCCCCGAAACCGGACCGAGGGAATCGAAACGCCCGCGCCATCCGGCACGGGCGTTCATGGCACCGGTCCGGCCGGGGTCAGCGGCGCAGGCCGAGACGCTCGATGAGTTTGCCGTAGCGGGATTCGTCGGCGCGCTTGAGATAGTCGAGAAGCTTGCGGCGCTGGGCCACGAGCTTGAGCAGGCCGCGGCGCGAATGGTTGTCCTTCGCATGGGACTTGAAATGTTCGGTCAGCGTGGCGATGCGCGAGGAGAGGATGGCGACCTGCACCTCGGGCGAGCCGGTGTCGCCGGCCTTGGTCGCGAATTCCTTCATCACGCGGGCTTTTTCTTCAGCCGTGATCGACATCGGGGTCTCCTTTCGGTTTCAAGGTCATGGCGCAAGCCGGGATGTCGTCCAGCAGGGCCCTTGGAGTCGTCCGCATGGCGGATGCGCGCATATATGGGGAATCGGCGTGAAAGGAAAGCCCGTTGTTGGCCTCACGCCACCCCCGCCCCGGCTTCGGCCAAGAGCGCGATCTGGCCGGGTGCAAGGCCCGGCTGCCCCAACACCCGCGCAATGACCGCGCCGTCGATCAGCACATGCACTGCGTCCTGCGTGCCCGGATCAGGCTCCACCGTCACCTCCGGGGCGGGATGGACAGCAGGATCGTAGACGATCACAAGCTGGTCCTCGCGCGGGTCGTAGTCGTCGATCGTCGCAGTTTCCGGCCCCTCGGCCAGCCAGTCGTGGAGCAAGAAGGTGTCGGCCCCTTCGCCGCCGTTCACCCAGTCGTCCTGGCCGGGGGTGATCGTGTCGTCGCCCCGTCCGCCGTTGAGGAAGTCGCGGGCGTCGGTGTCGGTGCCGCCGGCGCCGGGCTGGCTGCCGTTCAGCACATCGCCGCCGTCACCCCCCATCAGCGTATCCTGGCCCGGTCCGCCCTGCAGGGTGTCGTCGCCAAGCCCGCCCTCCAGCGCGTCGTCACCCTCACCACCGATCAACGCATCCGCCCCGCCGCCGCCAACGACGCTGTCCGCGCCCTCGCCGCCCGACAGGATGTCGTCCCCCCCGGCCCCGGCGAGCAGATCGTCGCCCATTCCGCCCGTCAGCGTGTCGGCCCCGTCGCCTCCGGAAAGCGTGTCGTTGCCGGCCTCTCCGGCCAGGTCGTCATCGCCCCCGTCGCCGCGGATCGCGTCGGCACCCTCGCCGCCCTCAAGCGTGTCCCTGCCGCCATAGCCGCCGATCTGGTCGTCTCCGGCAAGCCCCGCGATGTCGTCGCCTGTCTCGCCGCCGGCGAGGATTTCGGCTTCGTCGCTGCCGCGGATCGCCTCGGCAAGCGGTGTGCCGTCGATCGAGGGGGTGGTTGCGGCCGCGCCCTCGGCTTCGACGCCGCCCGCCGTCCCGTCGTCATCCTCGGCGGATTTCACCACACCCGAGAAATCCACGGCCATCCCCACCATGAGGAGGCCGAAAAGGCCAGCCATCATCAGCATGTCGCACCCCGTTTCATCGTCGCCAGCCTCCCACAGCCGGCGCACCCCGGCGGTCATTGACAGGCAAAGGCGTTAAGGCACCGCGAATGCCGGGGGGACCGGAACAATTTTTCCGAGATTTCCCTGCTCCGCCGCCCGCGCCACGCGCAACCCGCGCCGCGCCGTCATCGGCGCCCGGATCACCCGAAGGGGCAGGGGGCGGTGAAGGTCACGCCCTTGCCGGTTTCGGGATGCGCAAAGCGCAGGCTTTCGGCATGAAGCATCAGGCGCGGGAAATCGCGCGCCGGACCCTCCGCGTAGAACGGGTCGCCAAGGATCGGATGGCCGATCTCGGCCATGTGGACACGCAGTTGATGGCTCCGCCCGGTCAGGGGGAAGAGCCGGACGCGCGTCGTGCCGTCGGGATCGTGGCCGAGCACCTTCCAGTCGGTCTGCGCCGGCCTGCCGTTCACGCGGTCGACATGCTGGCGCGGCCGGTTCGGCCAGTCGACGATCAGCGGCAGGTCCACCCGCCCCTCCTTCGGCTCCAGCCGGCCCCAGAGACGCGCACGATAGGCCTTCCTGGTCTTCCGCGCCTCGAACTGGGCCGACAGCACCCGTTGCGCGTGGCGAGTGAGCGCGAAGACGATCACGCCGGAGGTGTCGCGATCCAGCCGGTGGACCAGAAGCGCCTCGGGGTGGAGCTTCTGGACGCGCGCGATCAGGCAGTCCGCCAGATGCTCGCCCTTGCCCGGAACGGTCAGCAGCCCGGCTGGCTTGTCGATGACAAGGATCGCGTGGTCGGCATGGATCACGCGCAGCGGCTCGGCGGGCGGGGAATAGCTTCCGGTCATGCGGGCTGCCCTAGCACGGCGCGCGTGGGCTGTGCAGCCCCGGCGCCGCGAAAGGGCGTTGTCACCGTTCCGCCCGATGGTAACCTGAAATCGCCAGTTTCCCGGAGGTCGCCATGCCCGTGATCACCTGCATCGACGATCTCAAGCGCCTCTATCGCCGGCGGGTGCCGCGGATGTTCTACGACTATGCGGAATCCGGTAGCTGGACCGAGCAGACCTTCCGCGACAACGTCGCCGACTTCGCCGAGATCCGGCTCAGGCAACGGATCGCCGTCGACATGACCGGCCGGTCCACCGCGTCGGCGATGATCGGCCAACCCGTGGCCATGCCGGTGGCGCTCGCCCCCGTGGGGCTGACGGGAATGCAGAACGCGGACGGAGAGATCAAGGCGGCGCGGGCGGCCGAGACGTTCGGCGTGCCCTTCACGCTGTCCACCATGTCGATCTGCTCGATCGAGGATGTGGCGGCGCACACGTCGAAACCCTTCTGGTTCCAGATCTATGCGCTCAACGACGACGACTTCAACGCGAGGATCATCGCGCGCGCAAAGGCGGCGGGCTGTTCGGCACTGGTGATCACCGTCGATCTGCAAATCCTCGGCCAGCGCCACCGGGATCTGAAGAACGGGCTTTCGGCGCCGCCCAAGTTCACCCTCCCGACGATGCTGAACCTTGCGACCAAATGGGCCTGGGGGCTGGAGATGCTGCGGACGAAGCGGCGGTTCTTCGGCAATATCGTCGGCCATGTCGAAGGCGTTTCCGACCCGTCGTCGCTGTCCTCCTGGACGGCCGAGAAGTTCGATCCCGCGCTCAACTGGGACAAGATCAGGAAGCTCATGGACCTCTGGGGCGGCAAGGTGATCCTCAAGGGTGTCCTCGACGTCGAGGATGCCGAAAAGGCGGCCGCCCTCGGCGCCGACGCGATCGTGGTGTCGAACCACGGCGGGCGGCAGCTCGACGGGGCGCTGTCGTCGATCCGCATGCTGCCGGAAATCGCCGCGGCGGTCGGCGACAGGTGCGAGGTGTGGATGGACGGCGGCATCCGATCCGGGCAGGACGTGCTCAAGGCCGTGGCGCTCGGCGCGAAGGGGGTGATGATCGGGCGCGCCTTCGTCTACGGCCTCGGCGCGATGGGCGAGGCGGGGGTCACCAAGGCGCTCCAGGTCATCCACAAGGAGCTTGACACCTCGATGGCGCTCTGCGGCGAGACCAGGCTCGCCGATGTGGGCCGGCACAGCGTGCTCGTCCCGAAGGGGTTCCTCGACGGCTATAGCTGAGCCTCCCGGAGGGTCGGGACCAGCGCCAGATTCCGCTTTCCTTCGCCCCGGTTCCGGTCTATACGCCCGCGTTCATGGGCATGCACCCTTGGAGGATGCCCGCAACGCAATGGAGAAACCTATGGCTGGTGAGATCCCCGATCTTGTCGCCGAGGTACGGACGGGGACAGGCAAGGGGGCCGCTCGTCAAGCTCGTCGTGAGGGCTACGTACCCGGCATCGTCTACGGCGACGGCAAGGCGCCGCAGCCGATCAACATCAAATACTACGACCTCCTGAAGCGGCTGAAGGCCGGGCGCTTCCTGTCGACGCTCTTCAACCTCAAGCTCGAGGGACAGGACGACGTCCGGGTGATCTGCCGCGGCGTCCAGCGCGACGTGGTGAAGGACCTGCCGACGCATATCGACCTGATGCGCCTGCATCGGGCGAGCCGCATCAACCTCTTCATCCACGTCACCTTCGAGAACCACGAGAAGGCGCCGGGGCTGAAGAAGGGCGGCACGCTGACGATCGTGCGCCCCGAGGTGGAGCTGGAAGTGACCGCGGCCGAGATCCCCGATCACATCACGGTGGACCTCGCCGGGCGCGATATCGGCGACGTCATCCACATCAACGATGTCGAGCTTCCCGCGGGCGCGGTCCCGACGATCCGGCGCAACTTCGTCATCGCCAACATCGCGGCGCCCTCGGGCCTGCGGTCGGCCGAGGACGAGGCCGAGGGCGGCGAGGAATAACCGGCCCGATCGGGCACGGCGGCGGCGGGGCCCCTTTCGGGCCCCGCTTTCGTTTCCGGGCCCCCGCCGCTTGTGCCGCCATCCCGGCGCGATTACCTTCGACCGGCAGCGCGAGGTGAGCCATGCGTCTTTTCGTGGGCCTCGGAAACCCCGGGGCCGGATATGCGATGAACCGGCACAACGTCGGCTTCATGGCGGTGGACCGGATCGCCGCCGATCACGGGTTTTCCCCCTGGCGCGCCAAATTCCAGGGCGCGGCGAGCGAGGGCCGGCTCGGCGGCGAGCGGGTCGTGCTGCTCAAGCCGCAGACCTTCATGAACCTTTCCGGCCAGTCGGTGGGCGAGGCGATGCGGTTCTTCAAGATCGAGCCCGCCGATGTCGTCGTCTTTCATGACGAGCTGGACCTCGCCCCGGGCAGGCTGCGGGTGAAGGACGGCGGCGGCCACGCCGGGCACAACGGGCTGAGGTCGCTCCACCAGCATGTCGGCGACGGCTATCGGCGCGTCCGCATCGGCATCGGCCATCCCGGCCACAAGGACCGCGTCACCGGCTATGTGCTGTCGGACTTCGCCAGGGCCGACCAGGACTGGCTCGACGACGTTCTGCGCGGGATTTCCGACGGGGCGGCGGCGCTGGCGGCGGGCGATGCGGCGCGGTTCATGAACGCGGTCGCCTTGCGCACCGCGCCGCCGCGGCCGGCGAACCCGGCACCAGCCGCAGGCGGCCCGGTGCCGCGCCCGGCGCAGCCGGAACCGGGCGCCGCCGGGCCTTCCGCGCCGACACCGCTGCAACGCCTTCTCGACCGTTTTCGCTGAACCGGCGGGGCCTCGTCGATTGACGGCGCCGGAGGGCTACGTCAGCATGATTCCAAACGAAAAGGAGTGCCGATGACTGGCCATACGACTGGCAGGATTCCGTTCTGGCCCGTCCTCATTCCACTTGCCGCCGCCCTGGTGCTGATCATCAAACACTTCGGCGTGATCCAGACCTCAAGCCTTCATGGACTGCTGATCTGCGCCGTGGCGCTGGGCGGCGCGGTGTTTGCGGCCGTTCATCACGCCGAGGTGCTTGCCCTGAAGCTCGGAGAGCCGTTCGGCTCCATCCTTCTGGCGGTGGCGGTGACGATCATCGAGGTTGCGCTGATCGTCTCGATCCTCAGCACCGATACCCCGGGAAGCACGACCGTCGCGCGCGATACCGTCTATGCCACGCTGATGATCGTGCTGAACGGGGTCGTGGGCCTGTGCCTGATCTCCGGCGGCTGGCGGCACCGCGAACAGGCCTTCCGGATCGAGGGCGCGGCGGCGGCGCTCGCGGTTCTGGGCACGCTGGCAACGCTCGCCCTGATCCTTCCGAACTTCACGCGCGCGGTGCATGGCCCCTACTACGCCCCCGTGCAGCTCGGCGTCATCGGTGTGGCGTCGCTTGCCCTCTATGTGGTCTTCGTCTTCGTGCAGACGGTGCGGCACCGGGACTATTTCGTTGGCACGGCGCCGCTGGCGGACGCGGGCGATCCGGTGCCCTCGGGCATGGTCGCTTCCCTGTCGCTCGTGCTTCTCCTCCTGTCGCTCACCGCCGTCATCCTCCTCGCGAAGGCGATCTCCAAGCCGATCGAGACGCTGATCCTGTCGGCGGGGCTGCCGCAGGGCTTTCTGGGCGTGGTCATCGCCGCGCTGGTGCTTCTGCCCGAAGGCATCGCCTCGGTGCGCGCGGCGTTGGCCAACCAGCTTCAGAACAGCATCAATCTGGCGCTGGGGTCGGCGATCGCCAGCATCGGCCTGACGATTCCCATCGTTTCCATCGCGTCCCTGGTCCGTGACGATCGGCTGGTTCTCGGGATTTCGCCTGAAGACATGATCCTTCTGCTCCTGACCCTGTTCGTCGGCGGGCTCACCCTCGGCACGGGGCGCACGACCGTCCTGCAAGGGGCCGTCCATCTGGTGATCTTCTGCATCTTCCTGCTTCTGTCAGCCGTCCCCTGAGGAAGGGGCAAGCCATCCGAGGTGTTACAAGCATGACCGGCCCGTCCAGATACGACGCTGTCAATGTCCTCGGAGGCCCGCTCGAACCCTGCTCCACGGCGCCGCTCACGGGCTTTTTCCGCGACGGCCACTGCAATACCTGCGCCGAGGATCGCGGCAGCCACACCGTCTGCGCGGTGATGACGGCGGAATTCCTCGCCTTCTCGAAATACGTCGGCAACGACCTGTCCACGCCGCGCCCGGAGTTCCGGTTTCCCGGCGTCAGGCCGGGCGAGACCTGGTGCCTCTGTGCAGGCCGGTTCCTTCAGGCCCACGACGAAGGCTGCGCGCCGCAGGTGCGTCTGGCGGCCACCCATATCCGCGCGCTCGACATCGTGCCGCTGGAAGTGCTGAATCTTTACGCGGTGCGCTGAGGCTCAGCCTGCCACGCGCAGCGCGGCATCGGGCTGGTCGGGGTCGACCTGCGCGGCAGGGGCCGGCAGCATCTCGTCATCCATCAGATCCTCGATGAAGAGACTGAGAAGCTGGGGCCGCCCGTTCACGCCGGACTTGCGGTAGATCGCGTTCGTCTGCGCCTTCACCGTGCCTTCGGCCGTGCCGCGCAGCGAGGCTATTTCCTGGGTCGAAAGCCCCTTGATCGCGAACAGTGCGACGTCGCGCTCCGCCGAGGTAAGCCCCCAGTCGCGGAACCGCGTCTGCATCAGTTCCATGAAGGCGCCCGAGACCTGGCGTAGCTGGTCCTCTGCCCGCTTCTGCCGCTTGAGGATCCGGGTCAGGACGATCACGCTCAGGAAGGCTCCGAAGACAAGGCCAAGCATTGCGCCCACCTCGAGAAGCTCGCGGATTTCCCAGCTGATCGGCCGATGGTTGATGCCGAGCAGGGTAAGGATCGTTCCACCGGTCAGGAAGGCCGCGCACAGCACCTGGAGGAAGAGAAGGAGAAGGACGGCGATCCTGTCACGCATCGGCCCCTCCCGGCGCGGCGGGTCGGCGGAGATGTTGACTATTCTCTGACACCGGTCGACTCTTTCGAGGTCTTTTCCTTTGTCCGGCCCTTCGAGGATTCCTTGCCTGGCTCTCTGGACGGCGTTTCGCCGGTCTCGCCGGAGGGTTCCTCGCGAGGTTCCTTCGACGGTTCCTCGCCGCCGCCATCGCCGCCCGGTTCCGGACCTTCGTCCGGGTCGGAAGCCGCGCCGCCGCCATCAGTGGCGGACGATCCCGAACCCGCCGTCGACCCGGCGCCGTCCGTCCCGGTGCGGCCATCCGCGACCTGCACGTTACCGCCGTCGTCGGTGTAGTCGCGCAGGATCTCGCCCGTGCTCGGATCGAGGACGATTTCGCGCTGGAGCCTGCCCTTGCTCGCCTCGATGCGAACGCGACCAAGCCAGGTCCGGCTGCGGCTTGTTATGCGAAAGCCCTCGCGCCCGAGCCGGGTCTGCACATCGCTTTCGACGTCCCGGGCGGCGGCCGGAACGGCAAGCACGGCGACGAGGCCCGCGGTCGTCAAGAGAAGCTTGCGTCTGGTCATGGCCAAATAGACACCGCATCCACGTGGCGATTTTTTGGCTAACGTGAAGCGTTCACAAGGATTATTGCGCCTTCAAATGGTATTGGTTTCAGGATCGTCAACGATCCGCGTCCTGATCGAAGATCGCTTCCGAAAGCAGGGTGATTCCGTCCGCATCGAAGCAGCGCTCGACGGCGATTCCACGCCGGTCGACCTGCTCCATCACGCAGGCACCCGCGCAGTTGAAAACCCGCCGCACGCTGCTTTCATGGCCGCGCGCCTCGATCGACAGGACACTCGCATTCCAACGGATGTCGATGTCGGCGAAACCCTGCGCCGTCATCGCGCGAAGCTGGTCACACACGACGCCCGAGAGGTTGACCGGTGCCAGCGCAACGGCGAGCCGCCGCTGCGGCGCCGAGGCGATGTCTTTGTGATGCATCATTTCCCATCCCCTGTGTGCAGGTTGACTCGTCATCCGGCGCCCGGGCCGGTCATCGGCCCGGCCGCCGCCCGGACTAGATGGTCAGCGATGCGGCCGCAGCGCCATAAACCGCTGCCAGAAGGGCATAAACCGGGGTTTATGACGGAAAGGATAGGCGCGCGGGCGTGACCAATCGGTTTTCGGTCTTCCGGTTGGCGCCAATCGGGCGACGATCGGGCGCCCTTGTGGCCGTTCCGCGGCACCGGCGCATGCCCCCGTCGCCGCGCAGAGTGGCAGGGGAACGGCCCGTATTCGCCGGCGCGAATCGCCCGGGCAGCGCGAAACCGGTCAGGTCCGGATCTCGACGCCGAGGTGTTTGGCCACCGTGAAGATGTCCTTGTCGCCCCTGCCGCACATGTTCATGACGATGATATGTTCGCGCGGCAACGCCGGTGCGATCTTCATCACATGCCCCAGCGCGTGGCTCGGCTCCAGCGCCGGAATGATTCCTTCCAGCGCGCAGCAGAGCCGGAACGCCTCCAGCGCTTCCTTGTCGGTGATCGAGACATATTGCGCGCGGCCGGTGTCATGGAGCCACGAATGCTCGGGCCCGATGCCCGGATAATCGAGGCCCGCCGAGATCGAGAACCCCTCGAGGATCTGGCCGTCGGCGTCCTGCAAGAGATAGGTGCGGTTGCCGTGCAGCACGCCCGGCCGGCCGCCGGTCAGCGAGGCGCAATGCTCCATCCGGTCGTCGACGCCCTTGCCGCCGGCCTCCACGCCGATGATGCGGACGGACGGATCGTCGAGGAAGGGGAAGAAGAGCCCCATCGCGTTCGACCCGCCGCCGATCGCGGCGACCACGGTGTCGGGCAGGCGCCCCTCGCCCTCCTGCTCGGCAAGCTGCCAGCGCACCTCCTTGCCGATGATCGACTGGAAGTCGCGCACCATCGCCGGATAGGGATGCGGCCCCGCGACCGTGCCGATGCAGTAGAAGGTGTCGCGGACGTTGGTCACCCAGTCGCGGAGCGCGTCGTTCATCGCGTCCTTGAGCGTGCCGCGCCCCGAGGTGACGGGATGGACCTCGGCGCCGAGAAGCTTCATGCGGAAGACGTTCGGCGCCTGCCGTTCCACGTCGTGGGCGCCCATGTAGACCACGCATTTCAGCCCGAACTTGGCGCAGACCGTCGCCGTCGCCACCCCGTGCTGGCCCGCCCCGGTCTCGGCGATGATCCTTGTCTTGCCCATGCGGCGGGCGAGGATGATCTGGCCCAGCACGTTGTTGATCTTGTGCGCGCCGGTATGGTTCAGCTCGTCGCGCTTCATGTAGATCTTCGCACCGCCGAGATGGTCGGTCAGCCGCTCGGCGAAATAGAGCGGCGAGGGCCGGCCGACATAGTGCTTCCAGAGCCAGTCCATCTCCTCCCAGAAGCCGGGATCGGTCTTGGCCTTCTCATACTCCGCCTCGAGATCGAGGATCAGCGGCATCAGGGTCTCGGAGACGAAGCGCCCGCCGAAATCGCCGAACCGGCCGCGTTCGTCGGGGCCGGTCATGAAGGAATTGATGCGGTCGTCGGGCATGGGCGTCACTCCGGCTGGGGGCGGTTCGCTCTTACCCGCAAATGACGGCGACGGAAAGCGGGCAGGTGAAACGCGGGCCCGGCCTGCCGGCTTTCCGCGGGGGGCGGTTTTGCCCTATACTCCGGCATGACCGCTGGCCGACACACCCGTTTCTGCACCTCGGCGGACGGAACGAGGATCGCCGTTTCCTGCGACGGCGACGGCCCCGTGCTCCTGCGCGCGGCGCACTGGCTCACCCATGTCGTCTACGACCACGAAAGCCCGGTCTGGCGGCCCTGGATCAGGAGCCTGTCGCGCGACCGTTGCTATGTCCGCTATGACCAGCGCGGCTGCGGCCTGTCGGACCGCTTCGTGCGCGAGATTTCCTTCAAGACCTGGATGGAGGATCTGGAGGCGGTGGCGGCAACGCTTCCCGACCGGCCCTTCGCGCTTCTCGGCATGTCGCAGGGCGGCGCGCTGGCGATCACCTACGCGCTCAGCCATCCCGATCGGGTGTCGCACCTGATCCTCTACGGCGCCTACGGGCAGGGCGCCGTCGTCCGCGCCAAGACCGAGGAGGAGCGGCTGGAGGCGGAGACCCTGGTCAACCTGGTGCGCGTCGGCTGGGCGCGCGACAACCCGGCCTTCCGGCAGGTCTTCACCAATACCTTCATCCCCGGCGGCACGGCGGAACAGCACGAGTGGTGGAACGAGCTGGAGCGGCGCACCGCGACCCCCGACACCGTGGTCAGGACGCTGGAGGAGGTCCAGCGGATCGACGTGCTCGAGGCCGCCGCGGGGCTCGCCGTGCCCACGCTGGTGCTGCATTCGCGGGGCGACCTGCGGGTGCCGTTCGAGGAAGGCTGCCGGCTTGCGGCCCGCATCCCCGGGGCGCGCTTCGTGCCGCTCGACAGCCGCAACCACGTGCTTCTGGGCGACGAGCCGGCCTGGCAGGTGTTCCAGGACGAGCTGGCGCGCTTCCTCGCCCCGGTGGATGGGCCGCCGCGGGCGGCGCGCGAGGCGCGGCTGACCTCGGCAGAGGCGGAGGTGCTGCGCCTCGTCGCCACCGGGATCGACAACCGGGCAATCGCGCGCCAGCTCGGCAAGAGCGAGAAGACGGTGCGCAACCAGATCACCGCGATCCTCGACAAGCTCGGTGTCCACAGCCGGGCCGAGGCGATCGTGCGTGCGCTTTCCGGCTGACGGGACAGGCGCCCCACGGCGGGCGGGCTGAATCCGCGGCCCGCGGGGCCCCTGCCCCATTCGGCGGCGGCCGCCGTCTGCCATCCTTTGCCGATGCAAGGGAGGTGACCATGACCCAATTCGATCCGAACCGTCTCAACGCCTTTCTCGGCCAGATGCTCGGCGATCTCGGCGGCGCGTTCAGCCTGCCGCTGATCCGTCTGGGCGACCGGCTGGGGCTTTACCGCCTGCTCCACGAACGCGGGCCGATCGAGGCCGGGGCGCTGGCCGAGGCGGCCGGCTGCGATCCCCGCTATGTCCGCGAATGGCTGTCGGCGCAGGCGGCCTCCGGCTACGTCGGCTTCGATCCGGCGACCGGAACCTTCTCGCTCTCGCCCGAACAGGCGATGGTCTTCGCCGTCGAGGACAGTCCCGCCTGGCTGATCGGCGCCTTCGACACCGCCGCGGCGATGGTGGAGAACCAGTCCAAGGTGGCCGATGCCTTCCGTTCGGGCGAGGGCGTCGGCTGGGGCGACCAGGCGGGGTGCCTGTTCTGCGCGGTCGCCCGGTTCTTCCGCCCGGGCTATCTCAACCACCTCGTCGAGGAGTGGATCCCCGCGCTCGGCGGCGGCGTGGCCGAGAAGCTCCGCAAGGGCGCGCTCGTGGCCGACATCGGCTGCGGCCACGGCATCTCGACGATCCTGATGGCCAAGGCCTTCCCGCGGTCGGAGTTCATCGGCTACGACTTCCACGAAGGCTCGATCACGGCCGCGCGGGAGCACGCCCGCGCGCACGGGCTTGACGGCAACATCCGCTTCGAGGTCGGGCGGGCGAAGGACTTCCCGGCGACCGGGCTCGACCTCGTGACCTGTTTCGACTGCCTGCACGACATGGGCGACCCGGAGGGCGCGGCGGCCCATGTCCGGCGGGCGCTGAAGCCGGGCGGCACCTGGATGATCGTCGAGCCGCTGGCGGGCGACAGCCTGGCGGAGAACCTGAACCCGGTGGGCCGGCTCTACTATTCGGCCTCGACGATGATCTGCGTGCCGACCTCGCGCGCGCAGGAGGTCGGCGCGGCGCTGGGCGCGCAGGCGGGCGAGAAGCGGCTGGCCGAGGTGATCCGGGCAGGCGGGTTCAGGAACGTGCGCCGCGCCACCGAGACGCCGTTCAACATGGTGCTGGAGGCGAGCTGACCGCCGGCTCAGAGCGGCTTCTTGAAGCCCAGATGGCTCGGCGTGAAGCCGAGCCGTTCATAGAAGCGGTGCGCATCGCCGCGGGCGCGGTTGGTGGTCAGTTGCACAAGCGTGCAGCCCGCCGCCCGCGCCCGCGCCTCGGCCTCGGCCATCAGCGCCGCGCCGATCCCCCGGCCCCTGAGGTCCGCCGCGACGCGCACCGATTCCACCTGCGCCCGGCGGCTGGCGCGGAGCGAGAGGCCGGAGATGAAGGTGAGCTGGCATGTGGCGACGATCCGGCCCGCCGCCTCGCCGACGATCAGGATATTGGCCGCCTCGGCCTGCATCGCGTCGAAGGCGGCGAGGTAGGGGGCGAGGTCCGTCCCCTCGCGGGCCGCGCCCAGCGCATCGTCGGCCAGGAGCGCCACGACCGCCGGCACCTCCGCGCGCGTGGCCTCGCGGAAGCGGATCATGCCGCGCCCCGCGCCGCTGCGATGAAGTCACGGATCAGCGCCCCGTCCTTCACCCCCGGCGCGGTCTCGACCCCGGAGGAGACGTCGACCTGCCGCGCCCCGGTCAGGCGGATCGCGGTGGCGACGTTTCCGGGCGTCAGGCCGCCGGCGAGAATCCACGGGCAGGGCCAGTATTTCCGTGCCACCAGCCGCCAGTCGAAGGAAAGCCCGTTGCCGCCCGGCAGCGCCGCGTCCTTCGGCGGCTTGGCGTCGATCAGCAACTGGTCGGCCACCCTGCCGTAGGTCTGGATCGCGGCAAGGTCGGCCTCGGCGGCGATGCCGACGGCCTTCATCACCGGCAGGCCGTAGCGGGCGCGGACCCCGGCGACGCGGTCCGGGCTTTCCGACCCGTGCAGTTGCAGCATGTCGAGCGGCACGGCGCCGGTGATGGCATCAAGCTCGGCGTCGGTGGCGTTCACCGTCAGCGCCACCTTCGCCACCCCGGGCGGGACGCCGGCGGCAAGCGTCGCCGCGTCCGCGATGGCGAGATGGCGGGGAGACTTCGGGAAAAAGACGAAGCCCACGTAGGCCGCCCCGGCCTCGACCGCGGCAGCGACATGGGCAGGCTCCTTCAGCCCGCAGATCTTCACGCGAACGCTCATCGCCCTTTTCCCGGGAACTTCGCCGTCAGCGGCCCGCTCCGCGGCCTTCGAGGATCGCCAGAACCTCGTCCTCCGGCTCGGGCCTTGCATCCTTCAGCCGCTTGACCTCGCGCTCCAGCCGGCCGGCCTCGCGCCGGTGCTCGGTGGCGGCGGCACGGTGCTTGGCCTCGCGGAACCATTCCCAGACGAAGCCGATGGCAAGGCCGGCGATGATCCCGGCGAAGATCGCAAGAAACAGGGGAACATCGACCGACCAGCCGAAGCCCATGAAGCTGTCCATCTCTTCGGGCAGGAGACGCAGGTTCACGATCTGCCGGTTGGCCGAAGCCACGGCCACGAGCACGATGGCCAGCACCGCGAGAAAGAGAAGGCGAAGGAAGCGCAGCATGAGGGAGGATTACCCCTCGTTCAGGCGGTCCCGCAAGAGCTTTCCGGTCTTGAAGAAGGGCACGTGCTTTTCCTCGACCGCGACGGAATCGCCGGTACGCGGATTCCGCCCCGCACGGGCATCGCGCTTCTTGACGGAAAACGCGCCGAACCCCCTCAGTTCGACCCGGTCGCCACGGGCAAGCGCCTCGATGATCTCTTCGAAGATCGTGTTCACGATCCGCTCGACATCACGCTGGTAAAGATGCGGATTCTCGTCGGCGATCTTCTGGATGAGTTCGGACCGGATCATTCGGAGCCCCCCTGTGCGTGCCGTCCCCGGATGACGACCGCTTTCTTGTGTGCGCCGACTATAGGCGCAATCGGCCCGGCGAGAAACAGGAAAGCCATTGGAAAGGCAACGAATTCTGCGTGACGGCGCCGATTCCCGGGCCACCTTCCCGCGGTTCGTGCGACACTGCGGCGCAGCATTTGGCGCCGTCGCGGCCCCGGACCCCCATGCCTCGCATACCGTCGGGGCCGATTCGGCAAACGCAAACGGCCCCGCCTGAGCGGGGCCGCGCGAGGCCGAGACGGGAATCAGCGGTTGGTGCCCTTGAGCGCGGCACCGAGGATGTCGCCGAGCGAGGCGCCCGAGTCGGACGAACCATACTGTTCCACGGCTTCCTTCTCTTCCGCGATCTCGCGTGCCTTGATCGAGAGGCCGAGCTTGCGGGTCTTGGAATCGACGTTGGTCACCCGCACGTCGACATGATCGCCCTTCTGGAACCGCTCCGGCCGCTGGTCGGCACGGTCGCGGGCGAGGTCGGACCGGCGGATGAAGCTCTTCATCCCGTTGTAGTCCACCTCGATGCCGCCGTCCTCGATCGCGGTCACGGTCACGGTGATGACCGAGCCGCGCTTCACGCCGTCGACCGCGTCCGAGAAGGTATCGGCGTCAAGCCCCTTGATCGAGAGCGAGATGCGCTCCTTCTCGACGTCCACCTCGGTGACGACGGCCTTGACCACGTCGCCCTTGCGGTAGGACTGGATCGCCTCCTCGCCGCGCTTGTCCCAGCTCAGGTCGGAGAGGTGCACCATGCCGTCGATGTCGTTGTCGAGGCCGACGAACAGACCGAACTCGGTGATGTTCTTGACCTCGCCCTCGATGACGGTGCCGACCGGGTGGGTCTCGGCGAAGACTTCCCACGGGTTGCGCATGGTCTGCTTCAGGCCGAGCGAGACGCGGCGCTTGGACTGGTCGATCTCCAGCACCATGACGTCGACTTCCTGGCTGGTGGAGACGATCTTGCCGGGATGGACGTTCTTCTTGGTCCAGGACATTTCCGAGACGTGGACGAGCCCCTCGACCCCCGGCTCCAGCTCCACGAAGGCGCCGTAGTCGGTGATGTTGGTGACGCGGCCCTTGTGGACCGAGCCGATCGGGAACTTCGCCTCGACCGAATCCCACGGGTCGGACTGAAGCTGCTTCATGCCGAGCGAGATGCGGTGCGTCTCCTTGTTGATCTTGATCACCTGGACCTTCACGGTCTCGCCGATGTTCAGGATTTCCGAGGGATGGTTCACCCGGCGCCACGCCATGTCGGTGACGTGGAGCAGGCCGTCAACCCCGCCGAGGTCGACGAAGGCACCGTATTCGGTGATGTTCTTGACCACGCCGTCGACCACCTGGCCCTCGTAGAGGTTGCCGATGACCTCGGCGCGCTGCTCGGCGCGGCTCTCCTCGAGGATCGCCCGGCGCGACACGACGATGTTGCCGCGGCGACGGTCCATCTTGAGGATCTGGAACGGCTGCTTGAGCCCCATCAGCGGGCCGGCGTCGCGCACCGGGCGCACGTCCACCTGGCTACCCGGCAGGAAGGCCACGGCGCCGCCGAGATCGACGGTGAAGCCGCCCTTGACGCGGCCGAAGATGGCGCCGTCGACGCGCTCCTCGCTGGCATAGGCCTTCTCGAGACGGTCCCAGGCCTCCTCGCGCCGCGCCTTCTCGCGCGACAGCACGGCCTCGCCGCGGACGTTCTCGACCCGGTCGAGATAGACCTCGACCTCGTCGCCCACGGCGATGTCGGGCTGTTCGCCGGGGTTTGCGAATTCCTTCAGGTCGACGCGGCCTTCCATCTTGTAGCCGACGTCGATGATGGCCTGGCCCGCCTCGATGGCGATGACCTTGCCCTTGACGACAGACCCTTCGTCGGGCGTGTCGATCTCGAAGCTTTCCTTGAGGAGGGCTTCGAATTCCTCCATCGTGGCTTTAGCGCACATGCGTGTTCAGTTCCTTTTCATCACGTTTTCAGGCCATGCGGTTGGCTCCGCCGGTCTTTGGTCTGCCCACGAGGCGTTGAGGCGTCCGAAAACACGAAAGGGCCGGTATTCCCCGACCCTGCGCATCCTCGCATGCCCCGGACTCTCGCGGCCCGTTTGACGGGGTGGCGTATAGGCCCTGTGGCCCATGATTGCAAGGGCGAAGGCAGCGCCGTGAAGCTTGCCCCGATCTCCGGCCGACACCTGCCATCGCGATCTCAACTCACATCGGATCGCCACCTAAACGTCCTAAGGCAATCGCCAGTCCAACAATCGCCATAACCAATCCGGTCAAAAGGTATGGAAGCCACAGGAGGGTGTCACCGAAATCCCTTCGTGCGACCAGACCATCCCAACCGACATAGAGGGGCAGAAGCGATGCCAGAACGTAAAGCACGCTCCACCATCGCGGAACCGGCCTACCCTTCGTAAATGTCGTAATAAGCAGCGCCAAAGGCAGCCAGTGCAGTACGACAAGAACGACCAGCGTTGGCACCACTGGCAGGGAGAGGTATTGCGCAAAGTATCCCGCATAGAACAAGGACAGCATCGACCCCACGACACCCAGCGCGAAGGCGAAGAGAAGAGCCGCAATCGCGCTGACCCTGAGAAGGGTTTCCCTGTTGATCTGACCCATGCCGTGACTTTTCCGTCTTACCCTTCCCATCGGAACTCTCCACCTCCGGGCGTGCAGGCAACTCGCGTTCGAGAGCTACCCACCTCCGGCCCTTCATCCCCGTGCAGAAAGTACCGCCTTTATCGCCCGGTCCACCGCCTCCGTGACGGTCATCTCTGATGTATCAAGCAAGACCGCATCCTCGGCGGGCCGTAAAGGGGCGGTCGTCCGCTCGGCGTCCCGCTTGTCCCGCTCGATCACCTCGGCAAGCACCTGTCCCTCATCGCCGCCGACCTCAAGCCAGCGGCGATGGGCGCGGACCGCGGCGCTGGCGGTGACGTAAAGCTTCACCTCAGCCTCGGGGCAGATCACGGTGCCGATGTCGCGGCCATCGAGGACCGCGCCGCCCTCGCGCCGGGCAAAGCCGCGCTGGAAATCGACGAGCGCCGCCCGCACCTCGGGGATCACGGCGACCCGGCTGGCCGCCTGCCCGGCCCCGAGAGTGCGCAGGTCATCGCGCTTCAGATCATCGTCCGTCAGCGATCTCGCGGCTTCGACCGGATCGCCGCCCTTCGCTCCGACCGCGCGGTAAAGTAGCCCGGTATCGAGATGGGCAAAGCCGAAATGCGCCGCGACGGCGCGGGAAATCGTCCCCTTCCCCGCCGCCGCCGGCCCGTCGATCGCCACAGTGAAGATCATCGCCGCCCTCCGTCCGGCCCTGCATGCGGCCCCACGCGCCGCCGTCCGACCCACAGGATCGCTATCAGCATCAGGAGCGGCACCAGAAGCACCCATTTCAGCGTGGTAAGCGTCGTCGCGGCATGGGCCACGGCATCGGGAAAATCGCCCTGGGGACGGTTCAGCATCACCCGGACGACCGCGTTTTCCAGATAGTCGGTCGCAGCGAAAAGCACGGCGGCCCCGCCAAGGATGCGCGTCCACCGGGCCGGCGCCCACCGCCTGAAGGCTTCCCGCAGGCTGAGGCAGGTCAGCGCAGGCACGACAAGGTCGAGCGGCTGGACGATCCAGAGATAGCGCCAGAGGTCCGCGCCGATCGCGGCAAGATAGCGCCGGGCGGCATCCGGCCCGTAGGGCAGGAACTGCGCATCGAAGGAACACGGAAAGAAGGTCTGTCCGCAGGCAGTCGACCCGGCGGCGGCCATCGCCCCGAACAGGACGAGGGTTGCGGCGACCAGCGCCCGAAAGCGCCGGTCGGTCACGCGCCGTCCCGCGTGATATCGGCGCCAAGCCCCGCCATCAGCGTCTCGAACAGGGGAAAGGAGGTCGCGATGGGGCTGCCATCATCGATGCCGACCGGCTTCTGCGAGGCGAGGCCCAGCACCAGGAACGACATGGCGATCCGGTGGTCGATTTGGGTCTTCGCCACCGCGCCGCCCGGCACACCGCCCGCGCCCATCCCATGCACGATCAACGTGTCCTCGTCTTCCTCGACGCGGACCCCCATCGCCTCGAGCCCGCGCGCCATCGCGTCGATCCGGTCGCTTTCCTTGACCCGCAGTTCCTTCACGCCCCGCATCACCGTGGTGCCCTCGGCAAAAGCCGCAACCACCGACAGGACCGGATACTCGTCGATCATGCTGGCCGCGCGCTCCTCCGGCACCTCGATGCCCTTCAGCGCCGAGAAGCGCACGCGCAGGTCGGCGACCGGTTCGCCGCCCTCCTCGCGCGGGTTCTGGAACGCGATGTCGGCGCCCATCTCGACCAGGGTGGTGTAAAGCCCGTTGCGCGTCGGGTTCTGGCTGACCCCCGGCACGAGGATGTCGGAGCCCTCGACGATCAGCGCCGCCGCGACCGGGAAGGCGGCCGAGGACGGGTCGCGCGGCACCGCCACCGTCTGCGGGCGAAGCTCCGGCTGGCCGGTCAGGGTGATGACGCGGCCCTCGGCGGCGTCCTCCACCGCCAGTTCGGCGCCGAAGCCGCGCAGCATCCGTTCGGAATGGTCGCGGGTCGGCTCCCTCTCGATCACCACGGTCCGGCCGGGCGCATTGAGCCCGGCCAGCAGCACCGCGGATTTCACCTGCGCCGAGGGCACCGGGACGGCATAGCACACCGGCACCGGGTCGGCGGCGCCCACGAGTGTCATCGGCAGCCGCCCGCCCCGCCGCCCGTAGGCGCGCGCGCCGAAAAGCGCGAGCGGGTCGGTCACCCGCCCCATCGGCCGCTTGCGGAGGGAGGCATCTCCGGTGAAGGTCGCGGCGATCGGGCTCGTCGCCATGCAGCCCATGATCAGCCGCACCCCGGTGCCGGAATTGCCGCAGTCGATCACGTCCTCCGGTTCGGCGAAGCCGCCCACGCCCACGCCATGCACCGACCAGCAACCCTCGCCGTGCCGCGTCACCTCGGCGCCGAAGGCGCGCATCGCGCTCGCGGTGTCGAGCACGTCCTGCCCTTCCAAGAGGCCGGTGACGCGCGTTTCGCCCACCGCCATCGCGCCGAGGATCAGCGCGCGGTGCGAGATCGACTTGTCGCCCGGCGCCTCGGCGGTCCCCCTCAGCGGCCCGGACCGGCGCGAGATCATGGGAATGGGTTCACCGTGGCCGGACATGATCGCTCCCTCTCGCAAGACCGGACCGCTGATAGCGCAGCCCCCGCTGCCGGTCCATGCCCCCTGCGGCTTCTTCGTTGCGAAAATACCCCCGCCGGAGGCTCCGCGCTCACAGCCGGCGGAACGTCAGGTAGTGCGGCACCCGACCCTCGCGCAGCGCCTTCTGCTCGTAGCGGGTGGAAAGCCAGTCCTCCCAGGGCTCGCCCCCCTCGGCCACCAGCGCGAATCCGGCCGCGGGCACCTCCTCCAGCGCCTGGCGCACATAATCGGGAATGTCGGTCGCCACCCGGAACTCCGCGCCGGGCCGCAGCACCCGGGCGAGCGGCTGAAGGTGTCCGGGCGTCACGAAGCGGCGGCGGTGGTGGCGGCGCTTCGGCCAGGGGTCGGGGTAGTTCAGGAATGCCTTCGAGACGGCGTCCGCCGGCAGCACCTCCATCAGGTCGCGCACATCGCCGGGATGGACGGCGAGGTTCGTCACTCCTGCCGCCCGGATCTTGCCCAGCAACATGGCAACGCCGTTGATGAAGGGTTCTGCCCCGATGATGCCCACGTCCGGGTGGCGCGCCGCCATGTGGACCATGTGCTCGCCGCCGCCGAAGCCGATCTCCAGCCAGACCGGCCGGGCGTCGCCGAAGATCGCGGCGGGGTCGATCGGGTGGCGCCCGGGGTTTTCGGACGGGGTGATGCCGCGCGGCCGCAGCGCCCCGAGATCCTCGGCAAGATAGGTCTTCTGGCTCTTCCGCAGCGTCTTGCCGTGGGTGCGGCCATAGAAGTTGCGCCATTCCGGCCGGGGGCTCGTCTCGTCGGTCATCGGGTTCCTGGCTCGCGTGGTCCCCGGGGCGTCTAGCCGGGCGGTTTCGCCCCCGTCAAGCCCGGCCGCCCGCAGGCCGCGGGTCACGGCCGCAGGACGCCCGCCTTCTCCAGCTCCGTCCGGCCGGGATACCACATCGAATCGCGCGGGGCGTGCATCTCGATCGCGAAGGCGGGATCGACGCCGCGGGAGACCACGAAGGAGATCGCTTCGTAGACTTCGGCCTGGGTATCCTCGTAGATCCAGGCGCCGAATTCGAACGGCGTGTCCCAGTGCTCCTCGGCCTTGTTGCGTTCGTAGTAGTTCTGCACATCCTCGGCCGCCCACCAGCGGGAATGCAGGCCAAGCCGCGAACCGCGGGTCATCGACCGGGCCCTGCCGCCAAGAAAGATCGTCACGCAGGAGGAGGAGCACTCGCCGTCGACCTCGGTGTCGAGGTCGAAATCGGTGACGATCCGCGACATGTCCTCGGCGGCCCAGATGCTGCCGCCGGCGCTGTTCAGCCGCAGGGTCGCCACGCCGGGGTTCTCGCGCAGCGCGGCGCGCAATCCGTCGATGTCCCCGGGGGTGATCTCGCCGTCCTCGCCGGAATGTTCGGTGTCGTAGACGAGCACCGCGCCCTCGGCACGGAATTTCGCGCCCGCCGCGGCACCGGTGTCGGCCCCGGACGCGGCACCGGACGCGGCCGGTGCAAAAACGGCGAGAAGGGTCGAAAGGATCAGCGTCCGCATCGTCACACGCTATCATCGCCCTTTGGGGTGTCCCCCGCGCCCCCAAGGGCGCGGGCGGGGGTCAGACGGCCTTCTTCAGTGCCTCGGCCAGATCGGTCCTTTCCCAGCTGAAGCCGCCGTCCGCATCGGTCTTGCGGCCGAAATGGCCGTAGGCGGCAGTGCGCTGGTAGATCGGCCGGTTGAGGCCGAGATGGGTGCGGATGCCGCGCGGCGTCAGGTCCATGACCTCGGCCACCGCCTTCTCGATCGCCTCTTCGGCGACGCTGCCCGTCCCGTGGGTATCGACGTAGATCGACAGCGGCCTGGCGACACCGATCGCGTAGGAAAGCTGCAACGTGCAGCGCCGGGCGAGGCCCGCGGCCACGACGTTCTTGGCCAGGTAGCGCGCGGCATAGGCGGCGGAGCGGTCGACCTTGGTCGGATCCTTGCCGGAAAACGCGCCGCCGCCGTGCGGCGCGGCGCCGCCGTAGGTGTCGACGATGATCTTGCGCCCGGTCAGACCGGCGTCGCCGTCCGGACCGCCGATGACGAACTTGCCGGTCGGGTTCACGTGCCAGACGGTCTTGGCCGTCAGCCAGCCCGCGGGCAGCACCTCGTGGATATAGGGCTCCACGATCGCGCGCACGTCGGCCGAACTCAGCGTTTCATCGAGATGCTGGGTCGAGAGCACGAGCGAGGTGACCTCGACCGGCTTGCCGCCCTCGTAACGGATCGAAAGCTGCGATTTCGCGTCGGGCCCGAGCTTCGGTTCGATATGGTTCTTGCGCACCTCGGCCAGCCGGCGAAGGATCGCATGGGCGTAAAGGATCGGCGCCGGCATCAGTTCCGGCGTCTCGTCCACCGCATAGCCGAACATGATCCCCTGGTCGCCCGCGCCCTCGTCCTTTTCGCCGCTGGCGTCGACACCCTGGGCGATGTCGGCCGACTGCGAGTGAAGGTAGCTGTCGACCTTGAGATTGGCCCAGTGAAAGCCTTTCTGCTCGTAGCCGATGTCCTTTACGCAGTCGCGCACGATCTCCTCGACGCGCTGGATGACGGCGCCGGGCCCGCGCACCTCGCCGCCGACGACGACGCGGTCGGTCGTGGCGAAGGTTTCGCAGGCGACGCGCGAATGGGGATCCTCGGTCAGGAAGGCATCGAGAACGGCATCGGAAATGCGGTCGCACACCTTGTCGGGGTGCCCTTCCGAAACGCTTTCGGAAGTGAATGTATAGTTCGGACGGGTCATGAAAAGTGCTCCACTGGGTGATCCCCGCCACGCCAGGAAGCCGTTGTGGCGGTTCGTCGGAACTGCCTAGCCGTGCGACACTGCGCGGTCAATGCGATTGTCGCCTGCGCGCGAGGCCAAGCGCCAATATCGTCATCCCGAGGAGGATTGTTGCCGGGAGATCGCCCGTCCGGGCGTAGAGCGTGGCGGGAAGCGCCGCCGGGACATCGACATCGAACCAGCCCTCCGCCCCCAAAGGAAGCGATTGCCGCACGCGCCCCTTCGCGTCGATCGCCGCCGTGACGCCGGTGTTGGCCGCGCGCAGGACCGGCAGCCCCTGTTCGACGGCCCGCAACCGCGCCTGGGCGAGATGCTGGTAGGGGCCTGCGATCCTGCCGAACCAGCCGTCGTTGGTGATCTGGAGGATCCAGTCGGCGCGTTCCGGTGCCGCGTTCAGATCCTGCGGAAAGACCGCCTCGTAGCAGATGAGCGGCAGCACCTTGCCGGCGCGGCCGAGGTCGAGCACCCGCGCGCCGGGGCCCGCGGTGTAGCCGTAGCCCTCCTGCGCGGCGAAGGCGGCAAGGCCGAACCGGGCCGCAAGCTCGGCCACGGGCACGTATTCGCCGAAGGGCACGAGGTGCCATTTGTCGTAGACCGCGCCGACCCTGCCGCTGCCGTCGATCACCGCGAGGCTGTTGAAATAGCGCGCGCCCTCCGACCGCTGGATGCCGGTGGCGACGGGCACGCCCTGCGCCGCGGCCGCAAGTTCGCCCTCGAAGAAGGGGCCGGACCGTTCGAGCAGGAACGGCACCGCCGTCTCCGGCCAGACGATGAGATCAAGCGGCCTTTCGGCAGGCTCAGCACTGGCCACAAGAAGGCGGTCGAGAAAGACCTGCCACATGTCGCCCTGCCACTTCAGGCGCTGATCGGCATCGGGCTGGACGAGCCGCACGCGGATCCCTGGATCGCGCGCAGGCTCGGGCGCGGCAAGCCGGGCTGCGCCCGCCATCCACACTGCCGCGAGCGCCAGCACGGCCGCGCCGGCAAGGCCCGCGCGCGCCGCACGGCCGCGGCCGAGGGTCGGCAGGGCCGCGGCGAGCGTCGTCAGCGCGGTCAGGCCCACGGGGCCGATCCAGGCCGCCGCCTGCATCACCGGGGTGTCGATCCAGACGTGGCCGACAAGCGCCCAGGGAAAACCGGTGAAGATGTAGCCACGCAGGAGATCGGTCGCGGCAAGGCCCAGCGCGAAACCCAGTGCGCGCGTGCCCCGCCCGCGGCCGAGCCCGGCCACCGCCGCGGCCACCGCCCAGAAGAGCGCCATGCCGAAGGCCATGAGAAGAAGCGCGAAGGGCGCCATCCAGCCGTGCCGCGCGACGTCGATCAGGAAGGGCTCGACGATCCAGAAGAGTGCCGCCGCGAAATAGCCCGCGCCCCCGATCCAGCCAAGCCATATGCGCCGGGCGGACCGCGCCTCGGCCGCGATGAGCGTCGTCAGAATCCCCAGCGCGGCAAGCGTGACGAACCAGAGGTTCCAGGGCGCCTGTCCCGCAGCCACCGCCGCACCAAGAAGCGCGGCAAGCGAAAGCCGCCACGCGGACGGGCGGGCCTGCGCCCCTAATGCAGCACGCAGGCCGCGGCGCATGGTCAGGGTTTCGCCTGCGGCAGTCGCACGCGGAGCCGCTTGATCCGGCGGGGATCGGCGTCCACCACCTCGAACTCGGCGCCGCTGTCATGCGGGATCACCTCGCCGCGCGCGGGCACGCGGCCGACGAGCATGAAGACCAGACCGCCCAGCGTGTCGATTTCCTCGTCCTCTTCGGGGGCGGCAAGCTTCGTGCCGATCTCGGCCTCGAA
>JBDHSQ010000043.1:0-27722 GCA_039808285.1 Paracoccaceae bacterium
GAAACGCCCGCGCCGCGCAAGGGCCGCACGGCAGCCGGGCTCGATGCGGCGCTGGCGATGGCGATGGGCGAGCCGCCGGCCCCCGCGCCGGAGATGCTCGGCGCCCCGCGGGGCGGCAGGGCCGACGATCTGAAGCTGATCAACGGCATCGGCCCGAAGCTCGAGGCGCTTCTGAACGAGGTCGGCGTCTGGCATTTCGACCAGATCGCCGCGTGGAAGGCGAAGGACATCGCCCATGTGGACGAAAGGCTCGTGGGCTTCCACGGCCGCATCACCCGCGACGAATGGGTGAAGCAGGCAAAGGTGCTTGCGGCGGGCGGCGCGGCGACGCGCGGCGTGCAGCGGGGTGAGACGTGACGCGGCCCGGGCGAGAGGACATGGCCCTTGCCCGCGACGCCCGTCTGGTGGCGGTCGTGATCGCGGCGACGGCTCTGCTCTGGCTCGGGGCGCAATGGCTGGGCGGACGGGCGGGCTGGGACAGCCGCTATGTCTTCCTGTTCGATCTGGCCGCACTGGCCGCGTTCGTCTGGGCGCTGGCCGCAACCTGGCGGATCTGGCGGCGCGGGCAGCGTCCCGGGGGGAAATGAGGAACGAGAATGCTGAAGGACCAGGACCGGATATTCACCAACCTCTACGGGATGCACGACCGGTCGCTTGCCGGTGCGCGCAAGCGCGGGCACTGGGACGGGACGGGGGGCATCCTCGCCAACGGCCGCGACTGGATCATCGAGCAGGTGAAGGCGTCCGGATTGCGCGGGCGCGGCGGGGCGGGCTTCCCGACCGGGCTCAAGTGGTCGTTCATGCCGAAGCAGTCGGACGGCCGGCCGGCCTATCTGGTGGTGAACGCCGACGAATCCGAACCCGCGACCTGCAAGGACCGCGAGATCATGCGCCACGACCCGCACACGCTGGTCGAGGGCTGCCTCGTCGCCGGCTTCGCGATGGGGGCGGTGGCCGCCTACATCTACATCCGCGGCGAATACATCCGCGAGCGCGAGGCGCTCCAGGCCGCGATCGACGAAGCCTATGACGCCGGGCTGGTCGGCAAGAACGCATGCGGCTCGGGCTGCGACTTCGACGTCTTCCTGCACCACGGCGCGGGGGCCTACATCTGCGGCGAGGAGACCGCGCTTCTGGAAAGCCTCGAGGGCAAGAAGGGGATGCCGCGGATGAAGCCGCCGTTCCCGGCGGGTTCCGGCCTCTACGGCTGCCCGACGACGGTGAACAACGTCGAGTCGATCGCCGTGGTGCCGACGATCCTGCGGCGGGGGGCGTCGTGGTATGCCTCTTTCGGCCGGCCGAACAATACCGGCGTCAAGCTCTTCGCCATGTCGGGGCATGTGAACACGCCCTGCGTGATCGAGGAATCGATGTCGATCAGCATGAAGGAGCTGATCGAGAAGCACGGCGGCGGGGTGCGCGGCGGCTGGAAGAACCTCAAGGCGGTGATCCCCGGCGGCGCCTCCTGCCCGATCCTGCCCGCGCATCTGTGCGAGGACGCGATCATGGACTACGACGGGATGCGCGAACTCAAATCCTCCTTCGGCACCGCCTGCATGATCGTGATGGACCAGTCGACCGACGTGATCCAGGCGATCTGGCGGCTTTCCAAGTTCTTCAAGCACGAAAGCTGCGGCCAGTGCACCCCCTGCCGCGAGGGCACCGGCTGGATGATGCGGGTGATGGAGCGGCTGGTGCGCGGCGAGGCGGAGGTCGAGGAGATCGACATGCTGCTCGACGTCTCCAAGCAGGTCGAGGGCCACACGATCTGCGCGCTGGGCGACGCCGCCGCCTGGCCGGTGCAGGGGCTGATCCGCCATTACCGCGAAGAGATCGAGGACCGGATCAAGGCGAAGCGCACCGGCCGCCTGGGGGCGATGGCGGCGGAGTGAGCCCGCCGGCCGGGGCGACGCCGGCACGGCTCTGAGACGACATGAAGACTTGTACGATCGGAAGGCTGGATGGGGGAGATGCGGGCAGACAGGGACCAGATCGCGCGTTCCGGCGCCCCGCGCGGCGGCAGCGTGCCGCCTGCCGGGCCGGGCCGGCGTGCGCGCGCGCCCGGCCAAGGGCTGATGCCATGCTGATCCTGCCCTTCCTCGCCCCCGTCGTCGCCTCGGTGCTCTATGTCATCGTCTTCCAGAAGGCGGGCTTCCGGGGCGGGCTGATGTTCGTCTGCGCAGGCCCCGTCGCCGGCGCGATCCTGACGCGCATCCTCGTCTCGACGATGGTGATGGGCGACGGGCCGATGGCCGGGGTCTTCCTTTTCTCGGCGGCGCTCTCGCTCGTGCCGCTCATCGTTCTGGCCTTCCTGGCCTGGCCGCCGGCTGCCCAGCCGGGGCCGCGGATTTCCACGGAGAAAAACTGATGTCCAACCTCCGCAAGATCATCATCGACGACATCGAGGTCGAGGTCGATCCGAACCTGACGATCATCCAGGCCTGCGAGCAGGCGGGGATCGAGATTCCGCGGTTCTGCTACCACGAGCGGCTGTCGATCGCCGGCAACTGCCGGATGTGTCTTGTCGAGGTCGTCGGCGGCCCGCCCAAGCCCGCCGCCTCCTGCGCCATGCAGATCAAGGATCTGCGCCCGGGCCCGAACGGAGAGCCTTCGGTCGTCAAGACCAACTCGCCGATGGTCAAGAAGGCGCGGGAGGGGGTGATGGAATTCCTGCTGATCAACCATCCGCTCGACTGCCCGATCTGCGACCAGGGCGGCGAATGCGACCTTCAGGACCAGGCGATCGCCTATGGGGTGGATTTCAGCCGCTACCGCGAGCCCAAGCGGGCCCTGCCCGATCTCGACATCGGGCCGCTCATCGCCACCACGATGACGCGCTGCATCTACTGCACCCGCTGCATCCGCTTCACCACTGAAGTGGCGGGCCTGAACGACATGGGCACCCTCGGCCGCGGCGAGGATACGCGCGTGACCACCTACGGCAACGAGATGCTTCCGATCGAGGGCAGCGAGCCCGGGCACGCGGTCGCGGCGGCGCTCCGGGCGGTGATGGATTCGAACCTTCAGGGCAACGTCATCGACCTTTGCCCCGTGGGCGCGCTGACCTCCAAGCCCTACGCCTTCACCGCGCGGCCCTGGGAACTGACCAAGACCGAGTCGATCGACGTGATGGACGCGCTGGGATCGTCGATCCGCGTCGACACCAAGGGGCGCGAGGTCATGCGCATCCTGCCGCGCAACCATGACGGCGTGAACGAGGAATGGATTTCCGACAAGACCCGCTTCATCTGGGACGGTCTGCGCCGCCAGCGGCTCGACACGCCCTATATCCGCGAGGGCGGCAAGCTCAGGAAAGCCGGCTGGGCCGAGGCGCTGGCCGCCGCGGCGCGGGCGATGAAGGGCCGGAAGGTTGCCGGGCTTGTCGGCGATCTCGCACCGGTGGAGGCCGCATTCGCGCTCAAGCAACTCGCCGAAACGCTGGGCGGCCGCGTCGAATGCCGCACCGACGGCGCGCGGCTGCCCGCGGGCAGCCGTTCGGCCTATGTCGGCACCGCCCGGATCGAGGACATCGACACGGCGAAATCCATCCTGCTGGTCGGCACCGACCCGCGCAACGAGGCGCCCGTCCTCAATGCGCGCATCCGCAGGGCCTGGGCCCGCGGCGCGACGGTGGCGCTGATCGGGATGGCCGTGGACCTGACGTATGACTACGACCACCTCGGCACCGGGCGCGACGCGCTGGTCCGCGCGGCGTCCGAGGCGACGCCGGCCGAGGGCGGGCTCGTCATCGTGGGCCAGGGCGCGCTGCGCGAGGCCGACGGCGAGGCGGTGCTGAGCCAGGCGATGAAGGCGGCGGGGGCGATGGGGGCGAAGCTCCTGGTGCTGCACACCGCCGCCGCGCGCGTCGGCGCGATGGACGTGGGCGCGGTGACCGAGGGCGGGCTCGGCGCCGCGATCGAGGGCGCGGAGGTGATCTACAACCTCGGCGCCGACGAGGTGGACATCGCGGCGGGGCCCTTCGTGATCTATCAGGGCAGCCACGGCGACCGTGGCGCGCACCGGGCCGACATCATCCTGCCGGGCGCGGCCTATACGGAAGAGAACGGTCTTTTCGTCAACACCGAGGGCCGGCCGCAGCTTGCGCTCCGCGCGGGGTTCGCGCCCGGCGCGGCGAAGGAGAACTGGGCGATCCTGCGTGCGCTTTCGGCCGAGCTTGGGGCGACCCAGCCCTGGGACACGCTCGCCGGCCTGCGCACGGCGATCGTGGCGGCGCATCCGCACCTCGGCCGGATCGACGAGGTGGCCGCGAACGACTGGCAGCCGCTCGAGGTCAGGGCCCCGGCAAAGGCCGATTTCATCAGGGCGGTCAGGGACTTCTATCTGACCAACCCGATTGCGCGCGCCTCGCAGGTGATGGCGGAACTCTCGGCGATGGCCGCGGCGCGGGCGGCGAAGCCCCTGGCGGCGGAATGACGATGGCGGCGCGGACCCAGCCCGCACTGGCGCTGACGGGCGGTCTTCTGACCGCGCTTTCGGCCTGTGCGTCCGTGCCCGCGTCGCGTTTTTACGAAGCCACCGATCCGGTGGGGATGGGTGGCGGCCTCTACGGCTTCCTGGCCTCGGTCAAGGGGGCGAAGACGGCGGCCGATGTCGAGGATTATGCGACCTGTGTCGCAGCCGCCTATGCGCTGGAAAAACAGGCCGGTTTCGCGCGGAAAGTGCGCGTCGCGGTGAAGGAAGAGGGTGGCGTTTGGAGCGCGGATGCTGTTTACAGCATCTCGCCGGCGCTGCCGCGGGGGATCAGGACGATCGACGCGGAAGTGACGGTCGCCGATTGTGCCGAACGGGGCATCCCGACGGCGTGAGAAGGAAGGTCTGAGGAACGGACATGGCGGAATTTCTGGCAACACCCCTGGGAACCTTCCTGCTGATCGTCGTGCAGGGCCTCGGCATCATCGCCTTCGTGATGCTGTCGCTTCTGTTTCTCGTCTACGGCGACCGCAAGATCTGGGCGGCGGTGCAGATGCGCAAGGGGCCGAACGTGGTGGGCGCCTTCGGGCTGCTGCAATCGGTGGCCGACGCGCTGAAATACGTGGTCAAGGAGATCGTCGTGCCCGCCGGGGCCGACAAGTTCGTGTTCTTCCTGGCACCGATGCTCAGCTTCGTGCTGGCGATCCTCGCCTGGGCGGTGATCCCGTTCCATCCCGGCTGGGTGCTGGCCGACATCAACGTGGCCGTGCTCTTCCTCTTCGCCGTCTCCTCGCTCGAGGTCTACGGCGTGATCATGGGGGGCTGGGCGTCGAACTCCAAGTATCCGTTCCTGGGCTCGCTCCGCTCCGCGGCGCAGATGATCTCCTACGAGGTCTCGCTGGGCCTGATCATCATCGGCGTGATCATCTCCACCGGCTCGCTGAACTTCTCTTCCATCGTCCATGCGCAGGAAGGGTCATACGGGCTCTTCAACTGGTACTGGCTGCCGCACCTGCCTATGGTGGTGCTGTTCTTCGTCAGCGCCCTGGCCGAGACCAACCGCCCGCCCTTCGACCTGCCGGAGGCGGAATCGGAGCTGGTGGCGGGCTTCATGGTCGAATATTCCTCGACCCCCTACCTTCTCTTCATGGCCGGCGAATACATCGCGATCTTCCTGATGTGCGCGCTGATGTCGCTCCTGTTCTTCGGCGGCTGGCTCTCGCCGATCCCCGGCCTGCCCGACGGCTGGTGGTGGATGGTCGGCAAGATGTGGATCTTCTTCTTCCTCTTCGCGATGGTGAAGGCGATCGTGCCGCGCTACCGCTACGACCAGCTCATGCGGATCGGCTGGAAGGTGTTCCTGCCCTTGTCGATCGGCTGGGTGGTGATCGTCGCCTTCCTGGCGAAGTTCGAGGTGCTCGGCGGCTTCTGGGCGCGCTGGGCGGTGGGAGGCTGACATGGCGAACATCGACTATACCCGCGCCGCGAAGTACTTCCTGCTGTGGGACATGTGGCTGGGCTTCAAGGTGGGGTTCAAGTATTTCTTCGCCCCCAAGGCGACGCTGAACTACCCGCACGAGAAGGGCCCGCTCTCGCCCCGCTTCCGCGGCGAGCACGCCTTGCGCCGCTACCCGAACGGCGAGGAACGCTGCATCGCCTGCAAGCTCTGCGAGGCGATCTGCCCGGCGCAGGCGATCACCATCGACGCGGAACCCCGCGAGGACGGCAGCCGGCGGACCACGCGCTACGACATCGACATGACCAAGTGCATCTACTGCGGCTTCTGCCAGGAGGCCTGCCCGGTGGACGCGATCGTCGAGGGCCCCAACTTCGAGTTCGCCACCGAGACGCGGGAGGAGCTGTTCTACGACAAGGCAAAACTCCTCGACAACGGCGCCCGCTGGGAGGCCGAGATCGCCCGCAACCTCGAGCTGGATGCGCCCTACAGATGACCTGCGCCCGCACATATCCGGCACCCGGCCGGGGCACGGGCGGCGCCCGGCCCGAGGGGGGGCGTGAAGCGCCCGCCCTGGGGGGCGGGGCGGGCGCTGCCCGTGCTGGCACACGGGCGGAAGGCCGCGAGGTGTCGCGATGACCGACGCCTTCCAGAAACTCTTCGCGCAGATGCTGGAGCAGGGCCAGGAGATGGCCCGCGCCTTCAACCCGGCGCTGGAGACCTTCACCGGCGCGGGGCTCGACCGGATGTGGCCGACCATGTCGAAGGACATGATGGAGATGTGGTTCGGCAAGACCTTCAACCGCGAGGGGCTGGACGCCAAGACCCGGCTTCTGGTGACGGTCGCGGCGCTGACCGTGCTCGGCGCGCAGGCCGACCCGCAGATGCGGCTCACGATCCGCCACGCGCTCGAGGCGGGTGCGACGAAACGCGAGATCGCCGAGGTGATCTATCAGATGAGCATGTTCGGCGGGGTGCCGGCGATGAGCCGGGCGCTGGAGATCGCGCAGGCGGTCTTCGACGAGGCCGACAAGACGGGAGATGACGCATGAGTGTCATGGTGTTCGCCTTCTACCTCTTCGCCATCTCGGCGGTGGGTGCGGGGCTCATGGTCGTGCTGGCGAGGAACCCGGTGCATTCGGTGCTCTGGCTGATTCTCGCCTTCCTCTCCGCCGCCGGGCTCTTCGTGCTCCTCGGGGCCGAGTTCGTGGCGATGCTCCTGATGATCGTCTATGTCGGCGCGGTCGCGGTGCTCTTCCTCTTTGTGGTGATGATGCTCGACGTCGATTTCGCCGAGCTGAAGGGCGAGATGGTGCGCTACATGCCGCTCGGGCTTTTGATCGGGGTGGTGATCCTGATGCAGCTCGGGATCGCCTTCGGCGCCTGGGTGCCGGCCGAGACCGCCGAGGCGATGCGCGGCGCGGTCACGCCCGAGGGGGTGGAGAACACCGCCGCGCTGGGCCTCCTGATCTACGACCGCTACATCCTGCTCTTTCAGCTTGCGGGCGTCATCCTGCTGGTGGCGATGATCGGGGCGATCGTGCTGACGCTTCGCCACCGCAAGGACGTCAAGCGGCAGAACGTGCTGGCGCAGATGTGGCGCGACCCGGCGAAGGCGATGGAACTGAAGGACGTGAAGCCGGGGCAGGGGCTTTAGGCCTGTCATCCCCGCGCAAGCGGGGAGATGACTGTCATCCCCGCGCAAGCGGGGAACTGAACGGCGAAAGGCCCCCGCTTGCGCGGGGGTGACAGAACAAAACCCCTCGCTTGCGCGGGGGTGACGGACGGAACAAGACGATACGGGGCGTGCCCCCGGAGGGACGAGAATGATCGGACTGACACATTACCTCGGCGTGGCCGCCGCGCTCTTCGTGATCGGCATCTTCGGCATCTTCCTCAACCGGAAGAACGTCATCGTCATCCTGATGTCGATCGAGCTTCTGCTGCTGTCGGTCAACATCAACTTCGTCGCCTTCTCGGCCTATCTGCACGACCTCGCGGGCCAGGTCTTCACCATGTTCGTGCTGACCGTGGCCGCCGCCGAGGCGGCGATCGGGCTGGCGATCCTCGTCTGCTTCTTCCGCAACCGCGGCACCATCGACGTCGAAGACGTCAACGTGATGAAAGGGTAAGGGCAAATGGAAACGATCATCCTCCTTGCCCCGCTGCTCGGCAGCCTGATCGGCGGCTTCGGCTGGCGCGCGATCGGCGAGACCGGCGCGATGGTGGTGACGACGGGGCTCCTGTTCCTGTCGATGCTGCTGTCGTGGATCGTCTTCCTCGGCTTCGACGGCACCACGAGCCACATCCACATCCTCGACTTCATCCGCTCCGGCACGCTCGACACCGCCTGGTCGATCCGGCTCGACCGGCTGACCGCGATCATGCTGGTCGTGGTGACGACGGTCTCGGCGCTCGTCCATCTCTATTCCTGGGGCTACATGGCCCACGACGAGAACTGGCGCGAGGGCGAGGTCTACAGGCCGCGCTTCTTCGCCTATCTGTCGTTCTTCACCTTCGCCATGCTGGCGCTGGTGACGGCCGACAACCTCGTCCAGATGTTCTTCGGCTGGGAAGGCGTCGGTGTCGCCTCCTACCTGCTGATCGGCTTCTACTACCGCAAGGCCAGCGCCAATGCCGCGGCGATCAAGGCCTTCGTCGTCAACCGGGTCGGCGACTTCGGCTTCGCGCTCGGCATCTTCGGGCTCTTCTACCTGGTCGATTCGATCGACATGGACGCGGTCTTCGCCGCCGCGCCCACGCTGGCCGAGACGCAGCTCCGCTTCCTCTGGACCGAGTGGAACGCCGCGAACCTCCTGGCCTTCCTCCTCTTCGTCGGGGCGATGGGCAAGTCGGCGCAGCTTTTCCTGCACACCTGGCTGCCGGACGCGATGGAAGGCCCGACCCCGGTCTCGGCGCTGATCCACGCCGCGACGATGGTGACGGCGGGCGTCTTCCTCGTCTGCCGCATGTCGCCCTTGTTCGAATACGCGCCCGAGGCCAAGAGCTTCGTGATGTATATCGGCGCGGCCACCGCCTTCTTCGCGGCGACCGTGGGCCTGGTGCAGAACGACATCAAGCGGGTGATCGCCTATTCCACCTGCTCGCAGCTCGGCTACATGTTCGTGGCCGCCGGTGCGGGCATCTATTCGGCGGCGATGTTCCACCTCTTCACCCACGCCTTCTTCAAGGCGATGCTGTTCCTCGGCGCCGGCTCGGTCATCACCGCGATGCACCACGAGCAGGACATGCGCAACTACGGGGGCTTGCGGAAGAAGATCCCGCTGACCTTCTGGGCGATGATGATCGGCACGCTCGCCATCACCGGCGTCGGCATCCCGCTGACCGCCTGGGGCTTCGCCGGCTTCCTGTCGAAGGACGCGATCATCGAATCCGCCTTCGCCTCGGGCAACGGCTTCGCCTTCGTGGCGCTGGTCGTGGCGGCGCTCTTCACCAGCTTCTATTCCTGGCGGCTGATGTTCCTGACCTTCTACGGAGCGGAACGCGGCGACCACCACGCCCACGAGCACGCCCATGAGAGCCCGGCGACGATGACGGTGCCGCTCGGCGTCCTCGCGCTCGGCGCGGTCTTCGCCGGGATGCTCTGGTACAAGCCCTTCTTCGGCGACCACGCAGCGATGGTGCACTTCTTCGCCATGCCCGAACATGCAGCCGCCCCGGTCGAGGGCGCGGCGGATCAGGCCGCGACGGCCGGGGAGGCGACCACCGGGGCCACCCCCGAGGCCGCGCCGGCCGCCGAAGGCCACGCGGTCGCGGCCGAGGGGCACGCTCCCGCCGGCGCGATCTTCATGTCGGAAGCGTCGGAGAAGGTGCTGGACGACGCGCACCATGCGCCGGCCTGGGTGAAGGTCTCCCCCTTCATCGCCATGCTGATCGGCCTGGCCACGGCCTTCGTCTTCTACATCGTCGACCCGTCGATCCCCCGGCGCCTCGCGGCGCAGCAGCCGATCCTCTACCGCTTCCTGCTCAACAAGTGGTATTTCGATGAAATCTATGACGCGATCCTCGTCCGTCCGGCGCGGTGGCTCGGTGCCTTCCTGTGGAAGCGCGGCGACGGCAACGTCATCGACGGCACGATCAACGGCGTGGCGATGGGCTTCATCCCGCGGCTCACCCGGATCGCGGCGCGGCTGCAATCGGGCTACATCTTCACCTATGCCTTCGTCATGATCATCGGCATCGCCGTGCTCCTGACCTGGATGACGATCTCTGGGGGCGCGCACTAATGGAAAACCTGCTTTCCATCATCACCTTCCTGCCCCTTGTCGCGGCGGCGATCCTCGCGCTCTTCCTCAAGGGCGACGATCCGGCGGCGCAGAAGAACGCCAAGTGGCTGGCGCTGATCGCCACCACGGCGACCTTCCTCGTCTCGCTCTTCCTGCTCGCGGGCTTCGATCCGGCCGACACCGGCTTCCAGTTCGTCGAGGAGCGGACCTGGATCATGGGGCTGAAATACAAGGTGGGCGTGGACGGGCTCTCGGTCCTCTTCGTCCTGCTGACCACGTTCCTGATGCCGATCACGATCCTGTCCACCTGGGAGGTGACGGCGCGGGTGAAGGAATACATGGTCGCCTTCCTGGTGCTCGAAGGGCTGATGATCGGCGTCTTCGTGGCGCTCGACCTCGTGCTCTTCTACCTCTTCTTCGAGGCGGGGCTGATCCCGATGTTCCTGATCATCGGCATCTGGGGCGGCAAGGAGCGGATCTACGCGGCCTTCAAGTTCTTCCTCTACACCTTCCTCGGCTCGGTGCTGATGCTGGTGGCGATGATCGCCATGTATGTGGATGCCGGCACGACCGACATCCCGACGCTGCTCAACCACCAGTTCTCGTCCGAGACGATCAGCCTGATGGGCTTCCAGATCATCGGCGGGATGCAGACGCTGCTCTGGCTCGCCTTCTTTGCCTCCTTTGCCGTGAAGATGCCGATGTGGCCGGTCCACACCTGGCTGCCCGACGCCCACGTGCAGGCGCCGACGGCGGGGTCGGTGGTGCTGGCGGCGATCCTTCTGAAGATGGGCGGCTACGGCTTCCTGCGCTTCAGCCTGCCGATGTTCCCGGTCGCCTCCGACCTGCTCGCCGGCTTCATCTTCTGGTTGTCGGCCATTGCCATCGTCTACACCTCGCTGGTGGCGCTGGCGCAGGAGGACATGAAGAAGCTCATCGCCTATTCGTCGGTCGCGCACATGGGCTATGTGACGATGGGCATCTTCGCCGCCAACCAGCAGGGCGTCGACGGCGCGATCTTCCAGATGCTGAGCCACGGCTTCATCTCCGGCGCGCTCTTTCTCTGCGTCGGCGTGATCTACGACCGGATGCATACCCGCGAGATCGACGCCTACGGCGGCCTCGTGAACCGGATGCCGGCCTATGCGCTGGTCTTCATGTTCTTCACGATGGCGAACGTCGGCCTGCCCGGCACCTCCGGCTTCGTCGGCGAGTTCCTGACGCTGATGGGCATCTTCCAGGTCAACACCTGGGTGGCCTTCGTCGCTGCCACGGGCGTGATCCTTTCGGCGGCCTATGCGCTCTGGCTCTACCGGCGGGTGGTCTTCGGCGACCTGATCAAGGAAAGCCTGAAGACGATTTCGGACATGAGCGCGCGCGAGAAGGCGATCTTCGCGCCGCTCGTCGCCATGACCCTGCTTCTCGGCGTCTACCCGAGCCTCGTCACCGACGTGACGGGCCCGTCGGTCGCGGCGCTGGTCTCCGACTACCAGGCCGCGATCCCCGTCGACACGGGTATCGAACTGGCCAGCCACTGAGGACGACACGCGATGATCTCTGCCGATTTCTCCGCCATCCTGCCCGAAGTGGTCCTGGTCCTTTACGCGATGGCGGCACTTCTCGGTGCGGTCTACACCGGCAAGGACGAACTGGCCGGCACGCTGACCTGGGCGACGGTGGCGGTCTTCGTCGGGCTTGCGGGCTGGATCGGCCTGTCGGACCCCGGAGAGCGGATGGCCTTCGGCGGCATGTTCGCCGACGATGCCTATGCGCGCTTCGCCAAGGTGACGGTGCTGCTGGGCGCGGCCGCGGTCCTTGCCATGAGCGCGGACTACATGATGCGGCGCGGCCTGGCGCGGTTCGAATTTCCCCTGATCGTGGCGCTCGCCGTCGCCGGCATGATGGTCATGGTCTCGGCGGGCGACCTGATGTCGCTCTACATGGGGCTCGAGCTTCAGTCGCTGTCGCTCTACATCCTCGCGGCCTTCCGCCGCGACAGTGTCAAGTCGACGGAGGCGGGGCTGAAATACTTCGTGCTCGGCTCGCTTTCCTCGGGGCTTCTGCTTTACGGCGCCTCGCTGACCTACGGGTTCACCGGCACCACGCTTTTCGCCGGGATCATCGAGACGATCCAGGGCGGGCATGTGTCGGTGGGTCTTCTCTTCGGCCTGGTGCTGATGATCGTGGGCCTTGCCTTCAAGGTCTCGGCGGTGCCCTTCCACATGTGGACGCCCGACGTCTACGAAGGCTCGCCGACGCCGGTCACCGCCTTCTTCTCCACGGCGCCCAAGATGGCGGCGATGGCGCTCTTTGCCCGCTTCGTCTTCGACGCCTTCGGCGGCGCGGTGGCCGACTGGAGCCAGGTCGTGGCGGTGATCTCGGCGCTCTCGATGTTCCTCGGCGCGATTGCCGGGATCGGCCAGCGCAACTTCAAGCGGCTGATGGCCTATTCGTCGATCGCGCACATGGGCTTTGCGCTGATGGGTCTGGCCGCCGGCACCGAGGCGGGCGTCAAGGCGATGCTGCTCTACATGGCGATCTATGTCGTCATGAACGTGGGCACCTTCGCCTTCATCCTGTCGATGGAACGTGACGGTGCGCCGGTGACGGACATCGACGCGCTGAACCTCTATTCGCGGAAGGAACCGGTCAAGGCGCTCGCCATGCTCGTCCTGCTCTTCAGCCTGGCGGGCGTGCCGCCGATGCTGGGGTTCTTCGCGAAATACGGCGTGCTTCTGGCCGCAGTGAACTCGGGGATGACGCTTCTTGCCGTGGCGGGGGTCATCGCCTCGGTGATCGGCGCCTTCTATTACCTGCGCATCGTCTACTACATGTATTTCGGCGCCGAGAGCGAGGGGCTCGAGACGCGGATGGTCCCGGCGCAATGGCTTCTCCTGATGGCATCGGCAGCCCTGATGGTGGTCGGCGTCGTCAGCCTCTTCGGTATCGAGGGGGCCGCGGCGCTGGCGGCCGAAGGTCTTGTCCGCTGACCGGGCGGGAGGGCTTCCGGCCTGGCCAGACGGCGTGGCGCGCCACGTCCTCGCCGAGGTGGACAGCACCAATTCCGAAGCCGCGCGGTTGGCGCCGCGCCTGACCCAGCCCACCTGGATCCTCGCCCGGCGCCAGACCGCTGCGCGGGGGCGGCGCGGCCGGGCCTGGGCCGCGCCCGAGGGCAACTTCTTCGCGACGCTGGTGATGCGCCCCTCGGGCGATCCGGTCGCGGCGGCGCAGCGCAGCTTCGTCGCGGCGCTGGCGCTTGCCGATGCGCTGGGCGCCGCGGTCGGCCCGGCGGCCCGGCTGTCGCTCAAGTGGCCGAACGACGTCCTGCTGAACGGCGGCAAGGTCGCGGGCATCCTTCTGGAAAGCGCGGGGCGTGGGGCGGGCGTCAGTCACCTTGCCGTCGGCATCGGCGTCAACCTGATCGCGGCGCCGCCGGCCGCGGCGGTGGAGCCGGGCGCGGCGCGGCCTGTCTCGGTCATGGGCGAAACCGGCGTGCGGCTGGCACCCGAGGCACTGCTCGACCTTCTCGCACCCGCCTTTGCCCGCTGGGACGCGCAGCTTTCCACCTGGGGCTTCGCGCCCCTGCGCACCGCTTGGCTTGCCCGCGCGGCGCGGCTGGGTGAGCCGATCGCCGCCCGGACCATGACCGAGACGATCGAGGGCAGGTTCGAGACGATCGACGAGGCGGGCGCGCTGGTGCTGCGGACGGCGGCTGGCCCGCGCGCGATCCCCGCGGCGGATATCTATTTCTGAGGAAGGGTTCCATGCTCCTCTGCATCGACTGCGGCAACACCAACACCGTCTTTTCCGCGTGGGACGGCGATATGTTCCGTTGCACGCTGCGCACCTCGACCGAGCATCAGCGCACGGCCGACCAGTATTTCGTCTGGTTCAAGACGCTGATGGACCATCACCGCGTGCCGGTGGAGATCGACGCGGTCATCATCTCCTCCACCGTGCCGCGGGTCGTCTTCAACCTGCGCGTCCTCTGTGACCGCTATTTCAACTGCCGCCCGCTCGTCGTCGGCAAGCCAGAATGCGCCCTGCCCGTGGCGCCGCGCGTCGACCAGGGCACGACCGTCGGCCCCGACCGGCTGGTGAACGTCGTGGCCGGATTCGACCGGCACGGCGGCGACCTCATCATCGTCGACTTCGGCACGGCGACGACCTTCGACGTGGCCGACACCGACGGCGCCTATATCGGCGGCGTGATCGCGCCGGGCGTGAACCTCAGCCTCGAGGCGCTGCACATGGCCGCAGCCGCGCTGCCGCATGTCGACGTCACCCGGCCGCAGAAGGTGATCGGGACGAATACGGTTGCCTGCATGCAGGCGGGCATCTACTGGGGCTATGTCGGCCTTGTCGAAGGCATCGTCCGGCAGATCCGGGCCGAGCGCGGACGGGCGATGAAGGTGATCGCGACGGGCGGGCTTGCGCCGCTCTTCGGCCAGGGCACCGAGATATTCGACAGCGTCGAGGACGACCTGACGATGCACGGGCTCGTGCTCATCCACCGCTACAACAAGGAACTGGAAAGCCAATGAGCAAGGACCGCCTGATCTATCTTCCCCTTGGCGGTGCCGGCGAGATCGGCATGAACTGTTACGTCTTCGGCTACGGGCCGGAGGGGGCGGAGCGGCTGATCGTCGTCGATCTGGGCGTGACCTTCCCGAACATGGACGAATCCCCCGGCGTCGACCTGATCATGCCGGACGTCACCTGGCTGGCGGAGAACGCCGGCCGGATCGAGGCGATCTTCATCACCCATGCGCACGAAGACCACGTGGGCGCGCTCGGCCATCTCTGGCCGCGGCTCAAGGCGCCGGTCTATGCGCGGCCCTTCACCGCCGCCATCGCCTCGCTGAAGATGGAGGAACAGGGCCAGCCGCTCGACGTGATCCGCGTGGTGAAGCCGCGCCCCGAGGTGGTGGAGGCGGGGCCGTTCCGGGTGCAGTTCGTGCCGGTCAGCCACTCGATTCCGGAAAGTGCCGCGCTGATCATCGACACGCCGGCGGGCCGCGTCGTCCATTCGGCCGACTTCAAGCTCGACGGGACGCCGGTGGTGGGAGAGCCCTTCGATCCGGCCGAATGGCACCGGATCGCGAATGAGGGGCGAGGGGTGAAGGTTCTGACCTGCGATTCCACCAACGTCTTCTCGCCCCATCCCGGCCGGTCCGAGGCGTCTCTGGCAAAGCCGCTGGCCGAACTCATCGCCGCGCAGCAGGGCATGGTGGTGGCCACCACCTTCGCCTCGAACATCGCGCGGCTGAAGACCCTGGCCGAGGCGGGGCGGGCGGCGGGCCGGTCGATCTGCCTCCTTGGCCGGGCGATGCGGCGGATGATCACCGCGGCGGTGGAGACCGGCATCCTCACCGACTTCCCCGCCCTGATCCAGCCGGAGGAGGCGCTGGATCTGCCGCGCGGCAACCTGATGCTGATCGTGACCGGCAGCCAGGGCGAGCGCCGCGCCGCCTCCGCCCAGCTTTCCCGCGGCAAGTATCTGGGGCTGGAGCTGAAGGAGGGCGACACGTTCCTCTTCTCCTCCAAGACCATCCCGGGCAACGAACGCGACGTGATCCGGGTGATGAACGCCTTCTCGGAGATCGGCGTCGAGGTGATCGACGACCGCGGCGGGCTCTACCATGTCTCCGGCCACGCCAACCGGCCCGACCTGGAGGCGGTGCACGAGCTGCTGCGGCCGAAGATGCTGCTGCCGATGCACGGCGAACACCGTCACCTGCGCGAACATTGCCGGATCGGCATCGCCAAGGGGATCACGGCGGAACTGGCCGTCAACGGCACGGTCGTCGACCTCACCGGGGATGCGCCCGAGGTGGTGGAATATGTCGAGACCGGGCGAACCTACCTGGACGGCACGGTCCTCTTGGGGGCGCTCGACGGTGTGGTGCGCGACCGCATCCGTATGGCGCTGAACGGCCATGTGCTGGTGACCGTCCTTCTCGATGAGGAGGACCAGCCCCTGGGCGAAGCCTGGGTGGAACTGAAGGGCCTTTCCGCCAGGACGCGCAAGGGCGCCCCGCTGGCCGAGGCGATCGAGGCGGACCTCAACGAATTCCTCGAGCGCGCCGATGACCGGGTGCTGGCCGACGACGACAAGATGGAGGAGGCGATCCGCAAGATCGTCCGCCAGGTCGCGGTCGAAGAGATCGGCAAGAAACCCGAAATCACGGTGGTGACGAGCCGCCTGGTCGCCGAGTAGGGCCGCGCCCGGAGACACCCCGGGCCCCGCATCGGGAGGCCCGCGCACCGGAAGCGTGGGGCCCGGTCAGTCCTTCGTGATCTTCAGGCTGCGCATCAGGAAGTCGGGCACATGATCGCCGAGGCCGACCACCGGCGCGCCCTTGTCGCTCCTGTCGCCGCGGCGGTCGCGGTCGTCCCGCCGTTTCTCATCCCGCCGTTTCTCATCCGGATGCCTGTCGTCACGCCGCTTCTGGTCGCGGCGGGGCTTGTCCTCGGTCTGGTCGCGTGGCGCGGATTTGGCCGGCTGCGGCTCGATCCGCGGCTCCGGCACGTCGAGCGGCGTCATCGGCGCTTCCTGCCCGTGCGGCTTGATCGGGCGTTCGCGGCGCTCATCACGCTCGCGCCCGCCCCCGGTCTCGCGGCCCCGGCGTGGGCGGCCGACCTTGCGCTCTTCGTCGGACCTCGGCGCGCGCTGCGCCGCTTCGCTGAGCGTGAAGCCCTCGGGCAACGGCGCCCGCGGCAGCGTCGCCTTCACCAGGCTTTCGATCGCGTCGAGGTATTTCTTGTCGGCCGGTGTCGCCAGCGTGATCGCAACCCCCCGCCGTCCGGCGCGGCCGGTGCGGCCGATACGGTGGACGTAGTCCTCCGAATGCGAGGGCACGTCGAAGTTGAAGACATGGCTCACCGCCGGGATGTCGAGCCCGCGCGCGGCCACGTCGGAGGCCACGAGGAACCTCAGCGTGCCTTCGCGGAAGCCGTCGAGCGTCTTCATCCGCTGGCTCTGGTCGAGATCACCGTGGATCGGCGCGGCGTCGAAGCCGTGCGTCCTGAGCGATTTCGCCAGGATGTCGACCTCGGTCTTGCGGTTGCAGAACAGGATCGCATTGGTGCAGGCCGCGCCCTCGGCGGTGATGAGCGCGCGCAGAAGCTCGCGTTTCTGCTTGGCCGTCTGATCCTTGCGGGTGGGGGTGAATTCGACGAGGCGCTGTTCGATGGTCTCGGACGTCGTCGCCTGGCGCGCGACCTCGATCCGGGCGGGCGTGTGCAGGAAGGTGTTGGTGATCCGCTCGATCTCGGGTGCCATCGTCGCGCTGAAGAACAGCGTCTGGCGGGTGAACGGCGTGAGCTGGAAGATCCGCTCGATATCGGGGATGAAGCCCATGTCGAGCATCCGGTCGGCCTCGTCCACGACCATGATCTGCACGCCGGTCAGGAGAAGCTTGCCGCGCTCGAAATGATCCAGCAGGCGGCCGGGCGTGGCGATGAGCACATCCACGCCCCGGTCGATCAGCTTGTCCTGTTCGCCGAAGCTGACCCCGCCGATCAGCAGCGCCTTGGTCAGCTTGGTATGCTTGGCGTAGACGTCGAAGTTCTCGGCCACCTGGGCGGCAAGTTCGCGCGTGGGGCAGAGCACGAGGCTCCGCGGCATCCGCGCGCGGGCGCGGCCGCGGCCCAGAAGCGTGATCATCGGCAGCACGAAACCCGCGGTCTTGCCGGTGCCGGTCTGGGCGATGCCGAGCACGTCGCGCCCCTCGAGCGCGGGCGGTATGGCGCCTGCCTGGATGGGCGTGGGCGTCTCGTAGCCGGCTTCGGCAATGGCTTGCAGGACCTTGGGGTCCAGTTTCAGGTCGGAGAATTTTGTCATCGACGTCCAATCGTTGCGGCGTCGGGCCGCAAGGGTGAAGGGACGCGACTTCCGGGCGCCCCGGCGTTCGCCCGCCGGATGCGGGCCTTCCGCCCGTAGCGCAAAACCTCCCGAAGGTCAATCAGACGCCGCACCCCGTCCCGAAAGGGCGGTGCCGCCCGTCCTGGGGGAGACGGGCGGCACCCTTGCGTTGGGTAGGGGTTGGGTTTGGGTGTGGGTACTGGTACGACTGCCGATCGGTTGCCTGCCGGATGGACCTACCTGCGGCGGCGCCGGAAAAGCGCCGCGGCCCCGAACCCGGACAGGAGGAGAGCTCCCCCGGCGGGAACGGGCACGGCCGCCATGTCGAGGCGGATCGCCCCGAGACGGTTGCCGGTTCCCGGTGCGCGTGCAAGCACGTCCATCGAGATCAGATACGTCCCCGGACCGAGGTTGAACCGGCCGAAGCTGTGCTTGCCGTCGGCAAGGGCCGCGTCGAAGTTCATTCCGGTGTTCGTGGACGATGCCGCCGGGGCCGAGGTGGTCCCGAGCGAGGTGCCGTTGTCGAAGACAGCGAACTGCTCTCCGGCGAAGAAGCCATCGACGATGGTCAGAATGGCATTCGCGGCCAGGGAAAAGCTGAAGCTTCGATTGACCGTGGTTCCCACGTCGCCGAATGCGAAGCGGGTCCATCCGCTGTCGGCGACGAGGTTGATGGTCGCGGCCTGGGCGGACCCTGCCGTGACCATTGCCGCTGCCACGGCCAGCGCCTTGAGTTTGGTAGAGAACATGGCAGCTCCTTTGTTGCGGCTGGCTCTCCAATTCTCTGAGGAATTGAGACTTTTTTGGGGCATCCGCAACGGCTGTCGCCCTTGGCGAAACAGACCGATGTCACGCTCGATGATCGATAACGGGTGATCAACGATCACGGCGGCTTTCCGCCGATCCCGCCTAGAAACTGCCGGATTCCCGCCTGTTTCTGTCCGGACAGTCCCGCGAAAGCCCCGGTGACCCGGGCTGTGCCGGGGGAGTTTGCCACATTTCTGCCACGAAGAGATTCGCCGGAGTGGAGACAATCCTGAGGCGAAACCTCGCGCGTTCCGCCGGGTCCGCAGCCCGCTGGCCTTTGCGGTCGACGCGGGCGGCCGCTGCCCCTAGTCTTGCGCCGCTGCCCGGAGCCGGACCCATGCTGCCCATCCATGTCATCAACCTCGCGCGCGAACCCGGCCGGCTGGCGCGGATCGGGGCGGCGCTCGACCGCTTCGGGCTGCCCTGGAGCCGGGTCGAGGGGATCGACCGGCTGGCGGCGCCGGCGCCGGATCTCGCGGCGGCCTTCGGCAGCGGGCCGCTCTCGGCATCCTATCCCGCGACGGCCGGCGACATGGCCTGTTCCCTGACCCACCGGCGGCTCTGGGAGGAGATCGCCGGCGGGCGGGCCGAGGCGGCGGTCGTGCTCGAGGATGACGCGCGTCTCGCGGCCGGCTTCCCCGCCTTTGCCGCCGAGGGCGTCGCGGCGCTGATGGCAGGGCACGGCATGGGCGTGCTGAAGCTGGAGTTCTGGCCCGGCCCGCAGGCCAGCCGCCGCCGTCCCCTCGGTGCGGGCCTGGGCGAAGGGCCGGCGGGGTCCGCGCTCTATCGGCTCAGAAGCGGGTTTCTCGGCACCTGCGGCTATGTGCTGGCCGCGCGGGGCGCCGAGGCGCTTCTGGCGCGGTTCCCCGCGCTGACCGTGCCGGTCGATCATGTCCTCTTCGGCCGCTCGGCGGGCATGGGATTCGACCTCCTCCGCCCCGGTTTCGTCAACCCCGCTCCAGTGTTGCATGACATCGCGGCCTTCGCCTCCGACATCCGTGCCGAACGGCTGGGCGAGGCGGGGCGGACGGCCCGGCGCCGCTGGCGCGACTGGCGCACGGCGCGCGCCGAGGCGCGCGAGGTTCGCGCCGGGCAGGCGGCGCCGGTCGAAATGACGTTTTCGTGCACCGAGAACCGTTCCCCGCCACCCGGTCTTGTGTCACCGTAGCGGCCGGACGCCGCGAAACGGGAACGGGCAGGAGGAAACGCCATGATCGAGAAACACGCATCCGCCATCTGGAAGGGCACGCTGAAGGAGGGCGGCGGCACGCTCACCACCCAAAGCGGCGCGCTGGCCGACCTGCCCTACACCCACGCCACGCGGTTCGGCGGCAAGACCGGCGCGAACCCAGAGGAACTGATCGGCGCAGCCCATGCCGGCTGCTATTCGATGTTCCTCGCGGCGCTGATGGGGGGCGAGGGGATCACGCCCGAATCGATCGAGACCACCTCGACCGTCTCGCTCGACCCGACGACCGAGGGCGGGCCGACGGTGAAGGCGGCGCATCTGGTGACGAAGGTGAAGGCCGACGCGCCAGAGGCGAAGGTCCGCGACCTGGCCGAGAAGGCCAAGGCCGGATGCCCGATCTCGAAGCTGCTGAAGGCGGAGATCACGCTGGAGGTGACGGTGGGGTGAACCCTGCGGCTTCGGCCGCCGCGCCGTCCCAGTGCAGCGCCCGGTAGTCGAAGCCCGCCGCGATCGCCGGCTTGACCACGGCGAAATAGGGCGACAGGTCGAAATCGCGCGGCGCGAACAGCGAATGGTCGCGGATGTGCAGAAGTTCGTGCCGCGACGGGTCGTTCCGGTCGCTGCCCGGCTCCGGCAGGATCGGGTAGCGCACGCTCTGGAACGCCTCGGCGATCAGCGTCGAACAGATCGCCCGCGTCGGATCGCCCGACCCGAGCGCCAGCATCCGCCGCCGCCAGCGCCGGGGGATCGGCGGCTCGGGCAGGAGGTAGCGGGCGAGGTCGACGACGTTCTTCAGGTCATAGCGCCTGCCGACCGAGGCGCGCATGAACGCGATCACGCGGGCGCGATCCGGCGCGGTGAGGTGCACCGCCCGGCAGATGCGCGTGTTCAGATGGGCATAGCCTTCGAGAGGGGAGTAGCGCACGCCCGCCAGAAGATCGGCCTCGATCAGGTCGCGCCCGTCCGGATCGCCGACGAAGAAGGCCGCGTGAGACCATGTCGAGGTGGTCAGATACTTGATCGTGGAGGATATGCGCGCGTCTCCCTCGACCAGCAGGATGTCGGCCGGGCGGAGGCTGGCGCGCAACAGCGCAAGCGGCGTGACGGCATAGGGCCGGTAGCGGCCCGCGGGCCGTTGCAGATACCGGGCGAGCGCCCGCCCCATCGAATGCGTCAGACGGTTCACCTGCCCTCCCGCCCCCGACCGCGGGCGAGTTGAGCATGGGAACGGCGCGCGCGCGGGTCAAGCCTGCGTGAGATCGCGGCGGCGTGAAGGGCGGCGGTCCGTCACACCATCATCTCCTTCGTCGCGGCGAGCTTCAGCGCGGGATGGTCGCGCACGATCCGGTCGATGTCCCACTGGAGCCGGGTCAGGTAGACGATGTCGCCGTCGTGGTCGTGCGCGATGTGGCCCTTGTTGGTCGCCAGGAACGTGTCGACCTCCGCCTTCGGCCCGCTCACCCAGCGGGCAGAGGTGAATTGCGTCGGCTCGAAGCGGACGGGAAGGGCGTATTCCTGCTCGATCCGGCTCGCCAGCACGTCGAACTGGAGCGCGCCGACGACGCCGACGATGAAGCCCGAGCCGATCGCGGGCTTGAACACCTTGGCCGCCCCTTCCTCGGCGAACTGCATCAGCGCCTTTTCGAGGTGCTTGGCCTTCATCGGGTCGCCGGCCCGGACGGTCTGGAGAAGCTCGGGCGCGAAGGACGGGATGCCGGTGAAGCGCAAGGTTTCGCCCTCGGTCAGCGCGTCGCCGATGCGGAGCTGGCCGTGGTTGGGGATGCCGATGATGTCGCCGGCCCAGGCTTCCTCGGCCAGCTCGCGGTCGGCGGCGAGGAAGAGGACAGGGTTGGTGACCGCCATCGGCTTCTTCGAGCGGACGTGATAAAGCTTCATGCCCCGCTCGAAATGGCCCGATGCCAGCCGCACGAAGGCAACCCGGTCGCGGTGGCGCGGGTCCATGTTGGCCTGCACCTTGAAGACGAAGCCCGCGACGCTCTCCTCCTCCGGCAGGATCACCCGCTCGGCGGCCTTCTGCGGCTGCGGTTCGGGCCCGTATTCCCCGATCCCCGCCATCAGTTCCCTGACCCCGAAGGAGTTGATCGCCGAGCCGAACCAGATCGGCGTCAGATGGCCCTCGAGGAACGACCTGCGGTCGAAGGCGGGCAGAAGCTCGCGCGCCATCTCCAGCTCCTCGCGGAGCTTCGCCAGAAGGTCGGCGGGGACGTGTTCGGCCAGTTTCGGATCATCCAGCCCGGCGATCCGGATCGATTCCGCCACCCGGTTGCGGTCCGCCCGGTCCATCAGTTCCAGCCGGTCGTGCAACATGTCGTAGCAGCCGAGGAAATCGCGGCCCATGCCGATCGGCCAGCTTGCGGGCGTCACGTCGATGGCGAGGCTTTCCTGGATCTCGTCGATGATCTCGAACGTGTCGCGGCTTTCCCGGTCCATCTTGTTGCAGAAGGTCAGGACCGGCATGTCCCTGAGCCGGCAGACCTCGAAGAGCTTTCGGGTCTGGCTTTCGACCCCCTTGGCCCCGTCGATCACCATGACCGCGGCATCGACCGCGGTCAGCGTGCGGTAGGTGTCCTCGGAGAAATCCGAGTGGCCGGGCGTGTCGACGAGGTTGAAGCGATAGTCCCGGAAATCGAACGACATGGCCGAGGCGGAGACGGAAATGCCGCGCTCCTGCTCGAGCTTCATGAAGTCCGACCGGGTGCGCCGCGCCTCGCCCTTGGCGCGGACCTGTCCGGCCATCTGGATCGCGCCGCCGAAAAGCAGGAACTTCTCGGTCAGCGTGGTCTTGCCGGCGTCGGGGTGCGAGATGATGGCGAAGGTGCGCCGCCGGGCGATCTCGGCGGGCAGGGCGGGGCGGTTGGAAAGCGCGTCGGGCATGGCGGCAGGCTATAGCGGGCGCCCCGGGCTTGCGCAATCGCAGGCCGCACCGGGGTTATTGGTCACCGGCCGCGCCCGAAGAGCGCCTCGCGCGCCGCGTCGTCGAGGATCTCGCGCCCCGCCTCGGTGCCGAAGTGCTGGGTCTGGCTCAATCCGGGGAAGCGCGCGCGCACCTCGCGCGACAGGTCCGGCGGCAGGAGGCTCACCGTGGCCTCGGTCACCAGAAGGCTTTCGGCCGGAATCCCTTCGGCATAGATGATCTCGTGCCGGTCGAAGACGAGACTGTGGTAGTCGACGAACCCGCCCTCGCGCCGCGTGACGCGCTCGCCGTCCACAAGGTGCTTGGCCTGGACCAGAAGTTCGGCCGTGCCGCCAAGCCGTTTCGGCCCGCGCTGGTAGATGAAGATCCGGTGGTGCGGGCTCACGATCAGGTCGGACTGGTTGCCGAGCGTGCCCGCGGCGATGACCACCGGGGCAAAGGCGCCCTTGGCGCGAAGCGTGGCCTTGCCCACCCAGCGGATTTCCTGCGCGCCGTGGTCGCGCGTCAGCACCCGGTCGCCGGGCGCCAGCGCCTCGATCGGCCGCTGCGCGCCGCCGGGCAGCGTGATCATCGTGCCGGCCGCGAAGGAAACGCAGATGATCTCGGCTATGCGGATTCCGTCGACGTTCTCGCGTGCGTCGATCAGGGTGTAGTCGATGCGCGGCGCCAGCGGCGAGAGCGGCAGCACATGATCTTGCCCCGTCGCCTCGTGCCGGATCACCAGAAGTTCCACCCGGTCGCCGTCCGGCGCCATCAGCGTCAGAAGCGACAGAAGCGCGATCCTGTCGCCGGGGCGGCCGACCGCGGTGCCCTCGGCCAGAACCGGGCCCCGGCCGTCGGACGAGGGCCTGAGCGCCATCCGCAGCGCCTGCGCGGCGGGGTCGAGCCGGTAGACGTCGCCCGGCTCGGCCTGATGCGCGGGTGCGACGGCATCGCCAAGATTGGCGCCGCTCACGACGCGCAGATCACGCGCCGCATAGACATGCGCCGTCTGGGCAGGCGTGGGGGCTGAGAGGTCCGGCATCTGCGGTCCTTCGGAACGGGGCGCGCGCGTTCCCCGCTACCGGGATTAGCAAAGCGCCGACCTGGGCGTCAACGTGCGCGCTCCGGGTCTGGCCCTTGCCCTTCGGTCCGCTATGATGCGGCAGGCAGGAGGTGACGCATGGATCTCGGCATTCGCGGCAGGAGGGCGCTGGTCTGCGCCGGATCGAAGGGGCTCGGCCGCGGCTGCGCCGAGGCGCTGGCGGCGGCGGGGGTCGATCTCGTCCTGAACGCGCGCGGGGCGGGGGCGCTGGCCGCAACCGCCGCCGCGATCCGCGCCGCGCATGGCGTCGCGGTGACCGAGGCCGCGGCCGACATCACCACCGACACCGGCCGCCGCGCGGTTCTGGAGGCGGCAGGCGCGGTCGACATCCTCGTCACCAACGCCGGCGGCCCGCCGCCGGGCCTCTGGTCCGACTGGGGGCGCGACGACTTCATCCGCGCGCTCGACGCCAACATGCTTTCGCCCATCGCGCTGATGACGGCACTCCTGCCCGGGATGGCCGAACGCGGCTGGGGGCGGGTGGTGAACATCACCTCGCAGTCGGTCAAGGCGCCGATCCCGGAGCTGGGGCTTTCCAACGCGGCGCGTTCGGGGCTGACCGGCTTCGTCGCCGGCACCGCCCGGCAGGTGGCGCCGCGCGGCGTCACCATCAACAACCTCCTGCCCGGCATCCACGCCACCGACCGCGCCGATGCGCTCGACAGCGGGGTGGCGCGGGCGCGGGGGATCAGCCTGGAGGCCGCCCGCCTTGCCCGTGCCGCGACGATCCCCGCCCGACGCTACGGCACCCCGGGCGAGTTCGGCGCGATGTGCGCCTTCCTCTGCTCGGTGCACGCGGGCTTCATCGTCGGCCAGAACATCCTGCTCGACGGCGGCGCGATCAATTCGACCTTCTAGGCCGGCGGCCCGTTCCGGGTTCCGCAGGTCATGAATTGGACCGTTGCGGGCGGCCACCTGATCTTCGCCGGCGCCGCCGGAGACATCATCCTCGCCGGGATCGTCAGCCTCGATGCGGGCGGCATCATCTAGCCCCCGGGCGGCGGGGCCTTGCGGCGCGGGGACGGGGCTGCTATCCGGGCCGGAGCCCGATAAAATCGCTCAGGCAAGACCCGCGTGACGCAATCGCCCAGACTTGAGGTCAGACACCTGGTCCGACAGTTCGACGGGCGCAGGGTGGTCGACGACGTATCGCTCGCGATCGGGGCGGGGCAGGTCACCTGCCTGCTCGGGCCTTCGGGCTGCGGCAAGTCCACCACGCTCAGGATCATCGCCGGGGTGGACATGCAGGACGAGGGCACGATCCATGTCGACGGCGCGCTGGTCTGCGACACCGTTTTCCGCGTGCCCCCCGAACGGCGGCACATCGGCCTGATGTTCCAGGACTTCGCGCTCTTCCCGCATCTGAGCGTGGCGGAGAACGTGGCCTTCGGCCTTCCCCGCGGCGCCGAGGGCCGCGCCCGGCGGGTGGACGAGCTTCTGGACCGTGTCTCGCTCTCGGGCTTCGGTCCGAAGTTCCCCCACGAACTGTCGGGCGGCGAACAGCAGCGCGTGGCGCTGGCTCGCGCCCTTGCGCCCCGGCCGCGCATCCTGCTGATGGACGAGCCTTTCTCGGGCCTCGACGAGCGGCTGCGCGACGGCATTCGCGACGACACGCTGGCGCTTCTGAAGGAGGAGGGGACGGCCGTCCTGCTCGTCACCCACGAGCCGCACGAGGCGATGCGCATGGCCGACGAGATCGCGCTGATGCGGCGCGGCCGGATCGTCCAGCGGGGCGCGCCCTACAACATCTACAACGCCCCCGTGGACCGCGAGGCGGCCGCGTTCTTTTCCGACATCAACATCCTTTGCGCCACGGTCGCAGGCGCGCTGACGCGAACGCCCTTCGGCGAGTTCCTCGCCCCCGGCGTGCCGGACGGCACCGAGGTGGAGATCGTCATCCGCCCGCAGCACCTGAAGATCGACTTCGACCGCGCCGGGCGCGGCCCCAGCCCGACCGCCGCCGATGGCACCGCCGCCCGCGCCGCCGTGGTCCGGGCACGGTTCATGGGGCGCGAGAGCCTCGTGGAGTTCCGCATGGAGGAGGGCGGCCAGATCCTGAGGGCGACGGTTCCCGGCGTCTTCCTGCCCAGGGCGGGGACGGTCATGTGGCTGATGATCCGGCGCGACCGCTGTTTCGTCTTTTCCCGTCGCGGCTGACCGTCTCAGGCGGTGGTGAAGCGGGCGATGTAGTCCTCGGCCGTCTTGCCGTGCTCGGGCATGAAGGCGCCGCCGTCATGTTCGATGGGGGTTGCAAGATCGACCCTGAACACCCTGAAATCCTGCGACAGTTCGCACCAGGCGGTCAGGAGCCACGCGCGGCCCCAGAAGTCGAGGTGCAAGGGGCGCACGCGCCGGGGCCGCACCGTGCCCCCCGCGTCCGGATAGCCGAGGCCGAGCGTCAGGTGGTCGCGGATGGCGCGGCGGATCAGGCCCAGGTGCGGCGCCGCGCGCGCGGCTTCCTCGCTCGCGAAGACGAAGCTGCCGCTGCCGGTGTCCTCGGCGCGGGCGGGCGCCACCGCGCCGATCTTGGCGCGCAGCGAGGCAGCGGCGCGCGCCAGCGTCGGATCGGCGGCCCCGGCGGCCAGCGCCACGCCGAGCCTGAGCGCCTCGAACTCGTCGCGGCTGAGCGTCATCGGCGGCAGCACCGTCGGGTCGCGAAGCTGGTAGCCCACCCCGCGCGCGCCCTCGACCGGCAGGCCGGAGCCCGCGAGCGTGGCCATGTCGCGCCAGACCGTCCGGGTGGAGACGCCGAGTCGCGCGGCCAGATCGGCAGCGCGGTGGAGCTTGCCGTCGCGGAGAATCTGGACGAGGTCAAAGAGGCGGTCGGGGCGGCGCATCGACGGAGCGGACGGAGGGAGCTGCAACTGACAGTATGGCGTCAGTTGCCTCGGTCGGCCAGCGGAATTGCGTCTTGGAAAGGAGGGGGGCGAGGCCCAAGATTGCATGTCAGTCGGAAAATGCGGGCCGCACCCATGCGGCCCCCGGTCAGGAGACGTAGACATGCATATGGCAAGCCCGATCCAACTGCTGCTCATCGCCGTGGTGATTCTGGTGCTGTTCGGCCGCGGCAAGATCGCATCCATGATGGGCGAGTTCGGCAAGGGCATCACCGCATTCAAGCGCGGTGTGCGGGAAGGCAGCGAGGAGATCGAGAAGAGCGCCTCGGAACAGGCCCGCGACGTGACGCCGGATGGGAAGGACAAGGCCTGAGCGACAGGTTCTTGAGACGACCGCCCCGGAGAGGCAACACCGATGTTCGACATAGGCTGGATGGAATTGATGGTGATCGGCGTGGTGGCGCTGATCGTCATCGGGCCGCGCGACCTTCCCGAGATGTTCCGCCAGATCGGCCGGGTCACCGGCAAGCTGCGCCAGATGGCGCGCGAGTTCAGCCGGGCGATGGAACAGGCGGCGAATGAAAGCGGCGTGAACGAGGTTCGCAAGGATCTCAAGTCGCTGTCCAATCCCGTCGGCAGCGGGATCGACAGCCTGAAGTCCGCCGCCGACCGGTTCGAGAAATGGGATCCGGTGAAGGCCGCGATGAAGCCCGCCGTCCCGGCGACGCCGCGCACGCCGGAGGCCCCGGCGTCCGGGACCGCCGCGGGTGCCGCCACGGCACCGGCCGCCGGCACGGATGCCAAACCGTCCGCGGCGACCGCCGCCACGGCCTCTGTCGCCGCCGCGCTGGGGCCGGAGACCGCGGCCC